>NZ_JBVVPM010000015.1:47326-137136 GCF_055811255.1 Bradyrhizobium sp. MI1.11
CTGCCGCGGGCGCCCACCACTCCCCCGCCCCCGCCTCTTAAATCCACCCCCCCCCCCCCCCCCGGGTTTTTTTTTTTTTCCCCCCCCCCCCCCCCCCCCGGGGGGCCCCCGCCCGCCGCGGCACGCCGCCATGTCTCGAACGCCTCCATGAAGGCACCGCGGTCATAGGCATCTACGCCGCGCTGAACCAGCGCGTCGGGGCCAAGCGCGGCCCATGGCTTCAGCCGGCTCAGCAGTCCGGGCCTGCGCATGCTCGCGGCCATGCTCATTGAGCTTCGCGCATGGCCTGGCCGAGGCCCTTGAGCATGTCGCCGATCACGTACATCGCGACCGACCGCGTGCCGACATGGACATCGCCGGTAAGCGTCATGCCCGGGATCAGCCGGAAATTCGCCGGCACGTCGCGGAAATCCGCCTTGTCCACCGAACAGCGCCCCTTGTAGTAGGCGTCCACCGGCTGGCCGTTGTCGTCGGTGGTGAAGGCCCCCTCGCTGATCCATCGGATCTTGCCTTCGGCGGTGCCGTGCTCGGCAAAGTTGAAGGCATCGATCTTCAGCGTGCAGCGATCGCCGGCCCTGACAAAGCCGACGTCACGCGAGGCGAGCTTGATCTCGGCCTCGAGGCGCGTCTTCACCGGCATCAGCGTGATGAAGGGATCGCCCTGCTTCAGCACCGAGCCGACCGACAGCTTCGCCATGGTCAAGACCACGGACGGCTCGTCCGCCGTCAGCCGAACAAGGTCCTGATGCTTCAGCGCCTTGTCATAGGAGGCCTTTGCCGCGTCCAATGTGTTCTGCGTCGTCACCAGATCCTGGCTGAGTTGCGCATTCCACTGCTGGCTAAACGCGTTGCGATCGGCCTTCAGTGAGTCGAGCTGGTGCTGCGCTTCGACTAGGCTGTTGTGCGTCGAGTCCATCTGCCGCAGCAGCTCGAGGCGGGCATCCTGCGAGATATAGAGGTTGAGCTTGGACCCGCTGCCGCTTTCGGCCAGCGACGAGCGCATCGACTCGATCTTCTGCAGGACGTCGTCGCGCTGGGCATAGCGCTCGTCGTCCTTCTGCAGCTTCTGGATCGTCGCCTCGGTCTGGCTGATCTTGGAATCGAAGCTGGTGACCTGGGCGGCGTATTGCGCCCTCCTTTGGTCGTACAATGCCTTTTGCAGGGCGGCGTAGTTCTTGAATTCGGCATTCGGCCGCTCGGGAAAAACCAGCGGCGAATTGCTGAGCTCCGCCTTGTCGCGCACGACCTGCGCCTCGAGGCTTGCGACCTGCTGCCTATACTGGGTGACGTCGGCCGAGGCGAAGGTCGAATCGAGAGTCGCGAGCAACTGCCCGGCCTGAACTTGCTCACCTTCGCGCACGTCGATGGTCTTGATGATGGACGGATCGAGCGCCTGCAGCACATTGATCTGGTCCAGTGGCACGACCTTGCCGCCGACGCTGGACACGACGCGGTCAAGTCGCGTCAGAAACATGATCGCGACGAGCGAGGCCAGAAAGGCGACCAGGACCCACAAGGTCGCACGAGCGGCAAGCGGCTCGGCGGCCTCGCGGATTTCGTCGGATTCGGACTGGAACTGCCGGACGGTGGTGAGCGCGGTGGGGTTACGAGACAAGGGTCGGCCCTCCGACTTTCGCGCGCGGCCGACGCGCCGGCAGGTTGTGGCTGTTCTGCTGGTGCCAGAGACTGCCGTAGATCTCATTGCGCGCCAGCAATTCCTCGTGCTTGCCGACGTCGTCCACCGCGCCGCGATTGAGCACGAGGATCGCGTCGCAATCGACCAGAGATGACAGGCGGTGCGAGATGATGATCAGCGTCCGGCCATGCGCAATCCGCGATATATTGGCATTGACGATCGCCTCGCTCTCGGCATCGAGCGCGCTGGTCGCCTCGTCCAGGATCAGGATTGGCGGGTTCACGATCAGGGCGCGCGCGATCGCAAGGCGCTGCCGCTGGCCGCCCGACAGATTGGGTGAACCTTCGTAAATATGGGTCTCATAGCCGCGCGGCAGCTTGTCGATGAACTCCTCTGCGCCGGCCATGCGGGCCGCCTGCACCACCTCGTCGAACGTCGCGTCCGGCTTGGCCGCCGCGATGTTCTCGCGGATCGAGCCGCTGAACAGGAAGTTTTCCTGCAGCACCACCCCGATGTTGCGTCGAAGGTGATCGACATCGTATTCGCGCACGTCGATGCCGTCGATCTTGATCAGCCCGCCATAATCAGAGTGCAGCCGCTGCAAAAGCCTCGTAATCGTGGTCTTGCCGGAGCCGCTCTTGCCCATGACGCCCAGCGTGGTGCCGGTCGGAATCTCAAACGAAACACCGTTGAGCGCCGGCGACACCGCGCCCTTGTACTTGAACGTCACATTGGCGAATTCGACGTGGCCCTGCAGTAGGCTCTGCACGCCGTGTCCGGAACGTCCCTCCTCAGGCTCCTGGTTGACCAGGTTGCCGACGATAGCGACGGCCATTCGCGCTTCGTCAAGCTGGTTGACGAGTTGCGCCATCTGCATCAAGGGCGCAGCTACGCGTTGGGACAACAGCAAGAAGGCAAACAGTGCTCCCACATAAACAGGGTCGGCCGTGCTGATCGCCAGGTAGACACCAATCGCAAAAGGCGCGCTCACCGTGAGCCGCTCCAGCGGTTTTACGACCGCCTGGATCGTCACGCCCGCGATACCCTCGGCCAGCCGCGCCTTGGCGACGCGGGCGACATGAACATCCCACGTGTGCTTCTGGCGCGCATCGAGCGCCAGCGACTTCACGGTACGAATGCCATTCAGGTTCTGCACCATGAAGGCGCCCTGCGCACCCTCGGCTGCGATGACGGCGGCCGACTTCTTGCGATAGAAGGGCAGCATCAGGACCAGCCACCCCACGATCAGTCCCGAAAAGCCTAGCACAACGAACGTCAGCAGCGGGCTGAAGAAGAACATCACGGGCAGGAAGAAGATCAGTGTAGTCGAATCCAGAATCGTCCCGAAGACCTGTCCTACCAGAAACGTGCGCACCCTGAAGATTTCGCGCATATCGCGCGCGATCAAGCCAATTTGGTTGCGCTCGAAGTAGTCGATCGGAAGATTGAGCACCTTCTCGAATACGTAGGTCGAAAGCTTGACATCCAGCCGCGCGGTCAGACTGTGAACCAGATATTGGCGCAACACAAAGAACGCCGTCTCAAAGGCGATGATAACGGCCATTGCAAGACACAGCACATAGAAAGTATTGAACGCTCTGTAGAACATCACTTTGTCGGTCAGTAGCCGCCAAAACATGATCGGCGCCAGTGCCAGAAGGCCGAGCACGAGTGCGGCGACGGCGACGTCCCGCACCATGCGGCGCTCACGGAAGATCAACGCCGTGATAAATCCGAAGCTGAACGGCTGGGTCTCGTCCGAGATTTCATAGTCGCGCTTGGCGAGCACGACCTCACCCGTCCAGATATCCTCAAGCCGGATGCGGTCGATCACCAGTAGCGCGTCTTCGCCGACATTGGGATCGCGCAGCACGACGCGCGGGTTATTCTCATCCCCCTCCAGACGCAGCAGCACCATCTTGCTGCCATCCTTGAGACTAAGGATCGCCGGCAACGCCTTCTTCAGATGGCTGAGCCCGTCCCAATCGAGGCGGACGACCTTGGCCCTCATGCCGGAATTGTTAGCGCACTTGACGATCTCGGAGGTCGCAACCTCGCCGCCGCCCAGCACGTTTTCGTGGATGAGCTGCGAGACGGTCAGATGCAGTCCATGCTGCCGCGCCACGATGACGAGCGCCGCAAGGCCGGTCGGCCCAGTGTTCTCAACCGCAGCAAGCGAGACATCCGGAGCAGTGTCGGATGAAACATCGACGGTCATGCAAACCTCTATTCCTGAAGCGGTCCTACCGGACGACGCATCCGCCTCGCTTCATTGTGCACTTGCGAAGCATTCAATCAACTTTAGCGTTTTGAAAGCCGAAAACCAATCTTTCATTGCGTGGGCACAGGTCGTTCATGCCGAAATCAAAACATCATAAATGCCTGAATCATGGGCATGTTTCGCGATTTTGCGCTCTCGACAGATCCCGTCTCGACCCGTCGCCGACACCCAAGGCCGGTCATCCCGCACTGCAAGGAATTTCCTTTGAATTTTAACCCTTTACCGCCCGACTGCGAAACACACGAACGCGTCCGCTGCCACTACGAACGGGACCAGTGGGCGCCGCCTCAGCCACGGCCGGCGCAACGGGCATTTCTTGCCTCGCCGTCGCAGGCGCCGATCGGGCCGGCGGCACCGCAACCTTTGTCGAGGCAATTTGCAGCCGCAATCCGACCAGGGGCTCTCGCCCCGTTGGCCCGGAGACCACAACCCGCTGTCCGGTAACCTTCATCTGCGGTGAACCCAGGAAAATGGCGTCAGCCGTGATCTCGTAATGCTGGGCCGCCGGGCCGAACACTTCGAACGTAGCCCCGACCAACGGCAGCGCCCGTCCGCGGGTGCCCGAATATCCTCCGGCCTCGACGAACTCGGTCGCCCTCGGCTCACCCGGTCCACCCACCCGAACCGAATGACGCAGTCCGAAGTTTTGCGGCCGCCGCGCCCAATCAAGACCGACCCCCTCGATGCGGGTTGGGGCCATCGGGCCGCCGAGCCATTCGCCGAGCCCCGCGGACGTGTCGCCGCGGCCGGCCAAGTGACCGAGCAAACGAAGACCCGAAAGATCAATCGGCGGCTCATCCAAGGCTGCCAAGCCAAGCGGGTCCGTCGAAAGCGACGCCGACTGGATGCGCGCGCCAAGTGAACCGCCAGGCGACCGCGCGCTCACCTCAACCTGAATGCGAGTTGGGGCGGACAACCGAATGACGACATTGGCCCCCGGTGACCACAGGATCGGCTCGTCAATGTCGGGTGGCAGGAGGAATTCTGCCGACCCAGCCGCTCGGGAATCGATCGAAAGGCTGACTTTCGGCGGTTGCGCCACGTCCTCCGCCGAGTCGTAGCGGATCAAAAACAGGCCCTTCTGCAGATCGAGCGACTTCTGCAGTGTCGATAATTTCATTGGAACCCCCAGATGTGGCGCATCATAGCGACCCCACCGCCTGTTAGGCAAGATGCAGGCCAGCGCAGCTTAGCAAAAGCTTTTTTAGCGTTAAATTGTGTCGGCGCTGCAAGCTGCGCGATTCCAGTGCTAAGACTGGGGCGCAGGCCGCTGCGAAGGACTCATGCAGAAAATTCTTTTTGTTCATAATAATTTCCCCGCGCAGTTTCTACCACTGTGTAAGGCTCTTTCCGGCCGCGACGACGTCCAGATGGCGGCGATCGGAGCGCCGAACGCGCGTTCGATTGCTGGCGTCTCCTTAAAGAAGTACATGATCCCCGATGGCGAGCTCGCCGCCGCCCACCCCTTTGCGCGTCGTTTTGAGGCGGAATGCCGCCGTGCCGAGCAGGTGCTCTATTCAGCCTCGAACCTGAAGCAGCAGGGCTTCGTACCCGATCTGGTCGTCGCCCATCCCGGCTGGGGCGAGATGCTGCCCTTACGACCGCTGTTTCCCCAGGCGCGGATTATCGCCTATTGCGAATTCTACTATCGCGCTAACGGGCAGGACGTCGGCTTTGATGCGGAATTCCCCGACATGGGCGTGGATGGCCACGTCCGCATTCACCTGAAGAACGCCGCAACTCTGCTGGCGCTCGACGATGCGGATGCAGGCCTTTCGCCGACCTTGTGGCAGCGCTCCACCTATCCCGCCGAATTCCAGAGCAAGATCGAGGTGATCCACGAAGGCGTGGACACCGAGGCCATTCGTCCCCGAGACAACGCTATATTGACGCTGCCTTCGGGCAAGGTGTTGACCAAGGCCGACGAGGTCGTCACCTTTGCGACCCGAAGCCACGAACCTTTGCGCGGTTTCCACTGCTTCCTGCGCGCACTGCCGGCGATCATGGCGGCCCGGCCGAAGGCCCAGATTCTGATCGTGGGCGGCTCGGGCATTCCCTACGGGCTATCACCCCCGGAAGGCCACAGCTGGCGCTCCTTTTTCTCTCGCGAGATCCAAGGCAAGGTCGATACCAGCCGCATTCATTTCACTGAGGACTTGAGCCGCGAGGATTTCCTCAAGGCGTTCCAGATCTCAAGCGCTCACGTCTACTTCACTTATCCGTTCGTCTTGTCCTGGTCGCTGCTGGAAGCCATGAGCGCGGGCTGCCTCGTGATCGGCTCCGATACTGCCCCCTTGCGCGAGATCATTGACGGCTCCAATGGCCTCCTGGTGCCGTTTTTTGATATCGAACAGTTGTCCGGACGCGTGATCGAGGCGCTGGCCAATCCGCGCCGCTTTGCCGGCATGCGCCGCGCAGCCCGCGAGACCGTGGTCAGCCGCTACGATCTCGAAACCGTGTGCCTGCCGCGCCTGATGGACTTCTACAGGATCGCTGCCAAAGGCCGCGCCGCACGGCCGAAACGGGCCGCGGCCAGCCGCAAGCGCTAGAGCGGATGGGCGCGGTGTTGGACAGAATTGCAGCTCTCGATCCGGAGCAACACCCTGCAGCGCTGGAACGAGCAGCTATCGCAAATCTCGCCCGCGGCAAGCTGGCCGAGGCGTTTCGCCTCGCCGACCGTCGCTGCCGCATCCTTCCCGTTGCCCAGGCACGCCACTACACACTCCGCGCCGAAATAGCCCGTCAATCCGGCTTTGCAGCCGCGGCACTTTCAGACGTCACTAAAGCACTCGAGCTCGCACCGGACGATCTCGCCGCCAATCGGCGCCTGATGCAATGGGGCGACGACGAGCAGCGTGCGTGTGCTGCCCGCCGGTTGATCGAGCTCGATCGCGACATGGCTCTGCTGGGCGAAGCCGTCGCACGGCTGAAGGGTAAGGGGGAAACGTCGTTGGGTGCCATCCACCGCATCGGGGACAGCATCACGGGCTGGGCGGCCTGGCAGGGCCACGGGCAATTGAGCCTGTGGATCGAGACTGACAAGACCCGCATCTCTCATGTGATTGAAAGCGACCCGCAGCACGCCTTGGCAAGCAAAATCGAGCATGCGGCAAGTTTCAGCGTGCCGTTTCCGGCCTCTCCGACCCGCCGCTTGGTGAGCCTGCAGCTTGGCCGACGCGTCATGATCCAAACCGCGTTTCCGGCGCCGCTTGCTGCCCGCCCGGTAAAGCATCACACGCCGGTCACGACGAAATCGGCTGGCCGCAGCAAGGATCGCACCTTCGAAGTGACGGTGGTCGTCCCGGTTTATGACGATTTCGAAGCGACCGAACGCTGTCTCAAAAGCCTGATGAACGCGATCGCGGATGACGAAGGGATCAAGGTAGTCCTGGTCGACGATGCAACGCCCGACAAGCGCATCGCGATGCTGCTTGACTCGGTTGCAACCGCCTCGAACGTGCGATTGATCCGCAACGCCGATAATCTGGGGTTTATCGGTGCCGTCAATCGTGCGCTCGATACGATCCGCGCCGGCGATGTGATCCTGCTTAACTCCGACACCGTGGTGCCAGACGGCTTCGTGAGGCGACTGAGCAACGTAGCTCATGCGGCTCCCGACATCGGCACAGTCACACCGCTGTCGAACAATGGCGAAGCCACCAGCCTGCCGCTCGCCTTTACCTCCAATCCCTTGCCTTCGATCCAGGACGTCGCGCACCTGGACGCAATTGCCGCGCGCGTCAACGCCGGTCGCTTGGTCGATATGCCGGACGGTATCGGCTTTTGCCTTTACATCACCCGCGCCTGTCTCGACGCGGTCGGTGGACTATCCGACCATTATCATCGCGGCTATCTCGAAGATGTTGATCTCTGCCTTCGCGCGCGCCAGAGCGGTTTTCGCAATGTTTGCGCCCCATCGGTCTATGTAGGCCACTCCGGCTCGGCCTCGTTCAAGACCGAAAAACGTGCCCTGGTGGTCCTCAATCTCGGACGACTTCGTTTGCGCTTTCCGGAGTATCGCAACGAAAGCGCAGCCTTCAAGGAATTGGACCCATTAAAATCGAGCCGTGGCGCAATTGAGCGCGAGCTCATCGCCGGTCGCAAGGGATCGACCATCGTCTTGTCCGGCGTCGGCGTGGCGATGGAGGTCGCAAAGCGGTACGCTGCCCAACCCGGCAAGCCCGCGCTTGTCGCGTCCCTTAATCGGGGCAACACCACGCTTGCCATGCGTGATGCCGGGCCCGACTTTCCGCAATCCCTCGACTTCCGGCTTCCTGCCGACGAGCCGACGCTGGTCGAGACCCTGACCGCAATCGCGCCCCCGCGCGTGGTCGTCGCTGATCCGGCCAATATACCCACCGCTCTTGTGCGCCCCCTGGTTGACCGAGGCGCGGTGGTCGATCTCCTGGTCGCCGACGGCGGACTGTGGTGTTCTTGCGGAGGTCTCGATCAAAAAGGCCGTCTCTGCCCTGCCCTTCTTGATGACAAGGAATGCAACTGCGGCTGCGATACGTCCGAGAGCTGGCTCAAGCTCTTAACCCGCGGCAGCTGTATCCTCGCGCCCGATACGGTGGCGGAGACCTTCTTGAGACGACGGCTGCCTCCGAACGCTGCGAAGCGGGTCAGGCTGGTCAATAGTCCTGAGGTCTTCCACAGCAACGAGCAGCGGGGCGCAGTGATGCCGCGCGGCGAGGCACTCGGCGTGCTTCCCGTTGGCCTGGCAGCACTCGATTTTGCCTTCATGCGGGATCTCATTCGGCGCATCCGACATGAGCGACCTGAAACCGGAATCGTCGTGTTGGGTGAAACTCTCGACGATCTGGCACTGATGGCGCTTGGCAACTTGATGGTCACCGGCGCCGTCTCCGCCAAGGACTTGGCCAGCACGGCAGCACTTCATGGTCTTGGCGGAGTTCTGATTGCCCGGCGTGCTCCATTGTTCGGCCACCCGTTGATGACGGCAGCCTTCAACGAGGTCGGTGTGCCACTCGCTTTCTTCGACTGGTCATTCGGCAGTGTCGTTACGCACGGTGCCGATTTGCCGATGCCCCCCTCAAGCAACGTGGCCGCAGCCGCGCAAGACCTACTCAGCTGGAGCGCGCGGCAATGGTGAAGCTCCGCCGTCCATCGCGTGCCGGCGCGGCTCCGGTGCCGCATTCGGCTATAGACCCGCTTCGCCATGAATTCGCGCGGACCGATGAGGCCAATTTCTCCGGCTTCATCTACGACCCGAACGATCTTTCACGCCGGCTGGTGGTTGAGCTCCTGCTCGATGGCGTGCCTGTGCGGCTTGCCCGTGCCGAGGCTTACGTGCCGCAGCTCGCTTTGCAAAGGATTGGCGATGCCTGCTACGGGTTCTCCTTTGCATTGGCGCCTGACATGCTGGCCGACAGCCGGAGCGTCGAGGTCCGCATGGCCAATAGCGCGGACGCGATCGGTTCTTCAATTCAGCTGGATGACGCTTTGGAGAAAGCCACCGATAGCCGCGGCCTGGGCGCTGTCGATTGGATGGGCGGCTTGCGATTTCAGGGGTGGGTGCGCTGCCCAGCGGCGGAGTCGCCGATGGTTCGCGCCGTCGTCGAGGGCGAGCCCGTGGCGGAAGCCCGCGCCAGCGGCTTCAGCCATGTTGGCGGCATCGACAATGCCAACCTCGTCAAGGCCTTCGATCTCCATCTGCCGACCGATTATGCGGACGGACGGGTGAGGCGGGTTCACTTCATCACGGAAGATGAGTTGCAGTTGACTGTGGCGCCTTTGACGTTTGTAGCCTTTCCGGATGCCATGGAGCGGTTCTTTGCCGACTTCGGCGAAACGGAATCCGAACGTCTGCGCGGTCGGATGCTCGATCGTCTATTGCCGGCTTCCGCGCCGTTCACGGCCTATGAAGACTGGCGCAAGCGCTGGGACTTGGGAGGGCAATCGCCGCCTCCCGGTGCGGGCTCTTCCGCCGACCGCGCCACTGCCGTGGTGCTTGTTGCGGGAGGCGACGAGGGTACTTCACTGGAGAGCCTGGAGCAGCAACAGCACAACAATTGGGTCGCCGCCGCCCTCCCGCCACTGGACGGGCCGGGAACGTTTGATCCGGATGAGCTGCGCGAGTTCCTGGCTTACGACGGACGCGACGCTGAAATCGTGATCTTCGCACAGGCCGGGACCGATTTCGGCAGCGCCGCACTATCAAGTCTCATTGCAGGTTTTGCCGCGGTACCGCAGGCTCGCTTGATGTACTGTGATCTGGAGATCGATGGCGAGGATCGACGTCCCTGGCCATTGGCTCTGCCGGCCTTCGATTATGAACGGATGCTCGAACAGGGCTATTGCGCGCAGCTATTTGCGATGGACCGCGCCTCCGTGGAGGCTGCGCTCGAAGCCCGTCCAACCAGCCTCTACCGCCTGTTCAACAGCCAGTTCGACGGCGATGGCGCTTTGCACAAGCAGCAGGTCGCTCATGTACCGATTCCGCTCGCGCGCATGACGCTGCCGGATCTGGCCGCGCACAGCCGACTGTTGGTTAAAGCAAGCCTCGACCATCTATCGGCGCGCGGTATTATGGCAGAGGCAACCGCTCAGCGCGGCGCGCTATTGCCCGCGGCCCGGGTGAGGCGAAAATCGAAGTCTCGCACACTCACGGTGATCGTTCCGGTTCGCAATCGCAAGGAACTGCTGCAAACCTGTCTTTCAAGCATTGCGCCAGCGCTCAGCCACGCACGAGCGCGCGTGCTGGTCGTCGATAACGACTCAGGCGATGCCGACATGCTTGACTATCTCGGCACACTTAAACGCGGCGGCACAGAGGTGCTCGCCATCCCCGGAGCATTCAATTTCGCGCGGCTCAACAATCTCGCCGTCGAAGCCTGCGACAGCGACGACGTTCTGCTGCTCAACAACGACATCAGGGCGATGGACGCCGCTTGGCTGGCCGAGATGCAGGGCCGGCTTGTCGAGCGTGACGTGGGCGCCGTCGGTGCACTGCTGTTGTGGCCGAGCGGCATGATCCAGCATGCCGGCGTTGCTCTCGGTCCGAGTTTTGGAGCCCAACATATCGGTAATGACCGGCTCGCCAGTGATCAAGGCTACGGAGACATGTTGAAGGTTGCGCGCGAATGCGGGTCGGTTACCGCGGCCTGTCTATTGACTCGTCGCAGCGACTATCTGGCCGTGGGCGGGCTTGACGAGGTACGCTTTCCCGTGAACTTCAATGACGTGGACTACTGCCTGAAGCTTCGTAGCCAGGGCAAACGCATCGTCTGGACCCCGTCGGCCCGGCTTTATCACCACGAATCGGCCAGCCGCGGCCGTGACCAGGCTGGCGAAAAGGCCGCGCGCTTCGAGCGCGAGCTCCGGAACCTCCGCAACAAATGGGGCGAGCATCTTCTCGAGGATCCTTACTACAATCCCAATCTTTCGCTTGATGCGGTGCCATTTTCCGCCCTGGCTTGGCCTCCCCGGGGACGGACGGCCCGCGTCAATCTGCCTCCCTCTCCCATCGAGCTCCCACCGGGATTTTGATCAATGTCGTTGAAATTCAATGCGAGCTTCTCTAGCAGCACCAAGCGAGCCGAAATGCGGCTGACTGAGCCACGAGCTACGAGGCGGCGGGTGTTGGGAATACTGAGCAGGTGCACGTGATTGTAATTCAGCCGCTGACCGCGAAAGTCATTCATTTCTTGGGTTTGGTGCAATGCTAAAGAAGGTCCTCAATGCTGGAAGCGGGCCCGTCAATCCCGAACGACTGCAGCGCACCTTCCGCAACGGCGGCTGGCAGGAAGTCCGCATGGACGTCGACCCCCGCGTGTCCCCGGACATCGTCGGATCACTCGAGGATCTCAGTCCGGTTGCCGACAGGAGCTTTGACGCAGTCTTCTGTTCGCACAGCCTGGAGCACCTGCATCCCCACGACGTCCGCTCTGCGCTGCGGGGAATCGGTCGCGTGTTGAAGCCGGATGGGTTCGCGCTCATCACCTCACCCGATCTCGAACCCATTGCGGCACTCGTTGCCCAGGGCCGCGGCGAACAAATCGCCTACGAATCGCCGCTTGGCCCCATCACCGCGCTCGACATGATCTACGGACACGCCGCGTCGATCGAGAAGGGCAACCACTACATGGCCCACAACAGCGGCTTCACGGAAGAACGGATCGCGCGCCTGCTGCTGGAAGCCCGCTTCGAGGAGGTGCTGGTGATCAAGGGCAACTGCTACGACTTCTACGCATTGGCGCTGATGCCACAGGCCGAGAAGCCACTGATTTTAGACGAATTGCACGACGGCGGGCTCGACTTCACTGACTAGTGTGCCGCTCGGTCCGCTTCTGCACCCGACTCGGAGGCACGGACTAGGATCGAGCGCGGCCAATTGTTCCCTCGCCTTACTTTGCAATAGCACGCCCGGCGTCCTGAGGAGAATCAGGGCACCCAGCCGTGGCCAAACGTGGACGATCGGACGATCGGGTGGAGGTTACTGAGAACAAAAAAACGCCCCCAGAACTGGGGGCGCTCCTCATCGTCAGGTCCACGAAGCGGCTTAGGTGGGCTTGTAGTCGGTGTCGTTGAAGATGATGTCCTGCACGTTGGTGAAGGTTAGCGTGTTGCCGCCATAAGCAACGGTGGTAACACCCGCCGTCGTGTTGATCGCGACGTCGGTCGAATTGAGGCCATCCATGAAGGCCACGTTGCTGCCCGAGCCGCCATCGATCGTGCTGTTGGTGATCGACGTAACCTCGAACTGATCGTTGCCCGAGCCGCCAGCGATCGACGCAGTTCCCGAACCGCTGATGAAGAGGTTGTTGCCCGAGGATGCGGAGGCATCGATCGTATCGCTGCCAGACCCTGCCCAAATTGTGTTTGCACCGCTACCGGTGACGGTCGCAATTGCCACGGACGCGCCATCCAAGTTGGCTTGGTTACCCGAGCCGCTGATGTTGACCACATCAATGCCGGAGCCGCCGAACAGCGTGTCGTTGCCATTGAGCGTAAACGAATCCGTACCCGAGCTGTCACCAGCATACATCAATGTGGCGCCAGAGCCGGCCACCAGCGTGTCGTTGCCGCTACCGCCAGCGTACATGGTATCGTTGCCGCTGCCACCGGTCATCGACACATTGCCGGAGCCCGAGGCGTAGAACGTGTCGTTGCCGCCACCGCCGGTTATCGTCGTGTTGCCACCGGCCGCCGAAGTCAGCAGCTCGCTGCCCGTACCGCCGGTCAGGGTGTCGTTGCCGGCGCCAGCAGTCAGGGTGCTGTTGCCAGAGCCGCCAACCAGCAAATCGTTGCCCGTGCCCGCAGATTGCAGGATATCGTTGCCACCGCCCGAGACCAGGGTGTTGCTGCCCGACCCGAGCGAAACGATCAGGTCGTTGCCTGTGCCGCCGATCATCGAGTCGTTGCCAGCACCGCCCCACAAGGTATCGCCGCCACTGCCCGCGATCAGGGTTTGGCTGCCGCTACCGGCATAGAGCACGTTGTGGCCATTCCCGGTAGCCTCGAGCGTGTCGTTACCCGAACCACCATAGAACGTATCGTTACCACCGCCCCCGATGAAATGGTTGCTGCCGCCGTTGCCGTCATAGAGCACATCATCGCCGGAGCCCCCGTAAATGGAGCTATTGCCCGTTCCGGCGATCAAGAAGTTGTTGCCATCGCCGCCGTAGATCGTGTCGTTGCCGGCGCCTGCGGTAATCGTATCGTTGCCTGAGCTGCCCCACACCACATCGTTGCCGCTGTCGAGCAGCGTGACCTTGGCGGGACCGCCGTCGGCAATCACAACACCGACGTCCTGCGTCCCGCGGACCGCAAGGCTTCCGCCGGGCTCGACCACGATCAGTGCATCGTTGGCGTCCGTCGTAATACCTGCCGGCGAGTCCCCCTCGATGAGGACATTCGCCGTCGGATCGACGGGCTGGTAGCCGTTCAGCCCCTGAACTCGAATGGTGTCGGGAAAGAATCCCTTGGAAATCAGATAATTATCGATCTCGGTAAGCGTCGTTGGATCGACGTGGGGGCCTATGAGCGTGTTAAATTGAGCTTCGGTATAGTCATAAGTAGACATCGACTGCCCCTTTTGCCCGAAGGTTGCAACAACCCCCCGGTTCATTCCACAAATTCGCCTTTTGCACCCACGGACGCCCACTTGCCCATAAAGGCAGGTGGAACACGAGGTATGCTTAACTATTGGTTAGATAGCCGGCCAGAGGTATATGAGTCAATCATTAGAATTGTGCACCGCGATCTAGAAAATTTCACTTTATAATCAATAACATGCCATCACGGGAACTCGGCCAGCCGCCCCTGAGTGCAATAACGCCCAATTTGCGAGCACGCTTTTGAAGCAGATGGTGAACATGGAGATTTACGGAACTTTCATCCTTCGGCATGCAGGCGGCGCACACCTTTTGATTGAAATCCTTGGAAATACCAATAATTAGCCTCATTCAATAAGCGGAGGATCTGAGCAGAACGATGCAGGTCTTCAGCAGAATTTTGACGTCGAGCCACAGGCTCCAATTGTCGATGTACCAGAGGTCGTGATCGACGCGCGCTTTCATCTGCGAGAGCGTGGTCTCGCCGCGGAAACCGTTGACCTGCGCCCACCCAGTCAAGCCGGGCTTGACGTGATGCCGATAGGCGTAGTTGGCGATGAGTTGTCCGTAATAATCCGTATGCGCCGCGGCATGGGGCCGCGGTCCCACCAACGACATCTCGCCGCGCAAAATATTGAACAACTGCGGCAGCTCGTCGATGCTGGTCCGTCGCAGCCAGCGGCCCACGCCCGTCAGACGATCGTCATTGCGTGATACCTGCTTCACGACAGGACCATCATCCATCGTGGTGAGCGTGCGAAACTTGAAGATTCTGAACGGCACTCCGCTAAAGCCGGTACGGGCCTGCCTGAAGAGCACCGATCCTTTTGAGCCGAGCTTGACAAGCAGCGCAGAGGCCAGCATCAACGGCGACGCCAGAACGAGCAGCACGGCCGAGACCGCGATATCGAGCGTGCGCTTCGCAAAGCGCTCCTCGAGACTCAGCGGAGCGCGCTGTATCTCGGTCGCCCAAACCCCTCCGACGGACAATGCGTGCTGTCCAAGAAAGCGCGAAACCTTGGAATCCGGAAATAGCCGCACCGATATCGGCACCGCACGCAGGATTTCCGCGAGCCGATCGATACGATCGAGCCTGCCCCAGTCCATCAACAAAAAGAAGCTGTCGATGCGATACTCTGGCCGAGCGGCCTCGGTCAGTTCGCGACTGAATTCGTCAAGCTCATCTGACGCAGGGAGAACCAGAAATCGCGCAACATCGTAATCGTGAAACGCAAGATCCTGCAGGCAGGGGCGGGCTTCTTCAACGCACCGATCGCTGACGACAACCACCTGCCGCGCTGCGATCACACGCTTGGCGCGTGCGTGGTGCAACTGCGCGCCAAGCAGCGCGCGCCAGCCGACCAGCGCACTCCAGCCGGTCAGAAAAAAGGTGACGGTGGCACCACGGGAGAGATTGGGGCCGACCTTCAGCAGGAAGGCCAGCGTGACAAGCATGAGAAAGACTGCGATCCATGCCAGCGTGAGTTCGCGGCACTGAAGAACGGGCCGCATCAGTTGTCTCACGGAATAGTTGCCGCGGTAAGTCAGAACGATCGAGAGATAGAAAGATACGGCGCAGGCAAGGCCAATGAAGGTAGTGATATCTCCGACCTCCTGCAGCATGATGCGATGATAGCCGACAGCAGAGACCACACTCGCAAGGACCAACAGACAAAGATCGGCGAAAAATACCGCAGGACCAACCGAGTAGCCGGGGATGCCAAGCCGCACGCCCAAAACCCTGGCCGCGCTCCCTGCTTCTCGGGACGGCCGATAGTGGGTAATGTCAGCCACAATAATGACTCAGCTGTAACCGAATTAAGGAAAAATTAAGCGTGCCTTATAGAGGCAACTGCAACGTTTGGCGAGTCATTTGCGGTGATGCGGTATCGCCCCTGCTTCCGACCGGCCACGGTCGAAAGCGCGACCGGCAAGAATACAACACTCTATCGCCAAAATTTCCGCAGAACTCATCGAGACTTGAATGGGAAAATCATTCGTTGGATTGATGGGAGACGATCGGCGGAAAGGGCGCAACGCTCGAATAGAGAACAGCTACATGCGCTCGGTGATCTCGGTTGTCCAACGAAAAGGCGGGGTGGGCAAGACGACCATTGCGATAAGCTTGGCGGGCGATTTGCACCAACGTGGCATTTTGGTGGATGTGATTGATGCCGATCCACAGCGATCCGCTGCGGAATGGGCTGCGCCTGGACGGCTTCCCTTTCGCGTCTCGGAAGTGCCGCTGCATTATGGTGAAGCAGCCCGCTGGGCGAGGCTCGTCGGCTCATCGCCAGGCAGCATCACCATTATCGACACTCCGCCGCACGAATACGCGGTTGGCGCTGCGGTGGCCGTGGCTGACATTGTCGTTCTGCCTTGTACAGCTTCGGGGCTCGACCTGAGCGCCACAGAGGAAACAATTTCAGCCATCGCCTTCGCGCGTAGCAAGCGGGACGCCGACGTCCCGACCTTTCTCGTCCCCAATCGGGTCGATCTCCGAACGCTGGAAGGCCAGCAAATCGTAGAGGCGCTCGGCGAAATGGGAGAGACGGTCTGCGGCCCGATCGCTTCACGGCTCGCTTATGTCCGCGCCTTCTCGGCTGGGATAGTCCCTCGAGGTTACGCCATCGCGACGGAGCTTGCCGGACTGAGCGGGCCCGTACTTCAAGCAGTCCGGCAGGCGATGGACGCCTCCCGCCTGCCGGCGACCTGATTATTTTGCCGCTGCAGATAGACGACCTTTAACACTAGCTTTAAACGCGGCGGTGAACTCACAAATACTCGCTTGGATACCCGGAGCGAAGCCATTTCCTATCGTAACCGATTGCAACAAGCGCGCAGAACACCCGCACGCGCGAACGACAGCACAAGCCCCCCGATGTTCGATCGAGCCTTGCTCGTCTGAGCGGCGCGCCAGCTGGCGACTATTGGAGATATTTCAACCTGGGCAAACCCGAGGCTTGATTGCCTTCGAGCTGCGCCGCCTGATCGCGGGCATGCGCGGCTTGGGCCTGATCTCCAACATGCTTGATGTAGGGCCGCAAAAGCTCTCGCGCATTCGCTATGCCGGCACGGGCATCGTTGACGTCGATACCTCTTGGCAGGGGCGTCGCCGTCAGCTGTCTATCCATCGCCTCGATCAGCTTGGCGCAGTCATCGCGATGCTCTCCGGCAACCAGTTCTGCGGCGAGCAGCCGGATGAGGTTCAACAATGCCAAGGTAGTCACATTGGGCAAATCACTCAACGCCGAACCTTTCGCCTCGTTGCCTGCCCATGCCATTCGCTAGCAAAATCCTAGCGCGGTGTGATTTCTGTTGTGGGCAGTTTGTGGTCGATGTCCTTTGCCGATCCATTCGTATTTTGGCCGAGGCAAAATATAAAGTCTATTTATATTAAAATTAAATCACAATATATCATTAAAGCAAGCCCCAAATTATATCACCGCCCTTGCGGCGCCCAGAAGCGCTTGCAGCTGGTTTCGGAATTTGAAATCGATAGGTTCGTGGTCGGGACTTTCCACGGAAAAATATGCGCAGGTCGCGAGTTCCGCGGCTTCGGACCGACTGACGCTCGGCCCCCATCCAGGCCGTGGCAAACCAGCCGCGTGTCACGCAGCGCTGGGACCTCAGACGACAACGTCGGCCGCTTCAATCAGCCGGCTGAACTTTCGAGGCTCGATTAGTATGCGCGGCGGAGGACAGGGCCTACAGGCTCGCAAACGCGATCCCAGTACCAACCATACGGTGTCTCGACGCGGACCTGCGGACAGCGGCGCGATGGCACGTAGCGATAGGGGTAAGACTGTGCCCAGAAGGTCACCGGTGTTGCCTGGCCTTCACCGGTCAGCAGAGCTGCGCTCGCAGGCATCTGCATAGCAGCGCTTGCGCCGCTGGCCGCACAAAACGATGCAGCCAAGCTCAGAAGACCCACCCGCGCGAACGTCTGCAACATTCGTAAAGCTCCTTGCCCCAACCCAATTCACCGATAGCCCGCTAGATTGTCGAAACGAACGGACCCAGCGGCGACCGAGCTCCGTGACCCACCCAGCAATCCGGCTCACATATCCAAAGCAGATTATCAACCCATCGGGTCATTAAGCAACCGGGGCACCAGACGAAATCGCCCCCTGAGGCGAAATAGCCCGGAACTGTGGCATGTCCGACCTAGTTCTTGCCCCTCCCGGTCCGCGATGTGGCAAGATCCGGCGGGCGACGATAGACGTCCCGCAACAGCTGATAGTTGACCAATTGGGCAAGGGGCACCTCTTCCTCCCCAAGCTTGGCAAAAAGGAGAATGTCACGAAGAGTTCTCCAGCGGCTTTCGTCATAGTCGGCGATCCGCCCACCTGTCGGCAGAATCAGGTCCCGCTGTTGCTGCAGCTCAAATCTGACACGGTCTGGGTCCAGCCTCTCCGGGTCGAATCCGACAAGCACAGGAACGCTCTGTGCATAGTCCGTATAGACGAAATGCCAACCTCGGATCAGACCTTGGAGCACTTCCGTGACCAGGGAGGGCTGGTCACGAATGAGATCATTGCTGGCGAAATAGACCAGCCCCGGAACGTGAATCCCGTAATCCTGCGGTTTGATGACATTTAGCCGGACATCGCCGTTCGTAACAGACGGACTTGGCTGATCATCGACGAGGGCGATGATGGCTTCCACCTCGTGGGCTCGAAGCGCGTCGAAAGTGTCGCGATCGGCGACCTTGGTAATCTGACTCCGCGGCAGGCCGAGCTGCGCGATCATGGCATCAAAGATGACGTCGCCCTCGGTGGCTCGGCGGTAGCCGACGCGCTTACCGACCAGATCAGCCGGCCGCCGCAAGCCAGAGCTTTCGAGCGTGAAAATCGCAACAGAGGTATCAAGGAAGCTTGCGGCGAAGGCGGTGACTGGAACGCCGCGCCAAGCCGCCAAGAGGAACTTATAGCTGCTCGTCACACCAATCGCATCCTGACGCGCAACTGCCGCGACAAAATCGGGATTGTTCGGATCGGTCCGCACCGCGACGTTCGGAGCGAAGTATTCTCGCTTGCCGGCGGTCATTTCTCCGGCGAACCGCGCTCCGAAGGGACCATCCAGCAGCAGACTAAGTTGCGTGGCCCCTTCCAGGCGTTTCGTCACCGGCAACGGCTCCCGCGTGAGCGCCAGGATCATCGCGCCAACAACAGCCGTCCCGACCAGAATAAGCAGCGTGAACCGCTTGTATTCGCCGCTCACCGTTCCTCGCGATCGTGCCCGAGCCATTGGCAGGTTCTTGTGGTGAGCGCTTCGCCCATCAAGTCTGGCAGGCGAAGCAATGTCAAGAAATCACCTGTTTCTCTGATCATTTGCATCACGATCGTGTTCGAGAGCTCATTCCGACATTGTGATTTCGATTGTGGTCCCGCGCTTCTGCGCAATCCATTCTCGTAAGCTTGCCGCATGACGACGTGGTCACCGGCAGCGCTTACGAATACGTCGGTCTGCCGGAGCAACGTAGCGCAATCACACGGCACCTTTGATTGATCATCGCCCCGAAGTGATCCAAACAAGAGAGCAAATCCGCTTGCAGGTAACTACCTTTGCAAAAGGACATACTTGAAGTTTTTTATTCCGCTCATCGTTCCAAGAATGGTGTCGACTCGCTTATACGAGGCGACATCAAAAGCGTTACATTTGTCCGAGTTCACATAGCAAACCTTGACGCTTATCGAACGTGGGCAGCTGTTCTTTACGCTGACAACGTGGTCGACTAGGGTCGGGTTGATGACGTGGGCGCGAGCCGCAGCTTCGACGTCCAGGCAAGGTCGTCCCAATGCGTCGCGGAGCACCGGCTGGTAAGACTGTTCTGCCGGCCCCTGTATCGTAAGCCGAGAGGGGCTCCGGCTAATCGCTTGCGCATGGGCGCCAAATATCGGCAGAAAAGCGAAATAGACGGCGACAGCACGAATCGATCGGGAAGAAATTTTGATGATCACCGCCACAACCTCTCATCAATCTCAACGCCCGGAACTCTGACCTTCAAACCATCTCCGACCAGTTTTTTTGCGAGCGACTTACGCTGAATGATATCCACGTGCTCCAAGCTCGCGAGGAGGCGGTCCCGACGGAGCCAACCCACCGTCTTCAAATTGATCGCAGCATCGTCGATGAAATCGCCCTCAACCATCCCAGCGAACTCCTGCGTTGCCTTTGCCTGTACTGCTTCGCTAAGGTTCGGAAAGATCGCGAGCGCCAACCGGTTGCGGCGGAGTGCAACCCAAGCTTCCCGCGGCGCCATGGCATAGGATTGATCGAGATAGCTGACGTTGCTGGGATCGAAACCGTTGCGCATTGTCTCGACCGAATAGAGCATCAGCCAAAGAAAGGAATCAGTGGGATTTAATGAAAGGGAGGACCTGACCTTTTCCAAGGTCAAGGCCACCTCGCGTTCAGCGTCCTCCGAACTTGCCCGCGCGACGGCCTCCTCGGCGACACGAAGCCGTACCAGCGCTTCCGCTCGCGCAAGCTCATGAGGCAGAAGGAGCGGAGCAGACTGCCGCTCGATCCGTGCTAGCACCTTGCTCAGTACGCCGGGTTTAAAGCGGTCATCCAGCAGAATTCGCGTCGAAAGCTCACGGGCCGGCATCACTCGCCAGAACGACGGCAGCACGGCCGACGACCAGAGCACGCCAAGCACGCCAAGCAGCAGCATCGGCGCCCGCTTGCACGCTTGCCGCGCGATGCGGCCGCTATTCCACATAGCCATAACGGGCGTAGTACTTCTGATAGTAATAGCGGCCGTGGTATGATTCATAGCGCGCCAGCAACTTAGTGTCCGCCTTGTTCAGAACGACCCCGAGCAGCTTGTCCTGGATCTCCGGCGCACCACGCAAATTGTGCTTGACGACGTCCATCTTGGTCTTCCCCCACTCGATCACGAAGACGTAGGAATCGACAAACGAAGAGGTGACCCGCACGTCCACCACAGGTGCCATCGGGGGCATGTCGAGCACAACATAATCGTATTTCGAGCGGAGCCGCGCCACTAGGTCGCGCATCGGCTGGGAGGCGAGGATCTCGTTGGTGTGCAGCAGTTTCGAGGTCTTGCCAGCGGACAGGATCGACAGCTTGGTTTCCGGATCGACTATGAGCGCGTCTTCCAACTGCACCTTCTGCGCGATGACATCGACTAGCCCGGTCTCTGCGTGCGGTGCCAGCGCGCGCGATAGCGAGGGATTGCGCAAATCGGCATCTACCAGGATGACACGAGCACCACTATGCGCCATCAGCTGCGCGAGATTGCTTGAGAGTGTACTCTTGCCCTCACTCGGCAAAGTTGAGGTCACTGCCAGAACCCGGTTCTCCCGAACGATTGAATTGAGATCCACTGCCACCTTCAGCGAACGCACGGCCTCCGCAAAGCGAGAGAGCGGAACGTTGACGACATAGCGCAGGAGATTGGGCTGCGGGTTGTCGGATTTCTTGCCGAGCTTGCCGGGGACGGGGAATGACGCGGCAGCCTCGTCCAGCGTCGGCAGAATCGCGATGCAGCTGGCACCCAGCACCTCTTCCACTTGCGCCGTGGTCCGGAACACCTTGTCGGTGAGCTCCCGCGCCATTGCCGCGCCAAAGCTCAGCATCAGGCCGCCAAGCAACGCTGCACCCAGTATGACCATGCTCTTGGGGGAACTCTTCACCAGAGGCGTGGTAGCCGCGCTGATCACGCGCGCCTCGGTGATCGGGAACGACTGTTGCTGCACGCTTTCCATGTAGCGCTGCAGGAAATTGTCGTACATCGCCTGGTAGCTCTGCGCGGTGCTCTCGAGCTCGCGGAGCTGGATCTGCGCCTGGTTGGTGAGCTGCGATTCCGAGACAACGTTGGCGAGGCTCGACTTGATCGCCTCCTCGCGGGTCTGGGCGATGTCGTAGTCGCTCTTGTAAGATTCCTGGATGCGCCTCAGCTCGTCGATGATGTTCTTCTTGATCTCGGCCATCTGGCGACGGAGGTTGACCGCGGCCAGATGGTCCGAGCCGTATTTCATCGCCCAGATCGATTCCTTCGAGGCCATGTCGACATATTGGCCGCGCAGCTTGACGATCGTGTCGTTCTTCAGCGCGTCGGCGACGTTGGCATCCGGAATCTCCTGCTTGAGGATGTCGTTGATGCGGTCCATCCGCGCCTTGGCCTCGGCGGTGCCTGCATGCGCCATCACCAGCTGGCTGTTCACCTCGGCGAGCTGCTGCTCGTTCATCAGCCGGCCGCCGGTGTCGACGATGTTGTTGACTTGCTTGAAATCCACGACGGCCCTTTGCGCCGTCGAAGCCTGAGTCCGCAGCTCCTTGATACGGTCCTGCAGCCAGACGCTCGCCCGGCGCGTCGCTTGGTATTTTGCTTCAAGCTGATCAACGATATAAGCGTCCGCAATCGCATTGGCGATCCGGGCGGACTTGGCAGGATCCCGCGAGGTGAAGCCGATCTCCATGACATAGGTGAGGCCCAAGCGCTTGACTGTCCGGCTATGCTCGAAGCGTTGCAGCGACTTCCGTGTCAACTCGAATTCGGAAGAGGTACGGCCACTCGAAAACAGCCCTGTGAGCGAGCCGATCATCGCACCGAGAAGGCCACCCCCGCTGCCCGTGAATTCCGGGTCGTCGATCAGATGCAAATCCCGGATGACGGCGAGGCTGATATTCTCGGACTTAAGGATTTCCACCTGCGTTTCGACGGTCGCCGAATCGACCGCGATGTCGCCGAGCACGGACTGCTGCTGGAATAGCTGCACCTTGCGGGTGTCGATCACCATCGAGGCACTCGAGGTGAACTGCGGCGCCGCTGTAAAGAGATACAGCAACGCCACCAACAAGCAGGCGGACACGATTGCGATTATAGTCGGAAACTGGCGCCGGACGATCTCGACGTAGGAGGTTAGCGTTTGCGGCGGGGAGCCGTCGGCCTCGGCGAAATCGCGATTGATCTCGGAGGACCGCTTGTTCACCTGCAACATCTATCGGTTCCTGAAATGGATCGATTATCTCTGGATTGAAAATCTGCCAACAGCGCCGAGACATCCGGGGCGAAGCCGATCCGTAAGCCCAAGCCATGCGGCAGCCTAGCACAAGACCGGCTACAATTGAACGTTGTTGATGCAGCGCACCGCGCCGGCGGCCCGGGACTTATCGAGAAGCTTAACAGCTGCAAAGCAAAGCGGCGCTCGATGGCGCCGCTCGACTGCAATGAGATGAGGGGGCTACCCGCTGATCTTAGCGCGGGCTCACATTGCCGCCAGCGTTGGTCGTGCCGGTTACGCCATTCGAGGCGTTCGGGGTAACAGTCGTCGCATAGTGCAGACCACCAAACGTCGGCGCGCCATTGTTGGCACCGCCGCTGGATGCGCCTGCGCCCGTCGGCCCACCTGCGCCGGAGCCACCGCCGCCGCCGCCGGTCGCGGCGATCCCGACGTCGCCGATTTCGCGTTGATAGGCGGCGATCACGTCCGCGTTGCCGGTGTTGGCAATCGCGGTCTGGATCTCATTGGCGAAGGCCGCATCGCTCTGCGCGGCCATGCGGGCGACCTGGGCGAGACCGACGACGATGGCGCGCTGCTGCTCCTTTGTCGTCGCGGGAGCCGTCAACAGCGCGATGAGAGCGTTAAGCGTCGTGGGATCGGAGGCGCCGAGATCGCGCACGCGCGAGATCAGCTGCGGGCCGCCGATCGGATATTGCTGCAACAGGCTGTTCGGCGAAGCCTTGAAGTCGGAAATGACCGTGGCCGGCAGCTGGCGCTGCGGCGGGTAAATGGCGGCGCTTGCGGCCGTGGTGATCGTCACGGCCAGAGCCGCAGCGGCAGCCATCCGAAGCGCAATCCTGATAACGCTCATAAAACAAACCTCCAAAAATCAGCTGCCCCGAATTCGCATCCTCGCCTCGGGCAAATGGCTGTGCAGTGCAGGAACCTAGCCGAAGAGAAAACGGCTGTCCATTTATTCTAAAGAGTTCGTAAACGGCGCAACTGCTTCAAATCTAGACACTTTTGTGAAGCTGGGGCACCCGGCGTGGGGCGGCGTTCGCGGTTGAGGTGCGGCCCTCGCCTCGCCGGCTGGTGGCGCCCGCCTCGACCATCGGGCGGCCCTCCTTGGTGCGGAAGGACTGCGAAAGGCCGGCGCCGAAAAGCGCAAAGAATGGAATGCTGTAGCCGGGCACCTGCAGCGTGAAGTCGAGGCACGAATGCAGCAGCGACAGCGTCGCGGTCGCCGCCGCCGCCAGCGGGATGATGGCATCGCGCCTTCGTCCGAACACGCCCCTCGCCAGCACCAGCAGCATGATCGCCCAGGCAGCAGCGATCAGGAGCGTCATCGGAATGCCCACTTCGGAAGCAAGCTCCAGCGGCGTGGAATGCGCGGCGTCCCAGATTCCGCGCATCGAGATGTTGGGGCTGCGGTAGGGCGGGAAGGCCCATTGGAAGGTGCCCATGCCGGTGCCGAACCAGGGATTGTCGCCGATGATCTTGAGCGTGGATTTCCAGGCCTCGATGCGGCCCTCGTCGACCAAGCCCTGGGTGTCGAAGCGGGAGGAGACGCGGCCGCCGAGCAGCTGCAGGAGACCGAGCGCGACAGCGATGCCGGAGCCGAGCGAGATCCAGATGCCGGTGCGCGGCGGCAGGTCTTTCCTTAGGAACAGCGTGAACGCCACGATCATCGCGAGCAGCGACAGGCCGACGCCGGCGCGCGAGCCGGTCATGAACATCGCCATCAGGCAGACCAGCAGGCTGCCAAGATGCGGCAGGATCTGTTTCGGCGGGATCCTGCGCAGATCGAGCGACAGACGCCGCCATTCGACGTGCCGCTCGGGCAAGCGGCGGCGGACATCCTCGAGGATCAAGAGCATCCAGATCACCGCGCAGGAGCCGAAATAGGCCGCCGCCGTGTTGCGGTTGATGAAGGTGCCGGTGACGCTGCCCATATAGGCCGTCTTGTCCCGCCACAGGATCATGGTGGGCTCGATCAGGAACGAGAGCACGCCGTAGAGCGCGTAAGCCGCGCCCGAGATCGCGATCACCCAGAGCATGCGGCGCGCGCGGTCGCGGTTCGCGCCGACGGTGAGGCCGAGGATGATCGCAAAAATGTTGGCGAGCGGCGCGCCGAGCGCGAAGAACGCCTCGTTCTTCACGATCGACGCGGACCGGGCGATCGGCACGCCGAGGAGTTCCGAGGCCTGCTTCCAGATCGGCTGGAACGGCGCAATCCAAGGATGATCGGAGAGGTGCTCATGCAGCACGAAGGCGTAAGCGGCGACGATCACGCCGATGCCCGCGAGCAGCCACAGGTGCGGCCGGCGTAGCTCGCGCGTCGGCGCGAAGATCACCGCGATCCCGAGGCAGAGACACCAGAACGCGATTGACAGATCATTGGTCGAGCCGAACGGAAACGGCGCGCCGGCCACCACGAAGAACAGGATGAAGGTCGCGGGCATGCTCCATGACCAACGAATCCTGAACCAGTCGATGTTGGGAGGCCGAAGGCGCATCGTGATGTCTTGCGAGCTTTGCTCGAGCCTAGAGGAAGCAATCGATCGGATAGATCTTCAGATCGACGTTGAGGCGGCTGTTCCGGGTCTGGGCCCGAAACGCATAGAATAGCCCAAAGCTGTCACTTCCCGGATCGAGTTTTATTCCAGGGGTCAATTCGTCGGGCGGGACCAGGACGCCGATGTGCCGGTTGATGGCGGTAATCTCGATCCGCCCCTCCCCCTCGCCAAAATGGCCGCGGAGCTGCGTCACCGTCACCTTCGGCAGGCCGCGGCGCTGATGACAGACCTCCTCGTCCCAGAGCTTGATCTGCTGGACCAGCGGTTTGCCCGCGTCATTGGGGACAACGATATCCGGAAATGACGGACGCAACATACCGAAGAACTTGCTCTCCTTGGAGTTCGCCGACAGCCGGACCGTGAACGACAGCTCCCCCTTCGCCCCGCGCAGGCGCGACAAGATCGGACCATCGGGCTCTGCAGAGACCATCACATCGATCCGGTGGCGGACGCCCAGCTCAGCGCCAAGAGCCTTCCCGAGCGGTGCCGACCCGAAGATGACTGGGACGAGAACCAGAAGACGCCCAAATGTTCGAAAGCGCATGAAGCCCCTTGCAACACTGCGGGGTGACCGATGACCGCGCGCCGTGCTCAGTGGCGCCTTGATCCAGATCTCAGACTCGTGGCCGCGTCGATTGCTAAACGAAAATGGCACCGGGACATAGCCCGGTGCCATCGTTTGGTGGATCAAGTCGGCTTCTTACGGCGCCAGCTTGACGTTGTTGCGGAAGATCAGGGCGTCGTTGGAAAGATTCACCGCATCCGAGCCGGTGGCCATGATCACGCGCAGGAACTGCAGGAATTTCGTAACTTCGACGTTGCGGGAGTTCGAGACGTAGATCACGTCGCCGTTCTTCATCATGACCTTGGTGGTAAGAAAGAAGCCGCCGGGATCGCGGAGGTTCACGTTGAAGATGACCGGAACGGTCTCAGAGGTGTACTTGCTGACGTCAATGCCAAGCTGGGCGGCAACCTCACGCGGCTCCCGGCGATACAGGTACACTGATGCCGGATCCGCCTGGCCATCGAGAAGACCACCAGCCTTGCCGACGGCTTCGCCGAGGTTGATGCGCCATGCATCGAAGTTGAACTCGCCGCTCTGGCCGCTGGCGCCGAACGCCAGGAACTTCTGCTGCTCGCGATAGACGTAGATGCTGTCGTCCGGACGAACATAGATGTTGTTTTCCGGGCTCATGACCAGATTCTCGAACGGCACGGTCGCCCGCTTGCCGGCGCGCTCCAGCATCACCCAGGTCTCAAAGCCCTGGCCCTTGATGCCGCCAGCGCGCGTAATCGCATCGAGTACCTTATCCTTCGCGCCCGCGGCGCTCGCCGGATAACGCGCCGGCGAGTTGACCTCACCGAGCACGCTGATGAGCTGTGTCCGCTGCGAGGACATCGCAACCACGACCTGCGGCTCAATGGCGCGGTTGGAGATCTTCTCAACGATCGCGCGCTGAATTTGGACCGCAGTGAGGCCTGCCGCCTTGACCTGACCGGCATACGGCACGGTGATGAAGCCGTCGTTATCGACAGCCTGGTCCGGTATCGTCACGAAGTTACCGGGGCGGACACCGGCTTCGGCGGGGATGAACAGACCACCCGCCGCCGCTTCGAAAATGGTGACGCTGACCACGTCGCCGATGCCGAACACGATGCTGGCCGGCGGCCGTTTGTCCGTGAACGCCCCCGCGAGACCCTTCGGTTCATGGGTGTGCAGAATGTTGACCGTCGCCGGATTGATCGGCACGAGCTCGTATGCCGGCGCGCTTGCCGTCTGAATGTGGTTGTTAACGTCATCCGTTAACGGTCCCGAGCCGGGATTGGTCGAGCAGGCGCCAAGCGCCAAGCCGACACTCAAAAGCGCCAGCTTCAAAACACGAGTCGTCACAAATGCATGCATGAAGGCGCCCGATGGTTCCCCAATTGACTCAATTGGTACGGTGCGGCGCCACCTGCGACAAGCCTGCGCAGCCCAAATGGATGGTTAATGGTGCGATCTGATCGGGAGTGTTGCGCGCGCGCAACTTATCGGAACCCGCATTAAGCCGTTGTGACCGTTTGTTATATTCTGTGTGCGCGTTAATCAGGCAACCGCCTGCGGACCGGCGCCTCCCCAGCGCTTCAAGCTTCTGCTAGAAATCCATGACCTTTGTGTTGATGGGTGACGTGGCTCTTTTCGCAATTGCAGCATCGTTTTTGGCTTTTGGATCTCCCGCCACCTGTACCGCTGGGTCGGCGGCCGAGCTCGATTGCCTCAACCGATCTTTGATCCGGGTAGCCGCACCGGCCTCGACCTGGAAGTTCAGCCGAACCCAGGGCCCGAAGGAGGGCGAGAGCTTCGCCGCGATCACTAAGACCGCGGAGACCGTGCAGTCCGATCCCGATTTCGCCGGCCTGATCGTCCGCTGTGCGCCCAAGGGCAAGATTGACGTGCTGGTGGCATTGATCCGCCCCTTCCCGCCGAAGAGCCACCCCAAGATTACGATCGCCTCCGCCACGGGGGGCGCAGTGACGGTCGAGGCCAGCATGGCAGCGGCCGGAGCCGCCGTCCTGCTACCCCATGAAGTCTCCGCCTTTGCCGCCGGTAAGTGGCAGACGACGCCCGCTTTGAGCTTTGTGGTGAAGGAAGGCGATAGCGAGATCAAAGGCGTGGTGGCCCTGAACGGGCTTCGCGAAGCCTATAATTCTCTGGCGGCAAGTTGCGGCCAATAGACAAAATTTAGCCATACGACTTAAGGGTCTTTTTAGGGTGGGGAACCTAAGGTCCGGAGCACGGAGTGTTTCGGATGACCGAGCTTTTGATCTTCAGCTTTCTGGTAGGCGCAGTTCTGGGCCAACGCTTTCGCGTCCTGGTGCTCCTGCCGCTGACCTTCGTCATGCTCCTCGCCGCGATCCCGGTCGGCTGGATGGCCAATCTGAGCTTTCTCGATGGTCTGAAGGGCGTAGCGCTCGCGGCCGTCGCGCTCCAGGCCGGTTATCTCTTTGGCTCGGCCGCCCGCTTTGCTCTCGCCGCGGGTCGTGCCGCCCGCGTGTTTGCCCGTCCGCTCAAGACCGCCCGCTGACCTCCTCTGTGGCGCATCAATCCGTCTGATCCCGCAGGCGACGCTTCGTTGATCTGGGGTTGGGCTGGGAGCTGCGTGGGCTGCAGAGCTCTGTTTGAAAACTTGCCTCCGGCTTGTATGGTGGCCTGACCCTTTCAGGATTCCTTCCAGGCGCACGTTTGTCCTTCGCTTATTTTGCCCTCATCGTTTGCCTTGTTTCTGCATCCGCTCTCGACATTGTCGGCGCCAAATTCGGCGTTCAGCTCGGGATGACGGCGACGGCCCTGGGGCTATTTGCAGCGGTCTTCAGCGCACGAAAGGCCGACTACGAGCACTATTTGCGTGCCACGGTCTGGGGCCGCTGGGTCCTGATCGCCATTCCCCTTTGCATCGCAACCCAGCTGGCGCCGCTGTGGCTGAATTGGGCGCATCCGATCTGGGCGAGCAGCCACGATGCTCTGGGTGGCCTGTCGCTTGGGCCAGTGACGGCGGATCTCGGCCTTACCCTGAATGCGCTGTTTCAAGCCCTTGCGGCGATCTCGTTGCTCAGCGTGACAATCGTCGTGGTCCGTGACCGCAGCCGTGCCGAACTGGTGCTGTTCGTGCTGAGCGGGGTAACAGCAGTGTCGGCTCTGATCCTGGGCTTGCGTCCACTGTCGCCCGCCCTTGCAACCGCCGTCCCTTCCGACCTCGGGTCAACGATGGCCGGTCTTGGCGTCATGCTTAATCTAGCCGTCATGCAGCTTGCCGCCGAGCGGGCCGAAACGCGCCACTCGGTCGTTCGGTCGGTCGCTGTCGGCCTTTGCGGCCTCGTGGGCGCGTTGGCCAGCGCGGTTGCGGTTTTTGCCTTGTCAGGGACGAACAGCGCGATCGCCGCGGCCTTTGGCCTCGTGTTGATCTTGCTGATCCTTGTCATTCGAAGGATCGACCTGTCGCCGTTGGCCGCTGGCGCACTGTCCTTAGCTGCGCTGGTCGGAGCGATGATTGTCCTGAGCTTCCTGTTCGAAAAGAATGCAGGGCCGATTCTTTTGCGGCTTGTCCCGGATGCGGGGGCCGAAACCAGAGCCGCGCTGGAGCGAATGTTGGCCGATACGAGATGGTTTGGTGCGGGCGCAGGCACCTTTTCGGCCGTTGGCAGGATCTACCAAAGCGATGCCGGCGCGGCTTTGACGGCGCCCTCGACGGCTTTTGCCATCTTCGCGGATACCGGATGGATCGGCTTTTCCGCCGCGCTGCTGGCGGGCATGTTGGCTTTGGGACGTTTGTTTTTGGGGGCTTTGCAGCGCGGCCGCGACTCGTTCTTCCCTGCGGCGGCCGCAGCCTGCGTTGTCTTCGCGCTGGTTGAGAGCTTCGCTGGCTCAGGACTGCTGCATCCGGCAGCAATCCTTTGCCTGTCGACGATTGTGGGACTCGGATTGTCCCAAAGCATCACCCAGTCCGCACGCGGCACGGGTCACTAGTCGCTCGTCGTTAGACGTCGCGATCAGCGAGTGACGCCCAGTAGGTCGGGTTCTTGGGCGTTTGAATGCGGACCCACCGATAGGACTTTTTCGACCACGGCAGGATGTGTCCGGTGAGGTTATCCAGCACGAGATCGCCGGAGAACGTGCGCACCACGACCACGAGATGATGCTCACCCCAGGTCGTGACGACCTCGCTGAGCAACACCGATCGCGCCGGAAAGCCCTCGGCGATCAGGTCATGGCGTTTTGTCACGGCATAGTCGTTGCAGTCGCCGCTGGTGGGATGCAGCAGCCACTTCTCGCCGCGCAGCCCCTCCAAATTGGGCTCGGGTCGGATCGCGCTGTTGACCCGCTGGTTGACCTCCTGAAGCTGCGCCATGCGCTCGGCCGTAAGCTTGAGACGTCCGCCCCTGAACACGATTTGCTGCGGTCGCGGCTTACACTCGCCCTCGTACTTCAGGCAAAAGATCGTGAATGCCATCGGCGCCAGGGTCGGCTGGTTGAACTTGATGTACTGGATGGCGCCGCGCAACGCTGACGGCGCACCAACAAAGGCGGCCTCGGCCTTGTGTTGAGCCGTCCCAGCCAACAGAGCGGCGGCAATCGCCAGGAACTTTAAAGTCTTGCGCATGTCGCGCTCCCCATTTCTTGTTGGGGAAACGCTACGCGAGACGTCTTGAAATCCGGCTCAAAAGCCCAGCAATCCTTTAATCAAAACCGCCGCGCCTTGGTTAGAAACAATTAAGAATACCGACGCGTAACTTGTTCTGCTATGAGCGATCATGCCCTCCATTCATGATGCCAGACCCGATTCGACGAGCTGATGGGCCTTTCCAAGCGCTTTCGTAAGAACGTCAAGCCTCGGCTTCCCGACGGCGTGAGGATCTATGCCATTGGCGATGTGCATGGACGCGCTGACCTGCTTCAGTCGCTCTTAACCGTCATCGACGCCGACCTTGCCCGCTCCGCTCCCGAACGAGCGATTCAGGTCTTTCTTGGCGACTATGTCGACCGGGGCCCGGACTCGCGTGCTGTGATTGATCTCCTGATCGAGCGCTCGAAGTCGCATGAGACAGTGTGCCTCAAGGGCAATCACGAAGTGTTCCTGCTCGAGGTCCTCAAGGACCCGGCACGGCTGGAGGAATGGCGTCGCTACGGAGGCCTGCTGACCCTTGTTTCCTACGGCATCAACCCGACAATGAATCCGACGCCGGAGCAACAGATTGAGTTGATCGAAGGGTTGAGGCAGGCGCTTCCGCCGGAGCATGTTTCGTTTCTTCAGCAGCTCCGCCCGTCCTTCGCGTGTGGCGACTTCTTCTTTGTGCACGCCGGCGTCAAGCCAGGCGTAGCTCTGGAACGTCAGAAGGAGGAGGATCTGCTCTGGATCCGCGAGGAATTCCTCGAGTCCGAAAGACGCTTCGGCAAATATGTCGTCCACGGCCATACCCCGGTCAGCGTCCCGGATATCCGCTCGAACCGGATCAATATCGACACGGGCGCCTACGCGACCGGCAACTTGACCTTGCTCACGATCCAGGGCGATAGTCTGCTCGCAATTTAGGACTTTTGCAGAGTTGCAGGCCGACTCCCGCGCCTTCCACGCGGACATCGAAATTCATCATGAGCCGTATGATCTTGCTTCGCATCATTGGCGCCTGCATCGCAGTGATGTTGCTGCTTTACGCAGCATTGGGCTTTTACGGCGATCTCACGCGGTCGAACTTTCGGGCGAGCGATTTGTTCTTGGGCGAGTTTCCGCCCGAGAAGGTCAAGGTAGCCGCTTCGGGCGTTCTGGCGCCCCTTTCATTGGACGGCGACTTGCTGGCGAATTATGCGGCCGCCAAAGCCGCGGATTTTCTTCACCATCCCGCAGCCGATGCGACCAGCAGGGCGACCGAGAACAAGGCGGCCCAGGATGCCGTCGTTGCGGCCCTGAAAGTATCGCCCATCCGGCCCGCGCTCTGGCTCACGCTCGGCACGCTGAAGGCGCAGTCGGGTGAGCTGGTGACGCCCGCAGTGAAAATGTCTTACTTGACCGGCGCGGTGCCGATCGCTGTTGCCTTCGCACGGCTCCAAACCGTCACCTCGAGCGCGGCGGCAGCCGACGAAGAGATCAAGCTGCTGGCGCAATCGGACGTTCGCTCGGCGCTTGCCAATCGCTCTCGCTACGAGCAGCTCCTGATCGCTGCCTACCTGCAGGCCACGCCGCAGGGCAAGTCGCTGCTTCTGGAGGCCACGCAGGGGACCGATCCGAAGTTCAATCAGATTTTGCGGCGGTACTGAGCGTTCGAGCGCGACCTAGCCTGCTGGTTCGCCGTCAATTCTTCAACGCGTCGCTTTTGGCGCGATCGGCACGAAATCCTGCTCGCGGCGCGGTTGATCCGGTCGCCCCTGGTAGACGAACATGCCCTTCTTGGTCGAGACGATGTCGCCGCGCTGCAGGCTGTCGTCGTTGAGGAGACGTCCGGTCGCGACAAGGTCCGTATCCTCCGGGACCGGCTTATAGAACTCGGGATGATCCCGCCGCTCGCGCGAGAGCTCTTTGGATCTTCGCCGTGCATCTTCGATACGCTGACGCCACTCGTCACGGCTGACTTCCGGCTCGCTTGGTGGGAGATAGTCGTTGACCGAGGGCTCCGGCTCGGTCTGGGCAAAACACGAGGGCGGATTTGCGAGACCGAAGCCGATCGCACCGGCAACGGTCAGGACCGCTCCCGACAACGCCCCAAGCCGCCTTGCATGAGCTAGTGAGGTGTGGGGTCGCGCGGTTCGCACGCTGTAACTCCAGGGCAGAGCAACAAGAACGAGCAAGGGCCGGAACTTCTCGTCTACTCCATTCAATGTATACGTTTGCCGATTGCACGAAAGCCAAATCGCGGGCAAGCTTTGTGCTTTAGCGCGCGAGGGTATTGACCAGTGGTCCGCAACATTACTTTCCTGGTTCTGGCGATCTTTTTGGGGACTCACTTTGCAGCGGCCGGCCAGATCGAATACCCGCAATTGATCCATACGCAATACGAAGCTGTCGATCAGAAGACCGGCGGTCACTTCGTGCTGTGGTCAGAGCGGGAAAAGATCTTCTATGGCCTCGACCAGAAGCTTTTCCCGGGAGCTCGGTTTGTCGACATCACCCAGGTAACCCCAAGCGTGGGTTCGATCACGCTGACCTATGTCGAGGTGCGGACCGTCAGCAGCACGACCTCGGATTATTTGTACCTGGCAGGAAATGTCCGCTTTCGCGTCAGTGGAATGGCGCTCAAATCCAGCAACTTCCCCAGCGGCGGCGGAATGACACCCAACGCACAGTAGCCAGACTAGCGCCTGCTCGACCCGCTACCCCGCGTTCTGTTGCCATAATAGGGACGTGCGCGCCCTCCGCTGACCAGAGGTGGCTGAATCTGGCTCGGAATATTCGGCGTAGCCGTGCTCGGCGAGGGCTGCGAGGGATTGACGATGATGACATTTCGGTTGGGCGTCGACGGATCATTGACACCCTGGGCCAAAGCGCTTGGGACCCAGATGCTTGGGCCCAACGTACTTGCTGTTACAAAAAGCGCGACTGCGGTCAGGACTAATCGTTTCATGAGATGTCTCCCAAGCGAGAACGTCGGGGAGGCGATCACCGTTCCTTCACGGTCGCTTGGGCGTCATTGCCGAGGCACGGCGATCAGCTTGCCGTCTCTCCAGACCCCCTGAGCCGCCATCCCGCTCGGCAGCTTGCCCGGCGCCAGGGTTCGAATGGCTGTGGGTCGGGAGGCGCTCTGGGCCGTTTGGGTTTTCTTCGTAGGGGTCGTCACGATGCTGGTGCTCGTCAAATTGGCTTTGTCCTTGGTCCCTTGTGCAAAACAAGGTTGCACAAGGAGAGCCACAAACGTGAGTGCTATGAAACCGTCGCGCATGATCAACATACCGGAAAGAGGAGCTCGTCGAACTGTCACAGCTTTCTGCCCAAAAGCAAGCCCCCGAAGCTGTTCGACAAGGGCTCTTGCAAGGTTGGCGATCAGAGCGGCTTTCGCAGAGATGGGATTTGACGCCGAAAAAGCCTAGCGAAACAGCCTGTTTCGGGTTACTTGATCGGCCTTGATGACGGACCCCAGCGACACCGCCGCCAGCGCGCCAAATACGCACGCGATCAAGGCCGGGTTTGTGCGTCTACTGTCCGGGCGAATTCGCGACATTTCCGGCGACCCGCGGCAGATCCGGGAAATTGTGTACGAGCTTGCCCGGATCAAGCTTCTGGAACAATTCACCCATGGCGACGCACGGGAATCACGCGAGCTCCAGCAAGTGCTCGAACGCGCCATTCGGGACGTCGAGCTATCATTTGAACGCAACGAGCGCGACGCGCTGTCCAAAGCGCCGGAGTCGGCCCTAGACGTCGCTTCGCATCAGTCGCCACTCGATCCCCCGGCTGCTCAGCCCGTTCCGCCTTCGCCGCCCGTCCCAACGGCGGCGGAAACCAGGCGCGGTTCTGTCGCGCGGCCCGGACCGCTCGACCAATCTCAGCGAAGCGGCATCCTTAACTCCCTCATGCGATTAGCCGCCATCCTGGTCGTCATTGCCGGCGCCAGCGCGGCGGTTACTTATTGGCCGCGGTTGAGGACGCAATCCCTCTCATTGTGGCAGTCCACGACGCTGTCCAAGCGCACCTCGGCAAGCCCCGAGCCTCAACCCACCGTGGCTGTGACTCCATCGAGCGGTGAGAGTGTCGAACGGACACCGGATCAACCGAAGGAGCCGACGCCAGCTGCGCAACCCTCGACGCCGTTGCCGACAGCGTTTGGCGTCTACGCCCTGAGCGAGGGCCAGCTTCAGGAGCTCAAGCCGGTCGCCGGGAAGATTCCGGACCGTCGTGTCGCGATCTCAGCGGCAATCAACACGCCGAGCGCAACGACCCTGACAAGCGGAGATGTCAGCTTCATTGTGTTCAGGCCCGACGGTGGTGTCGATGCAACCGGGACCGAGGTTCGGGTGGTCGCAAAAGTCTCCCGAGCGATGGGCGTCGATGCATCCGGGAAAGCGGCCATGGTCACTGCCGGCGACACCTGGGTCATCCGCAGCATGTCCTACCCTTACAAAGTAGGTCCGGTCGAGGATCAGCCGCGAATGCTATCGCTGCAGCCGGAGCAGGACGGCTTTACGCTTTCGCCGGGTCGCTACGTCGTGGTCGTCAAAGGTATGGGCTATGACTTCACGGTGGCCGGGACGCCGACTGATCCCAACCAATGCGTCGAACGCATCAATGCAACGAACGGCGCTTTCTACTCCCCCTGCCCGCCGCGACGCTAAAGTGGCGCGACGCGTTTCGTTTATTTCTTGGCCTTGGCGTCTTTAGGCGCATCCGCCGGAGCATCATCGACCTTGCCGTTGTTCGCGACGCATTTGCTCAAATAATCGCGCCGCTCCTTGACAGTCCCGGCGCTGCCCGCAGCGGGATTGCCGATTTGCTTTGGGGGAAAGGCCTTGGCCAAAGCTGCGTCGCATGCGCGCGCTACTTCTACCGTGACGGCCGAAGCCGTGACTGGTGCGCCAATAGCCAAAACAAATGCCAATCCCATCGACCTTTGCAAATTTCTGGAGATCACCTGGCTCGCTCCTTCAATCCGTCCGAGAACAGGGCGGGACCATATCAAAAAGGACAGAAGAGCCAAACGGCAAAGCGGCGCCGAAATGTCTGGTGGCAGAAGCTGCTCTGCGAGAGATGATGCTTCTCGGGCCGAGATATCCATCGCGCCCGGACCTGCTGCTTTTCACCAGACGGCAGATGCCGAGCCAAAGCCTCGATCCTAGCTATTGAGCTGCGGCGGCTTCAGGTTCGGAAAGCGCGTGAGCATCGCGGTCCTGATAAACCTCAAGTGAGTGATGGTGTTTGCCAATTCCTTGAGCCGCCGCTGGCCGTTGGAGATATCGGCGGCAAAGAGATCTTGATGATGGCTGTCGATCGGCTCCCGTTCGAGATATTCATCGGTGCCGTTTCCGAAGGTGACGGATGCACGCGCAAGTGCGTCATCAACGCGTCGTCCGAGGCCGACCTGCTCCCTCTCCGCATCGCGCAATGCCGCATCGATCGCGACCATGACGGCATCGATTCGAACGCGGTCCGTCTCCGCATCGCGCTCGACGGTACGGGCCTTGAAGCCCTTGTCCTCACGGCGGGAGCTGAGAAAGTTGTGTGCGCGCGCTCTCAGGAACAGCTGAAACATTTGGGCCATCCCACGTTCGAGATTTGGACCGCTAACATCGGTCAGACATAGTTAACAAAGCTTGAACCTTGTGGCCGCTCCGCCTGGCTTTGTACGATCCACGCCCGCCAGGCTCCTTCGTGTTTGGAATAGAGCTCACGCCATCGAGCTTCGTCCGCCGCGGCGGCTCCATCGCTCAGACCGATTTCGGCCGCGATTTCAACCGTCTCTCCCGATGTCACATCCAGCGCTTCGAACTCGGCCGTTTCCGGAAGCGACAGCCCTATCAGCACCCGTTTCCCTTGCGCATCAACGAAATACCTGCGGGGCGCGTTGTGCCTTTCAGTCATTCGAATGAGCCTCGTCCATGATCCAAGGACCTGGAAGATCTTTCAGGTGCCGATCATAGTCGCGAACGAAAACCATCAAAACAAGGATACAAATTATCGCGCTCAACAACGCAATCAGATACGCCATTTACGCCTACCCTAACGCGGGCCCCGGAAAAATCGGGGCGACTAAACTTTCGCTGTCAATCGATATGTTCTAGGTGACGTCGGCTAGGCTCTCAAGAGTTGCGACAAGTTAACCTAACCGTACATGGTTATTTCGATCATGCCACTGAGATCGTCCGGCAAACAGGCCACGCGCGAGATTCCACCATTACGACGGCGACCGACTTCGTCCCGCCCCTGTTGCCGCGGGAGTATAGGGCGCATAGAGACGATATCTTGCCGATCGCTTTCGCGAGCGCCACGCCCTCGCACCATAGCCGCAAGCAAAACCGCCGGCGAAGATCGAACCCAAGACCACGATTGCCAACATTTGAACGTCCCATTTTTCCGGCGCGTTCCTCCCATTGCATTTCATCTTGTCGTTGTGACGACTTCAAGATCGGCGCCGCTGAAGGTTTTGTCAGGCGACGATGAAGGTTGTGCAAGAGTTGATCGAAGTTTGGTCGTCGCCCGACGGCCGGGGGCCCGGAAAGACCAAAACGTCTCACTGTTGAAGTTAAATCCGGCCGGATGTTAATCCGGGTTCACGTCGACGGCCCCGGCCCATGCAGCCTTCAGAATCGCCGGTCGATAAGTTCGGCTTCGAACCACTCAAAACGCGGCGACGGCCGCTGCTGATCAGCATTGAAATCTCCGTGATAATACGGAGCCACGAAGTCCGGATTAGACGCGTTAAGGTTGAGCGGTTAGCTTAATCCGCGTTGTTTGTTGCGAAGTCTCACCGATCGCTTATCCCATCGTCTCACCGGGCTTCCCCAAGCTCGGCCCCACCCAAGCAAAGCCGTCGAGCGACATGGGTCCGCTTGGCGGCTTTGTCTTTGTCTCGACGAGAGGATGATTTCGGTTATGGCGCGCAAGCCCTGGTCGTTCAAGGAAGACCGCCGGCTGATGGAGTTGGCCAAGTCTTCGGCTTCATTGGAGGAGGCGGCGAAACAGCTCGGACGATCGCCCGATGCGATCAAGCGCATGGCCTTGCGCCTTGGTCTTTCGTTGAAAACGAAGGCGAGGAAAAAGGCCTAGGCGTGCGGCGGTGTTTCGCCAACGACGTCATGGATGACCGCGGGCGCGCGATCTCCGATTCTGACGAAGAACGAATGCGACGTGTTGCTCATCGGACTGGAGCCAGGACTCAAGCCAAGGTGAGACCACCGTCCGCTCGAAAGCCTCGAATCCAGCTGCATGAAATAAACGCGCTCTAACCCTGTTCGCCAGGGAACCGAACCAGCGCGCTCGCGTTGACTCCAACTTCATCGCGAGGTCTGGCCGTGGCACATCTTGCCATTTGCGTCATCCTGGTCTGGTTGGCTATCAATATCGCCTTCGTGGTCTTGCGCTTGCGAGCCACCCGGCCACAGCATGGTGGCAGCACCCGGCAGACTTCCATCGCGCCCTACAATCCCGCACCCGCTTCCCTCCGCCATCGAATGGGCCGCCAGAACTTGGGAGCGGAAGGTTAAGAGGCATTTTCGATAGGGCCCCCGCCCCGGGGGCAGACGGGTCACTCGCCTGCCCAACCCCCCAAAGGCCGGTTCCACATGCCCCGTCCGGGCATTAAACCCTATTTTAGCGCGTCCTGACTAAGATCGGCCGACGCTTCCCTCTGTTCCGCCGGGCCGAATGAGATTGCAGCGACCGACTTTCGCATTTGCGGCGCTTGTGCTCGCGAGCACGGCCGTGTTCGGCGCGGCCGGCCACTTTGCGGCAACTTCGTTCATTCGGTACCAGCAGACCCATCAGCTCGACGAATTGACCGAAGTCGTTCTGCGTCGCGCCGAATTTGCGGTCGATTTTGCCGGCGCGAGCCTGGGCGAACTCGCGCGGCGCGACCTTGCCGATTGCGGGCCCGCGACGCTGCAGGCGATCCGGCTCCACGTCTACCAGCGCTCCGCGATCAAGGACGTGCGCCTCGTCAACCCTGATGGCTCGGTGATCTGTTCGGCCTATTCCGAAACGCTGGAATTCGACAAGGGATGGATCGACCGCCGCGATATGCTTCCCTCGCACGACAAGAGCCTTTCGCTCTTCCGTGTCGAGCAATTCGGCGGCGATGCTCTGGGCGTGCTCAAAGACATCAACGGCAATGCCGCACTGGTCGCCATTCTTGGCGTCAACGCCAGCCTGTTCGACATCATGCCCGCCGAGTTGCGCGCCCATAGCGAAGTGATCCTCGCCTTGAGCAACGGCGAGAAACTTGGCGAATTCCTGCTCGATCCCGACAAAGCCTTGCAGGCCCCGATCGATCTCGACAAAAATTCCGCTCGATTCCCGCTCCATGCGACCATCCGCCTCGAACGCGGCATCCTCTCGACGTGGAACAGCGAGGCCTACTGGCCGGCGTTGGCCGTAGCGTTTGCAATCGGCGCGCTTTTCGGCGAGCTTTTGGCGCGGAGCCGCCGCATGGAAGGGCCCGTCGCCGATCTCGATCGCGGGCTGGCCGCGAACGAATTCAAGCCGTACTACCAGCCAATCTTCGAGCTCAAGACCGGTCGGATCAAGGGCTGCGAGGTGTTGGCTCGGTGGCTGCTCAAAGACGGATCGGTCGTGCCTCCGATGAACTTCATCCCGCTCGCGGAATCCAGCGGCCGCATCGAGGTCATGACCTGGCAGATACTGCGATCAGCGCTGTCGGATCTGCAACCGTTGTTGAAAGCGAACAAGGATTTCAAGCTCTCCCTCAACGTCGTGCCAAAGCATCTCTTGAGTGCAGGCTTCATTGAAACGCTTCGCCGCACAGTCATGGCGGCGCACGTCTCCGCGCGCCAGATCGTCATCGAGGTGACCGAGCGCGACGAACTCGACGACCTCGCACGCGCCGCAGCCGTGGTCAGCGAACTCAGGGACTACGGGTTTCGCGTCGCCATCGACGACGTCGGCGTCGGTCACAGCGGGCTATCTCGGCTCAAGGGCCTGGGCGCCAATACAATCAAGATCGACAAATTTTTCGTCGACACGATCACCGTGGACGCATCGACTGCCACGATCGTGGAGATGCTGGTCGCACTTGCGAAGGACCTCCAAATGACGGTGGTCGCGGAAGGCATCGAGACGGAAGAGCAGGTCCAGGCGCTTATTTCATCCGGCGTAGAGGAGGGGCAGGGCTATCTCGTCTCCGCCCCACTGCCCTTCCCGCGATTCAACGAGTTGGTCGAGTCACGCTGCCTGGCGCAGAGCGCTAAATTGCCGACCGACGCGGTGTTGGTGGCCTGACTGGATTGAGCCGTTAACCCGAGACGGCAAAACGCTCCGCACCGGGCGCCCTGCTCAATCAGCCTTAACGATACTCTCATCTTTCAACGCGGCCTGGCTCCGGTCCGGCTATGGTCGTCCAATGCGCCGAAACCACCTTATCGCAGCCGCAGGAATCTGCTTCGCGCTCATCGTCTATGCCACGCTTGCGAGACTGGCGGGGAGACCCGTGCTTATCGGTCATCACGAGGCTTATTGGGTCGTCGTGATCGAGCGCTTCAGCGCCTACGGGTTGCTGGGATTTCTTTTGTCCTTCCTGTTGCCCGGTCGGCTCACTCTCGCATGCGCGCTTGTCGTGGCGGTCGCAATGGGACTCGAAATCCTGCAAGCAATGACGCCCGATCGTGACCCGGGTTTCCTGGACGTGCTGCAAAAAGCAGCAGGCGGGACCGTCGGGGTCCTCCTCGCTCAAACAATCCTGGCCTTCTTACCGAGACCGCCCTCCTGAGCAGATGCCGGGCCTGCACGTCTGCATCGGGAAGTTACCGTCCTTATTTTATCATTTGTCCGCGTAGTTCACCGCCCGGGTTCGCGGCCGTATGAATGTTCGCGTACCATTTCCCGGCCAGCAGATCCGCAGCCTGAGCTTCCGTGAGCGTTGCGCTCCCCTGAATCGGACTTTGCACCGTCTTGAACGGCAGCACGATGCCGGCGTTCTTGCCGGGCTCCACGGGGCCATGGAAATGTGCCCCCATGACTGGCCCGGTCAAGCCGGAAAAGCTGACCGTATAGGTGAGGGTCTTCGCCTCGGTATCGTAGGTCGCCTCGGCCTTGCCTGTTCCAGGCGAGTTGTTCGGAGGCACTTCATTGCTGCCTTTTAAATCGGCCTGCAACTTCACAAGCTCTGCGTTTGCCGTTGCGGTTGTCATGATGATCAGCCCGCCCAGCATCGCCGCTCCCAACAGTGTCGCGTAGCCTCGATCGCTGTCGTTCCTCATGGCATCCTCCTGCAGGCTCTGCGGCCCGCTGCGGTTAACCCGGCCCGCAATGGAAAATCCGGATGGAGATTTATGCCTGATTCGGAACAAGCATCGCGAGAATCTCGGCTCCTCGTGCCCGGAGCGTGATCGATTGCATGCGGGGGCTAAGCCGACCAGCGCCGGCCCTGGAACTGGTTCGGCGACAGGAGTTCTGCCATCTGGCGATGGGTGGCCTGGAGCGCCTCGATGGCGCCGTCCAGATCAAAACCGGCGTCCCGGACAGATGCGAAAAATTTAGCCGTCAGCGCCAGATCGAGCTTAACGCGGGTTGCGCCATCGCGGCTTTTGCGGCGGTCAAGTGACAAATGGATGGCCCGCATTCTGGCCTCGGCAGGCGTGCAGCCACTAAGCCCGGCGAGTTCGTCATAAGTCATCCAGATCTGTGCCATGTTTCCGTCACTCCTTTACTCGGCATCAGCTTATTTTTCGTCCTTAAAGCTTCGGTTGCCGCGATGCGCGCGCCCACCGTTTCGCAGCGATAGGGTCAATGCGAGCTAAACGAAGACAATCATGCCGAGTCCCGGTGGGTTGCATACGGCGAAGATCGATCTATGCTCACCCGATCGATCAACTGTCGAACTGAGGCAATCACATTGGGACAGATCACTTCGGAAGCCCTCTCCTCGAGTGATGTCGTGTCCCGTGGTGCCACGCGGCGTGTCCCCGCCTTCGGCAAGCGTTTCGAATGGTTGACGCTTGCGGTGCTCGTGCTGTGTGCCGATTTGGTGCTGGCCGCGGACGCATGGATGATCGTTGATTTCACATCGAGGTAAGCAGACATGACCGACCGACCGACTGTCCTCGTTACGGGAGGCGCGGGCTATATCGGCTCGCATGCCTGCCGCGCCCTGACCGCCGCCGGTTATCAGCCCGTCGTTTATGACAATCTGTCGACAGGTCATCGCGGCTTCGTCGCCGGGCCGCTGGTAACAGGCGATCTGCTCGACGGCGCCACGCTGGCGCGCGCCTTCGCCGAGCACAACATCACGGCGGTCATGCATTTCGCGGCGGCGAGCCTCGTCGGCGAGTCCATGACCGACCCGCAAAAGTACTACATCAACAATGTGCAGGGCACGCTGTCGCTATTGCAGGCGATGCGCAATGCGGGCTGCCATCGTATCGTGTTCTCCTCGACCGGCGCCGTCTACGGCAATGCCGATTCCAAGGAACTGCCGGAAGACTTCCCCTGCGCGCCGATCAACCCCTATGGCGCATCGAAGTGGATGATCGAGCGCATGCTCGCCGATTACCGCGCCGCTTACGGCTTCGGCGCGTTCTGCCTGCGCTATTTCAACGCCAGCGGCGCCGATCCTGCCGGCGGCATCGGCGAATTGCGTGACAATGAAACCCATCTCATTCCGCGCGCCATGATGGCATTACAGGGCCATGTCGATTTTGCCGTGTTCGGCGAGGACTACGACACGCCCGATGGCACCGCGATCCGCGATTACATCCATGTCACCGACCTCGCCGCGGCGCATGTTGCGGCGCTGAAGCTGCTGGAACAAGGGCATGCCGGCGGGAGCTTCAATCTGGGCACCGGCTCCGGCTTTTCGGTGCGGGAAATTCTGACTGCCATCAGGCAGGAGACCGGGCGCGAGGTGCCCCACACCATGAAACCGCGCCGCGCCGGCGATCCCACCTATCTGGTCGCCGATCCCTCCGCAGCGCGAAAAGTGCTGAATTTCGTGCCGCGACATTCGGATCTGCCGACTGTGATCCGCACCGCCTGGGCCTGGCACCAGAGGGCTCATCCGCTTAAGCAGCCCTGACGACATCGTCGAAGTCGATCAGGCGGGATAAGACGTGGCCTATGGTCTATTCCGTTCTGAGCCGAGCGATCCCGGCGCAAACGGATGGCGCGATCGCGAGCGGCCGTCGAGACCCTTGGGCAGCTTGTCGGCGTTGAGCTTCACGACCGCACCTCTGGCCTCAACGGCGGGCACCTCGTCCTGGCTGTAAATCAGCGTCGCCTCGAAGGTCACATCGGGCGCCTGCTCGGCCGTTCCGGAACAGGTCGCCATGGCGCCGCTGCACACGCCCGAGAGCTTGACCTCGACTTCGTCGAGCCCGAACACGGTCGGCGGCCCCTCGGCATGTCGCCGCGTGGTCAGAACCGCCGTGAAGCGCTGCTCGTCGATTCGGTAAGAGCCGCCATACGTGAAGAAGCTGTCGCTGCCGGAGATTCGTCCCTCCGCCAGATGCACGACGCCCGTGCCCTGACCGCGCGGGGTCCTGAACCAGGCCGCATATTTGCCGTCTCTCAGCATGAAAACATCCACCGTAAAACCCAAACGTATTTGCAACCAACTCTGGGGCGCGACAATGACCCGCGCGGGGAGCATTCCGCCACGGTTAACGTCCTGCAAAGCGAGCCAGTCAAATTGCTGCCGACGCGCAGCGACGCGGGCGGGCGCACGTTCCCCCGTGCAGCGGGCAAGAAAGCTGGACTTCGTTGGATACCGCGCTAAAAACGATCGGCGTGCCGACTTCGTTTGGCAGCTTGCATATGACCGCTATCAACTCCAACCAGTTCGTGACAGCCAGCCTTCCTGTCGCGATGGGACAAAGTCGTGGAGATCGCGGCCGGTCAACAGACGACGCCGCACCAGAAGACCGAGCAACGCTGGCTCCCATTATCACGCTCGCGCCCATTATAGAGAGTGCAGCGGAGGGCCACCCGGTCGAGGCCGTCCCAGCCGAATGAAATTATCCATCCGGCCAACAGCTTGCCGGCGCACTGTTTTCTCCGGTCGCCGGTTTGAACCTCTTCCTGATAGAGTGCACCAATATCTGAGAGTGATTCCGGTCACACTTGCCTGGGCGTTTCGCTGCTAAGCATCGGGCCTGGACGGGGACCGGGCAAGTATCGGTCGAATTGGATGAGAATTCCCATGAAAAGCCTGATCGGCGCTGTTGTCGGCGCGTGCTGTCTTGCTGCCCCCGCTTTGGCGGAGACCCCGGCCGCCATCGTCGAGGAGGTGCAAGGCAAGGTCGACGGTGTCGCGTTCATGGATTACGTGGCGCCGGGCAAGATCATCAAGCTGGGGCCCAAGGCAACCATTACGCTCAGCTATCTCAAATCGTGCCAGCGCGAGACCATCAGCGAAGGCGTCATCATGGTCGGCACCGAGCAGAGCACCGTGCAACTCGGTGAGGTCAAGCGGGAAAAGGTGCCCTGCGATACCAACGCGGCAAAACTGTCGGAGCGCGAGGCGAACCAGAGTGCCGCGACGACCTTCCGCACCATGCGGTCGGACGCCAAGGGCAGCGCTCCGGCCAAGCTGCCGACGCTCTACGGCGTCGCGCCGTTAGTGCAGGCCAAGAGCGGCAGCACCCTGGTGATCGAACGCACCGATGGCAAGGAGCCCTCGATCAGCGTGCCGCTCAAGAGCGAGACGATGGTCGGCGGCAAGTTCTATGACTTCGCCAAGGCCGGGAAGTCGCTGACGCCGGGCGGCAGCTATCTCGCCATCCTCGGCACCAAGCGTTACGCTTTCCAGGTCGATCCCAGCGCTACGTCGTCGCCGACACCGATCGTCGGGCGCCTGCTGCGGCTCGAATAGGCAGCTAGCGGCGGGGCGATGCGGCGGATCGGCAGACGGGACATCGTTCCAGCGATCCTGATTGCGCTTCTTGCAGGCGCCGTCGTCACGTCTCCGCCGTTCCAGACGCTGCAGGGCCTGTCGCTCGACATCCTCACGGCACTGCGCGGCAAGCTCGTCGGCGACCACCGCGATCCCGCGACATCGCCGGTCGTCGTCGTGGCCATCGACGGCGAGACCTACGACACTCCGCCGTTCAAGGGATCGCCAACGCAGACCTGGACGCGCGAGATCGGCCGGGTGCTCGGGAGTATCAGCGACGGCGGTGCCAAGGTCATCGGCTTCGACGTCATCTTTCCGAGTTCGATCGAGCAGTCGGAGATTCCCTTTGGGGATACCTCGTTCGGCAGCCGGATCAAGGGATTTGACCGCGATTACCTGATCGCACTGCGGCAGCTCTCCGACAGCGGCAAGCTGGTGCTCGGCGAGGTCCTCAGTAACGACCACCCGGATAGTCCTGACCGCGCGCAGCAACTAGTGGTGAAGAACAATATCCGCGCGCTCAACGTCCATACCGACAGCGACGACGTTATCCGGCGGATGCCGCTGAGCTTTGCGATCAACGGCAAGCCGGCCACCGCAATGGCGGTCGAGCTCGCCGCGCGTACGCTCGGCGCAAGGCCCGAGATCGGACCATCCGACGCGACGGAACTATCCGGCTACACGATCCCAAGCGCGGTCCCCAACACGCTGACGCTCAACTTCCGCGGCATGGGTCGTGACGTGCCGGCCTATTCCTTCGCCGACCTGCGTGCCTGCGTGGAGAAAGGTGACCGCGACTTCTTCCGTCGCGCCTTCGAAGACAAGGTGGTGCTGCTCGGGACCGTCCTCAATTTCGATGACCGCAAGCTCACCTCGATGCGGCTGTCCGGCGGGTATGACGGAACGCCGGGGCCACGATGCGCCCTGCCCGTCCCGGCGAACACCGCACAAAAGGCTCGCAGCGACATTGCCGGTGTCTTCGTGCATGCCAACGCGGTGCGAAATCTGATCGAACGCGATGCGGTGACCGAGCTCGGCTTTCCACTGCGGAGCATTCTCACCATCGGGTTCGCAGCGATCGTGGCCTGCGCGGCCTGCGTGCTCGCACCGGGTGGCGCACTGATCGCATGGCTCGGCCTCACCGCCGTATACGCCGCTGTGGCCGTCGGTGCATTCGTCCATGCCTTGGCGCTGCCGTTGACCGAGCCGGCACTCGCGAGCCTTGCCGCGCTCGCGATGATGATCGGCTACCGTTTCGTGCTGGCCGATCGTGACGAGCGTTTCCTGCGCAGGAGCTTTGCGTTCTATCTCGCGCCCGAGGTGATCGAGACGATGGTGGCCTCCGGCAAGATGCCGGCGCTCGGCGGCGAAATGCGCAACGTCACGATGTTCTTCTCCGACCTGAGCGGCTTTTCCTCCATCGCCGAGACGATGACGCCGGGCGAGCTGGTGACGCTGATGAACGAATATCTGTCGGCCATGACCGACATCATCGAGAGCCATGGCGGTTATGTCGACAAATATATCGGTGATTCCATCGTCGCCATGTTCGGTGCGCCCGCCGACGATCCCGCGCATGCGCGCCACGCCGTCCATGCCGCGCTGAAATGTCACGCAAAGCTGGCGGAGCTCAACGCCGGCGGCGCCGCCTTCGCCGGCCACGGCCTGTCGCACCGCATCGGGCTCAACAGCGGCGAGGCCGTGGTCGGCAATATCGGCTCCCGCCGCCGCTTCAACTACACCGTGATGAGCGACACCGTGAACGTCGCCTCGCGGCTCGAAGGCGCCAACAAATATTATGGCACCGCCATCATGGCCTCAGAAACGACTGTCGCGCAGACAGGCGATACTTTCGCCTGGCGCGAGCTCGACGCCATCAAATTGATAGGACGCGGCGAGGCGATCAAGGTGTTCGAGCCCCTCGCGGACAAGGGCACGGAGAGTGCCGGGCAGACGAAGGTTGCCGCCGCGTATGCGGAAGGGTTGGCGTGCTGGCGGGCAAGGGAGTTTGCGAAGGCGGCTGATGCGTTCGGGCGAACGGCGGAAATGGATCCGGCGTCAGCGCTTTTTGGCAAGCGCGCGACTGCGCTCGCTACAAATCCACCGGGGTCGGATTGGACGCCGGTGAACATCCTAGAAGGAAAGTAGCGCAGCGTCGCACCGCTTTTCGGGTCCACTCCACGCTAGAACGGCAGTCCCACATAATTCTCCGCGAGCAGGCGCTGTGCCGTCTCAGACGAGAGGAGATATTCCAGCTCCGTCTGCTGGAGCCGGTCCTCGTATTCGAGCCGGTCGGGGAAGCGATGCAGCAGCATCGTCATCCACCACGAGAAGCGTTGCGCCTTCCAGATCCGCGCCAGCGCCTTGGCGGAATAGCCCTGGAGCCCGGAATCATCGTCGTTCTGATAGTGCGCGAGCATGGCGTGGTAGAGATAATAGATGTCGGAGGCGGCGCTGTTCAGCCCGCGCGCGCCGGTCGGCGGCACGATGTGGGCGGCATCGCCGGCGAGAAACAGGCGACCGTAGCTCATCGGCTCGGCGACGAAGCTGCGCAACGGCGCGATGCTCTTTTCGATGGACGGTCCCGTGATCAGGCGGCCGCCGACCTCGTCCGGCAGACGACGCTTCAGCTCGGCCCAGAACGCATCGTCGCTCCAGTCCTCCACCTTGTCGGTGAGCGGCACCTGGACGTAGTAGCGGCTCAGCACTTGCGACCGCAAGGAACACAACGCGAAGCCGCGCTCATGCTTCACATAGATCAGCTCCGGCGACACCGGTTTCGTACGCGACAGCACGCCGAGCCAGCCGAACGGATAGATCTTCTCGTATTCCCGCAGCACGTCCTTCGGAATCGACTTGCGACTGACGCCATGAAAGCCGTCGGCGCCAACGATATAATCGCAATCGACTCGGACGGTCTCGCCATTCGAACGATAGGTCACGTAAGGCCGATCGGAGGTCAGGTCATGCGGCGTCACGTCCTCGGCATTGTGCACGACGTTGCCGCCGAGGCGGTCGCGCGCCTCGTAGAGGTCGCGCGTCAGCTCGGTCTGGCCGTAGACCAGCACCGAATTGCCGCCGGAATGCTTGTGGAGGTCGATCTGGGAGAGCACCCCATCATGGGCGATCTCGAATCCCTTGTGGATCTCACCCTCGCGGTCCATCCGCTCGCCGCACTGAGCCTCGCGCATCAGCCTGGCGAAGCCGTGTTCGAGCACGCCGGCACGGATCCGGGCAAGCACGTGGTCGCGGCTGGATTTTTCCAGCACGACCGTGTCGATGCCCTTGAGGTGCAGGAGCTGGGACAACAGCAGCCCGGAGGGCCCGCCGCCGATGATACAGACCTGAACTTTCATTTTTGCGTCCTCCTCGGCACTTTCTTGCAGATTCAGCGCCGCTGACCGATGGAGGCTTTCGTCTTTGTCTTGTACTATTCGAACATGAGACGCGCAGCCCCCGCCCCGGCGATCCGGGTCTACAATTTGTTCGGCGAGTCCGGCGATCTGCCCGATGTCGTGCATTGCGAGACGATTGCCTCGCGCTCGGTGCTGCACGACTGGACGCTGGCCGTGCACCGCCATGCCCGGCTGCACCAGGTGCTGCTGATCGAGCGCGGCGGCGGCGAAGCCACGCTCGACGGGCGCGTGGTGCAGCTGAAGCCGATGCAAATCGTGAACGTGCCTGTCGGCCACGTCCACGGCTTCCGTTTCGTGCCTGATACCCAGGGCTGGGTGCTGACCATCGCCGCGGAAATATTGGACGAAGCGCTGCTCGCCTCTGAAGGCCTGCGAAGTGCCTTGTCGCGCTCGGCCGTGATACGCGGCACGCCGCAGATCCGGACCACCATGAAGCAGATCTTTGCCGAACACGCCGCGCGCGATTTCGGCCGAGCGCATGTGCTGCGTGCACTCTCGGCAGCCATGATCGGGCTGGTGGCCCGCGCACTCACTGGCGAGAGCGGAGGCAACGGCACGGCTGAAAGCGGACTATTCCGCCGCTTCGAGGCGCTGCTGGAACAGCATCATCTGGAACGCTGGAGCGTTGCGGACTATGCGGGCGCGCTGTCGATCACGACGACCCATCTCAACCGGGTAACGCGGACGGCAACCGGCGACACCGCCTCGCACCTGATCCTCAACCGGCTGATCCGCGAGGCGCGGCGCAACCTCGTCTACACCAATTTGCCGGTCTCGACGATCGCCTATGCGCTGGGTTTCGAGGACCCCGCCTATTTCAGCCGGGTCTATGCCGCCGCCACGGGCGTGTCGCCGCGCGCCTTTCGCGCGCAGCTCCACGGCGAGGAAGGCTGACAAATCGGCCGATCGATCAGGCGCGCCTGTGGTCGAAGGCCACGCTGGGAACCGCAATGGCCTTTGTTGCCAGCGCTGCCACTTAACCTTCGTATATGGGGCCCTATCCTTTGGATAGGCGCCCTTTACCTCAGTACAATTGAGTAGGGAATGCGCGCGCCTTAGCCTGGCTGCATTCGGCGCCCTGGCGCCGGTGGGCATTGTATCCTCCCTAACCTGGGCGCAAGACGGCCGCCCCTGTCCGGTCGTCTGCGCTGCTTTTTCGGCAAGCCATCGGTGGCTTCAATGTTTTTCCGGCCGACACACCGCCCCCGGCGGTTGGACCGGCCACCTTTCGCGTACAACTGGAGATTTGTGCATAATGTCTTCGATTGAGAAGATCGCACTCTTTATCGATGGCTCCAACCTCCATGCCACCTCCAAGGCGCTCGGCTTCGACATCGACTACAGGCGACTGCTCGGCGAATTCCAAAGCCGAGGTGCGCTGTTGCGGGCCTTCTACTACACGACCGTCGTCGAGGATCAGGAGTATTCGTCAATCCGTCCGTTGATCGATTGGCTCGACTATAACGGATACACCGTCGTCACGAAACTCACGAAGGAATTCGTCGACGCCATCACCGGCCGCCGCAAGGTGAAGGGCAGCATGGATGTCGTCCTCGCCGTAAATGCGATGGAACTCGCCGAGCACGTCGATCAGATCGTGTTGTTCTCGGGCGATGGGAATTTTCGTTCGCTGGTGGAAGCCCTGCAACGCCTCGGTGTCCGCGTGACGGTCGTCTCCACACTCTCCACTCAGCCAGCCATGGTCGCCGACGAGCTGCGCCGACAGGCGGACATATTCATCGATTTGGCAGAACTGCAACCAAAAGTGGGGCGCGATCCGGCCAATCGGCCGGGATCGCGCGAGATGCGTCAGTCACCGCAATTCCGCGCGCGCGTAGCGATCGATCGCGGCGACCAGGTGGAGTGAACCTTCGGGCGGCGGCTCTCACACGTCGAAGAACACCGTCTCTTCCGGCCCCTGCAAATTGATCGTGAAGGCATACACGATCTTGCCAGCGCGTTCGCTGCGCTTTGCGATCAGCGTCGAACGTCGCATCGGCTGTTCGATCAGGCTGAGCACGGGGTCGGCGGCGTTGGCGGCCTCTTCGTCCGAAAAATAGAGGCGCGTGTTGAGACCGATGTTGATACCGCGCGCGACGATCCAGACATTGATGTGCGGCGCGCCTTTGCGGCCGGTCTTGTCGATGATCGCGCCCGGCTTGATGGTCTCGAAGGTGACGAGACCGCTCTCGAAGTCGGAGCCGGCGCGGCCCCAGCCGCGAAATTCCTCGTCAAGCGGGCCGGTCGACCGATCGGCCGGATGGTTGTAGCGGCCGGCCGCGTTCGCCTGCCAGATCTCCAGCAGCACGTCACGCAGCGGCGTGCCGCTGCCGTCGATCACCTTGCCCTCCAGCGTGATGCGTTCGCCTTGCGTGTTCGGCGTCACCAGCACATTGGAGAAGTTCCTCTCGAAAATGTCGAATCCGGCCATGGCCGGGATCAACCCGATATGCACGTAGGGCCCGGCCGTCTGCGAGGCGGTTTCCTTGAGGTAGTTGAGCGGCTGCGGCATGGACCTAGTTCCCTGCGGTGCGATTTTCAAAGTAAGTGGAGCGCCGGCCGCGCAAGACGATGTCGAAGCGGTAGGCGAGCGAATCGAACGGAGTCGATGCATTGAGGTCGAGCGGCGCGACGAGGCGCTCCAGCGCATCCTTGTCCGGGATCGTCGTCAGGATCGGGCAGACCGGGATCAGGGGATCGCCCTCAAAGTACATCTGGGTGATCAGACGTTGTGCGAAGCCCGAGCCGAACACCGAGAAGTGGATGTGAGCGGGACGCCAGCTGTTGACGTAGTTGCGCCAGGGATAGGGTCCCGGCTTCACGGTACGGAAATAATAGTAGCCGGTGTCGTCGGTCAGTGCGCGACCGCAACCGCCGAAATTCGGATCGATCGGCGCCAGATACGTGTCTTTCTTGTGCCGGTAGCGGCCGCCGGCATTGGCCTGCCAGAACTCGACCAGCGTGTTCGGCACGCCGCGGCCGGTCTCGTCCAGCACGCGGCCGTGGACGATGATGCGCTCGCCGACGGGATCGCCGTCCTTGGCGTAGTTGCGGATCAAATCATTGTCGAGCGGGCCGAGATCGTTGTGCCCGAACACCGGCCCCGTGATCTCCGAGACCGAAGTCTCAAGCGACAGCAACGCGTGGCGCGGCGAACGCAGCACCGAGGATTTGTAGCCCGGCGCGTGCGCCGGCGGATGCATGGAGCGGTCGCGCTGGAAGAAGCCGCCGTCACCGAGCGGCGGCGTGAACGGCTCGGGGCGGTTGAGGCGGGGATCCCGCAAGGCTGGCGCCTGGGCATGCATCGGCGTTGTCTCTCCCTGAAGCGCTCCCGTTGGGGCGCACGATTTATCGGGACATAATGGCGCCGGCTATTCTCAAAATAAATAGATCGATTATAATGAATTCCATGAAGAAAATCGATCATTTGGCTCTCGATGGCCACGCGCTGGAGCTGTTCCTGGCCGTGCTGGAAGAAGGCTCGGTGACGGCGGCCGCAACGCGGCTCGGCCTGACGCAATCCGCGGTCAGCCACGCCCTGAACAAGCTGCGGCGGATCGTCGGCGATCCGCTGTTTGCCAAATCCGGCCGCGGCATTGTCGCCACGGCGCACGCCCAGGCGCTCGCGGCAAAGGCGCGGGCGCTGATCGACGAGATGCGGAGCTTTGCCGGCGGCGTTACGTTCGAGCCGGCGGGCGCGCAGCTTTCGCTGACAATCGCCGCGAACGACTTCCAGCGCGACCTGCTGCTTCCGCGGTTCTTCGATCATGTCGCAGCGCAGGTGACGAGCCTGAACCTGCGCGTGATCCCCTCGCAGTCGCCCTCGCCGGCGATGCTCCGGGAAAACCGCTGCGACCTGCTGATCACGCCGCTGCCGCCATCCGGCGTGGACATCGTGCAGAAGCGCCTGCTGCAGGACCATTACGTTTGTTACTACGACCCCAAAGCCCGTGCTGCGCCGGCTACGCGCGGTGCCTATCTCGCGGCGCACCACATCACGGTGGTCTACACTGACAATGAGCGGCTCGACTTCGATCGCCGGCTTGCAGCCAACGGCTTCCACCGCGACATCGCGATCTCGGTGCCGAGCTTCTCCGGCGTGCCATCCTTCCTGCGTGGCTCGCAAATGCTGGCGAGCATGCCGAGCCTGCTGGCGCCCGGCGTCATGCACGGCTTCGCGCAGGTGCGGATTCCGCTGGCCTCGCGCACGCGAACCCTAGCCGAGCTGCCGATGTTCATGGTCTGGCACCAGCGCTATCAGAAAGATCCGGCCCACCGCTGGATCAGGAACCAGCTCGAGATCATCGCGGCGACGGCCGCGGGCCGCTGAACACCCCGGCTGCGGCGCATAAGCCACACCCAAGTCCTGTGTGATTCCGCAAGGAAAACGCCGCCTTCGCGAACCAGCAGTTGCACGAAGAAAATACGGGCTGAAATCATAAAATTGAAGCACAGTGCAACCTACGGGTCATCCTGGCGAAAGCCAGGGCCCATACCGCGTGACCTTTCGATAAGAATCCGTCCGCGGTGACAGACTGAATTGCTTCGCTGCGCTCGCAATGACGGAGCAAGGGCGAGCATCGCCTTCTCCAACTGGCGCTTCAAATCGCAGACACGCCTTCGCATCCTCGCGGCGCAATATTTGTGAAATGGGATTGACGGCGTGGCGGGGTGTTTTACGCGACGGGACGATGGGCCGATTGACAACACACTCACAGCTCCGGACGCGCTGCAGCGTAAAACGCTGCTACGCAGGGCCGGGACCCAGGGGCGACACGGCGTAACGCCAAGATATGCGCCCCGGCTCTGCAGCGCACCGCTGCACCGGATGATGCTTCGCATCGCCGGGGAAGCGCTGCGCTGCGTCCGGGGCACGAGACCTTGCTACGCCACCGCAGCATCCGGCACGCGGGCGGCTTCCATCGGCTGCTTGCCGCGGATGAGGTCCGAGGCGCGGTCAGCAATCATCATGGTCGACGCATTCAAATTCGCCGAGATCATGCGCGGCATCACGGAGGCATCGATGACGCGGAGGCCTTGCAACCCGTGAACGCGGAGCTGGTCGTCGACCACCGCCCAGGTCGAATCCACCGGGCCCATGCGGCAGGTGCAGCCGGGGTGGAAGGTGGTGGTGCCACGTTCGGTGGCGGCGGCCAAAAACTCGTCGTCGGTATTGATGTTGGGTCCCGGGAAATCCTCGTAGGCGTAATAGGGCGACAGCGGCGCGCTCTTCAAAAGCCTGCGCGCGAGCTTCATGCCGCCGACGATGACGCGACGGTCGAGCTCGGCGTCGAGATAGTTGGTCTGGATGATCGGCGGCGCGAACGGATCAGACGAGCGGATGCGGACATAGCCGCGGCTCTCGGGGCGCTGCTGCCAGGAGGCCACGGTCATGCCGGGCTCGTCCTCGAGCTGGCCCTGCACGCCTTCCTTGTAGCTCGCCGGTGTGAAGGTGAGCTGGAGATCGGACGAATCCGCACTCTCGCCGGAGTGCCAGAAGCAATAGACCATGGTCGGCGACAGCGAGAGCAGGCCGCCGCGCGTGGTGGCCCATTTCAGCGCTTCGACCCAGAGCGACAGACCACGGCGGAGCTCGTTGATGGTCCTGATGTCTTTGACGCGCGCGACCGTGCGCGGGGCGTAATGGTCCTGCAAGCCTTCGCCGACCGGAAGCGCGTGACGCACGGCGATGCCGTGGGCCTGCAACAGATCCGGTGAGCCGATGCCGGACAACTGCAACAGCTGCGGCGAATTATAGGTGCCGCCGGACAGGATCACTTCCTTGTTGGCGCGGACCTCGACCGGCGTGCCGCCAGAGCCGCCCTTCATGTAGCGCACGCCGACGGCGCGCTTGCCTTCGAAGATGATCTCGGTGGCGTGCGCGTGGGTATGGACATGCACGTTCGGCCGCTTCATCGCCGGCTTGAGGAAGGCGGTGGCGCCGGAGACGCGCAAGCCCTTATCGATGGTGCGCTGGCAATAGGAGACGCCTTCCTGCTTCGCGCCGTTGTAATCGGGGTTGCGGGGGATACCGAGCGAGACCGCTCCTTCCATGAACGCTTCGCAGAGCGGATCGCGCCAGTTCATGGTGGTAACGGTGAGATTGCCGTCGCGGCCGCGGTAAACGTCCTCGCCCTCGCCGATGCGCTTCTCCAGCCGCCGGAAGTAGGGCAGCACGTCGGCATAGCCCCAGCCGCGATTGCCCATCTGCGCCCAGGTGTCGAAATCCATGCGCTGGCCGCGATTGTAGATATGGCCGTTGATCGAGGACGAACCGCCGAGCGTCTTGCCGCGCGGCGCGTAGATGCTGCGCCCGCCGGTCCAGGGCCCGACCTCCTGCTGGTAGGCCCAGTTGATGCTCTTCATGTGGAAGGTCTTGATGAAGCCAGCCGGCAGATGGATGTAGGGATGCCAGTCGCTCGGGCCCGCCTCGAGCACGCAGACGCTGGTGGCAGGGTCTTCGCTCAGGCGGCTGGTGAGCACGCAACCGGCGGAGCCCGCGCCGACGATCACATAATCAAATCTGTCCATGGTGCCTCGGCCGCCTCTAGCGCGGCTTGTCGTTGAGTTGATAATTCAAATGCGTTCGCACCGTCGGCCATTCGGCCGCGGTGATGCTGTAGACCACAGTATCGCGCAGCGTGCCGTTCGGCGCGACCTGGTGGCTGCGCAGGATGCCGTCCTGCTTGGCGCCCAAACGCTCGATGGCGCGGCGGCTCTGGTGATTGAAGAAGTGGGTGCGGAATTCCACCGCGATGCAGTCCAGGGTTTCGAAGGCGTGGGTGAGCAGCAGCAGCTTGCACTGCGTGTTGAGCGGGCCGCGCTGCGCGCTCTTGCCATACCAGGTCGAGCCGATCTCGACGCGGCGGTTGGCGGCATCGATGTTCATGTAGGTCGTCATGCCCACGATCTTGCCGCTGCCATCGAACACGGTGAAGGGCAGCATCGAGCCCGCGGCCTGAAGGCCGAGCCGGCGGTCGATTTCCTTGCCCATGTTGTCCGGCGTCGGAATCGCGGTGTACCAGATGGTGGAGAGCTCGCCGTCCTTCACGGCCTCGATCAGCCCCTCGCGGTGCTGATGCGACAGCGGCTCCAGACCGGCATGCTGTCCGCGCAGGGTGATAGGATCAGGCCAGGGCATTGCAGGTCTCTCTCTGTTGTCATTGCGAGCGAAGCGAACCAATCCAGGCTGTCAGCTCCTCATCCTGAGGAGCGCGGCACGCGCGTCTCGAAGGATGAAGGCCCTGCTGGTGGCCTCGCCCTTCGAGACGCGCGCGAAGGGCGCGCTCCTCAGGGTGAGGGTCTGCCGGATTGCTTCGCTCCTCGCAATGACGGCTTGGCTCACTTGTTCAGGAAATTCAACGGCAAACCGCCGCGCGGCCAGTCCATGGCGATCAGCTCGCCCTTGCCTGAGAGCGTGATGTAGGCGGTCTTCAGCTCGGGGCCGCCGAAGGCGATGTTGGTGGTGACGCGGTCGCCGGTCGGGACCTGCTCGACCAGGGTGCCATCGGGCGCGATCACCGAGATGCAGCCGGAGACGAGGGTGGCGACGCAGACATTGCCGTTCGCTTCGACCGCCAGCGAGTCGAACATCTGGTAGCCGCCGAGGCCGCAGATCGGTTTGCCCCGCTCGCCGCGATAGATCACGTCGCGCGGCTTCAGCGTGCCGGGCGCGGACAGCTCGTAGGCCCAGAGCCGGCCCGTCGGCGTCTCCGCGATGTAGACGGTGGCCTCGTCCGGCGACAGGCCGATGCCGTTTGCCGGCAACACGCCATGAACGACCTCGACGATCTCCTTCATGCCGGGCTTGAGATAGTACATGCCGCCGACGTCCATCTCGCGCGCGCGGCGCTTGCCGAGATCGGAGAACCAGAGGCCGCCCTGCTTGTCGAACACCAGATCGTTCGGCCCGCGCAGATCGTGCTCGCCGCAACGCGTCACGACGGTTTCGATCTGGCCGGATTGCAGATCGACGCGCTGGATCGAGCCACCGAGGTAATCGTCGGGCTGCGGACCCGGCATGATCATGTTGCGGGTCGGGATCCAGGAGAAGCCGCCATTGTTGCAGATGTAGATCTCGCCGTCGGGGCCGAGAGCTGCACCGTTCGGGCCGCCCGGAATCTTCGCAACGATCTCCTTGCGCCCGTCGGGATGGATGCGGGTCAGGCGCTGGCCGCGGATTTCCACCAGCACGACCGAGCCGTCCGGCATCACGACCGGCCCTTCGGGAAATTCGAGGTCGGTGGCGAGAACGCGGACGTTGGACATGTGGGACCCTCCCGGCTGCTTGTTATGACTTGCACGGGATGTCCGGCACGGGCCCCACACGCAAGATTGCCTGCGGTTATGACAAAGTCGCCGGGGCTTGCCAAGCAAGCGGGATGGTATGCCAGCGTTGCGCGCTAATCTCGCACGGGTATCCAAATCTCCAGGCCGCCATTGCCGGTGGCGGGATCGAAGTTCTCGTCGTAGCGCTCGAAATTCGGTGCATCGGCAGCCTTCAGGCCGGAGGCCGGCAGCCACTGATTCCAGATCGCGTTGACGGTACGCCTGATCGAGGCGACGTGGTCGGCGTGGGTGAACACCGCGTAGCGCTGTTCGGGGATACGGATACGGCCGAAACGGCGCGGCAGCTCGGAGAAATCGGCGACCTCGACGCCGGCGATGTAGTCGAAATTGCCGGCATCGTCGCCGTTGCAGCAGACGCCATAGGCGACGGGCCCAACGCGCGCGGGAATGTCGGCGACCTCCTGGTGGAAGCGCTGCCACAGTCCAGGAATGGCCGCGCCGTTGTCGCAGGAGATGCGCTCGTTGATGCCAGCGACGAGGAAGGCCCTTGTGGTTTCGAAGCGCGGGGCGGCGAGTTTGTCTGCGATGGTTGAGTCCATGAGGATCGGCTCCTGAAGCTTGAGATGGCCGGTGCATTGCGCGGCCCGCACCGCTTCGGGCGTGGTGCCGAACTGGTCGCGGAACGCGCGGGTGAATGCTTCGTGCGAGCCGTAATCCGCCTCCAGCGCCAGCGACAGGATGTCCGGCGCGCCGTTCGCAAGACTGCGCGCCGCTTCGCTCAGCCGCCGCGCGCGCACGTACCGCATCACCGGCAGGCCGGTAGCCGCGGCAAACGCGCGCACGATGTGGAACCGCGACACGCCCGATATCGCAGCGATCTCGTCGAGCGTCATCGGCTCGGCCAGATGGCTCTCGACATACCAGAGCGCGCGCTGGGCTGGGTTCATGGCGTTTCTCTCGTTCGAAGCGCGACCATGATGCACGGAAGTCCGCGGGTTTCGCTTGATCGGCGTTGCGGTCCCGCAAGAGGATAACGCCGGACCAGCCTCTGGCAACGTCCGGGCGTTCATGGCTACACTCGGGTTGTTCTTGAAACCGCTCATAAGAAAGCAGGAGGAACCGTGTCATGAAGATCACCGATGTGCGGCCGCACCATATCCGCATCCCCTATGACGCCGGTGTCGCGAGCTTCCGTCAGGGCGCCTCCGCCATCACCGCCCTCGACATGGTGATCGTCGAGGTCACCACCGACGCCGGGCTGACGGGCTGGGGCGATGCCTTTGCTTATGTCTGCCCCCGCACCACGCGCAGTGCCGTCGAGGAAATGATCGCACCGCAGGCCCGCGGGCTGGAGGTTCCCGATGCCGCCGGCATTCCCGCGGTCATGGAGCAGATCCAGCGTAACCTGCATCTGTTCGGGCGTTACGGCATCACCATGTTCGCGATCTCCGGGCTCGACATCGCGCTGTGGGACCTCGCCGCCAAGATCAAGGACGTGCCGCTGCACCGCCTGCTCGGCGGCACCAGGCGCCCGGCCATTCCGGCCTATGCGAGCCTGTTGCGGATCGGCTCGCCCGACAATATCGCCGCCGAATGCAAGAAGGCGCTCGCGCTCGGCTACGGCGCCATCAAGCTGCACGAGACCACGGCGCCGGCGGTGTTTGCCGCCCGCGCGGCGATCGGGCCCGGCATTCCGCTGATGGTGGACATGAACTGCCCGCTATCAGGCGAAGAGGCGATCGCGTTCGCCAGCACATGCCGGGACGCGCAGCCGATGTTCCTGGAGGAGCCGGTCTGGCCGCCGGAGGATTTTGCGGCGCTCGCCGAAGTCCGCAGCAAGGGCGGGCTCGGCGTCGCCGCCGGCGAGAACGCCTGCACGGAATATCAATTTCGCCAGATGATGGATGCGGGCGCGGTCAGCCACGCCCAGCCGTCCGTGATCAAGGTCGGCGGCATCACGGAATTTCTCAAGGTTGCAGCGCTCGCAGATCGGGTCGGCGTCAAGGTCGTTCCGCACTCCCCGTATTTCGGCCCCGGCCTGCTGGCGACCTTGCATCTCCTGGCGGGGCGCGACGACGGGTTCGTCGAGATGTTTTACCTGAAGCGCGAGGCCTGCCTCTGGGGCGGCCGCGCCGATGTCGATGCCACCGGCCATGTCGCGGTGCCGACCGGACCTGGGCTCGGCCATGAGCCCGACCGCAGCGTGATGGAGCGATATCGCGTCGCCTGAGCGCGGCGGCTATTTCGCCGCATCCTTTGGCGGCGGCGCATCCTGTTTCTTCTTCACATCCTCGGCGGTCTTCGCCTGCGCGGCCTGGAGATCGCCGAGCGTCTTCTGCAAACCGGCCACGGTCGTCTTCAACGCATCGATCTGGCGAGCCGCGGCGTCCAGCTTCTGCTGGTGATCGAGGTTCAGCTTGGTGATCGTCTTCTGGAGGAAGTCGACATTGCTCTGGAGGCAGCTGGTGCGGCGCTCCATGGTCTTCTCGACGGTGCAGATCTCGATGCCGGGCACGTCCTGCGCGCGGACCGACACAATAGCCAGCGTGGCGAGTACCATCGCGAAACAAGCGCCGGTGCTTCGAAGCAGCATGCAGGTTCCTCGTCAAATCAATCACGGCAATGTGCGCTTTTTGCACGCAGCCTGTCGAGGCTACCACACTCGCACCGCATTCTCGCGTTGAGCTTGCGGCTGTTCCCTCGGACGGGGAGCGATGATCTGCACGCGGAGGAAATGGGCGCTCCTTTCGCGGCTTTGTTTAGGGGAGTTTTTGATGGCAACGCGCGACAGACGACTGGCGGAATTCGACGGCGCCGGAGAACCGCCGCCTGGCCTTGCAGTCGAAGTGCTGTGCGAGGACCACAGCGGGACTTATCAGCTGCCGTTCGCCTGCCGCTATGTCGAGGGACGCTGGCAGAACCACACGGCTGGTGTCGCAGTCGAAGCTACCGTTATCGGCTGGCGCGTCCCGCGCATGAAGCATTCGGGCGTGGCCTGAGCACTGATTTCTGTCTCAAAATGCAACGGGGCCGCGTCCCGTCTTAACCTTCGGAACGCGGCCCGAACGAATCACGTCCGAATCAGCCGCAGGGCCCCGTACGCGCCTGTTCACGGCTAGATGTCGCAACTGGCCACCAGGCGCACACAATATCTGCGCAGCGCCTGAGCAGGGCCAGCCGGCCACCGGCGTCAAAAGTTAACGGCTTCAATGACATGACGGCTGGGTGCGGCGGTTGGATGCTCGCTCCCAAAACAGGCAGATGGCAGCCGGCCTGCCTAATATTCGACCTCGAGCTCCTCGATCTCGGCCGGCTCATCCCTTGCCGCCGCGATCCATTCCTTCATCTCCGGCATGGCCATGATGGTATCGGCATAGGCCTGCAGTTGCGGCTCGAGCTTGACGTTATAGGTCACGAAGCGCGTCACTACCGGTGCGTACATCGCGTCAGCCATGGTGCGGGTCTCGCCAAACAAGAAGGGCCCGCCCGATTTGTCCAGGCAGTCGCGCCAGATCGCCCAGACGCGATCGATGTCGGCCTGCGCGCGCGACCAGATCTTGAAGCCGGGGAAGTGCCCCTTCAAATTGACCGGCAGCGAGGCGCGCAAGGTGGTGAAGCCGGAATGGATTTCGCCGCAGATCGAGCGGCAATGCGCGCGCTGGACGCGATCCGCGGGCAACAGCCCTGCATTCGGCATCGCCTCGTTGAGATATTCGCCGATCGCCAGCGTATCCCAGACGACCGCGCCGTCGTGCCGCAGGCACGGCACCAGGATCGACGACGACAACAGCAGGATTTCGGCGCGCGCCGACGCGTCGTCCGGCGCGGTGACGATCTCCTCGAAATCGAGCCCGGAAAATTTCGTCAGCAGCCAGCCACGCAGCGACCAGGACGAATAGTTCTTGCTGCTGATGGTCAGTGTCGCCTTCGCCATGTGGCCTTCCCTCACGCCTGTGACTCACGCCTAAGACATGCACCCCGCCCGGACTGCGGGAGTGCGCAGCGCCTGTGCTTCCCGCAAAAAGAGCAGCAAGCGACGTGCCAATCTTGAGGGCGGCCCTTCCCGGGTTTGGCTCCGATATTGCATAGCAGCACGGGACAGGTGGGCGTTTCAGTATGATGTCGATGTATTATCAGGCCTTTCAGAACCAAATGGACCTGACGGCGCCGTGGCGGTCGGGCGCTTCGTCCGCGCTCAAATTCCTCAATCTGGTGCCGCAGGGCTTGTCGGATCAGGTCGTCGGCCGGCTGTCGGCCGCACTGGAGCTGATCTCCCGCTCCACCCTCACCTATCACCGGCCCGCCTACGGCATCGACAGCGTCATGGTCGGCAATCGCGAGGTCGCCGTGACCGAGGAGATCGCTTACGCGACCCCGTTCGGCTCGCTGCTGCGTTTCAAGAAGGAGGGCGTGGGCGAGCAGCCGCGCATGCTGCTGGTGGCGCCGATGTCCGGCCATTTCGCGACGCTGCTGCGCGGCACCGTGAAGACGCTGCTCCAGGACCACGACGTCTACATCACCGACTGGCACAATCCGCGCGACATTCCCCGCAGCGAGGGCCGTTTCGGGCTCGACGACTATACCGAGCATCTCATCGACTTCCTCGGCCAATTGGGCCCGCGCCCGCATATGGTCGCGATCTGCCAGCCCTCGGTCTCGGCGCTCGCGGCCGCAGCGATCATGTGCGAGGGCAACCATCCTTCGCGGCCGGCGACGTTGACGCTGATGGCCGGCCCGATCGACACGCGCATCCAGCCGACCAGGGTCAACGAATTCGCCAAGAGCAGGCCAATCGACTGGTTCGAGCAGAACCTGATCAACTACGTGCCGATGCAGTGCCGCGGTGCCTTGCGGAAAGTCTATCCCGGCTTCGTGCAGCTCACCGCCTTCGTCTCGATGAATCTCGAGCGCCACATCAAGCAGCACATCGATCTCGCCGATCACATCGCCAAGGGCGAGAAGGAGAAGGCGGCCAGCATCAAGACCTTCTACGACGAATATTTCGCCGTGATGGACCTGCCTGCCGAGTTCTACATCGAGACCGTGCGCGACGTGTTCCAGGAGCATCTTCTGCCCCAGGGCAAGCTGATGCATCGGGGACGTCCGGTGGACACCAAGGCGGTCAGCCGCATGGGGCTGATGACGGTCGAGGGCGAAAAGGACGACATCTGCTCGATCGGCCAGACGCTGGCCGCGCAAGACCTCTGCACCGGCGTGCGCGCCTACCGCCGCGTTCACCACATGCAGGCCGGCGTCGGCCATTATGGCGTGTTCTCGGGCAAGCGCTGGAACAACGAGATCTACCCGCTGCTGCGGGATTTTGTGCACGTGAATTCGTAACCCGTCAGCCCCTGGCCCGTACGTCACGAGCGAACTTCAACGCGCATTGCAGTGAGGCGACCGGAGATGCTGGGGCAGGATCTCGACGCCTCTCCTGACCAAACGGCCAGCTAGAGAAACCGCACGTGCCTAATGCACTTGCTTGAGCAGCTCTCTGGCTTCAACGACTTCGGGAAGATTGCGCTCCGCATCGAATTCAGCGAGCACGGGAGCGAGCACCTCGGATACCGCGCCCGCTCGGCCATTTGTCTTGTGCAGGCGTGCAAGTCCAAGGGCGCTGCGCAGCTCGAAAGTCTTCACCTGTTGGTGCCGTGCGATTTCCAGCGCTCGGTTTAGCGCATTTTCGGCACTGGCTAGGTCCGAAGGATCATGACGCAACAAAAGCTCCCCGTAGACGCGATGCAGCTCGGCATCAAGCCAATGCTGACCGGATTGCCCCGCCCATGCGATCAATCCGCTCAAGATTTCGAGCCCGTTTTCGAGTCGGCCCGACTCTGCATCCGCCATCGCGACATGCATCCCCCAAAACGGCTCACAGAGGTAGCAGTCATTCTCGTGCAGCAAGGTCCAGCCGCGACGCATTTCCGTTAGCCCGGCCATTCCGTCGCCGGCACGCCACTTGGCCAGGCCATTCAGGTAGGTGCCGGCGGCCACATACAGCGGCATCGTGTGGTCGCGAGCGAGACCGAGCGCCAGGATCGTCTCTGTTTGCTGCAACATGCCCCCGCATAGTCCGTCGAACACAGCTCGATGAACAAGCGCATTGGCCTGAGAAAGCGCCCGTTTTTCTCCGGAAGCACTTATCGCTTCCACGGCGAGGCGACGTGCGCGAGCGATCCTGCCAAGCGGCCAAAGCACCAGGGCAAGAAACCTCATGATCACGAATGGGAGATCCAGTGCCGAGCCTCTAAACGTCGCGGGATCCGGCTCGTCACCATAGATCTCTAGTGCCTTCTCAAGATGTACTCTCGCGTTCAAGTAGTCGCCCCCGAACCAGCAGGTAACCCCGCCCGTCCAATGTGCAACGACGGCGGCCACCGGTGAGTCCGGTCGCCGTTCAGCGGCGTTCACGATGGCATCCACGAGCGCCCGCATCGGCGCGAGTTCGCCGTGTGTCAGGCAGGCATTGAAGAGACCCGAATGGACTGGCGCAAGTTCAACCGGATCATTGATGTCGGCTGCGAACTGTCGGGCGCGCGTCCATGCGGCTACCGTTTCGGGAGCGCTGTGCCCGAGGCTGCCCCGTAATGCACGGCCATATGCGATTTGAAGATGTAGCCTACTCATCATCCGGTCGTGCTCATCGGGCAGCTCATCGGCGACGGCAATCGCCTTGCCGAGATGTGCAATCGCCTCGGAATAGGCGGAGCGTTTCAGCGCCTGCAGGCCCGCCTTGCGCCACCATTCGAGGGCGACCTCGTTCAGCCCCGCCTCAGTGAAGTGGTGTGCCAGAACTTCCGGCTCAGTCTCGGCGACGACTGGAAACTTCTCGCGCAGGACATCGCCGATGCGCTTGTGAAGCACCTGCCGTTTGCTCTTGAGCAGGCTCTCGTAGGCCGCTTCCTGAACGAGAGCGTGCTTGAAACTATAGTTTGCTTCGGGCGGAGCCCCGCGACGCACCAGCAGTTCGGCCTCTTCGAGTTGCGCTAGCGCAGCGCTCAGCGTCAGATCATCGCGTCCCGCCACATATCTCAGCAGCGCGTATGAAAAGTCGCGACCGATGGCGGCGCCTATCTGCGCCAACTCCTTGACCGGGGCCAGCCGGTCAAGCCGCGCCATCAGCGAATCCTGCAGCGTCGCGGGAATAGCGAGCGGCGGGAGCGGATTATCGAGGCGATAGCGCCCGGCATCTTCGACGAGTAGCCCGGACTCCAGCACCATCTTGGTCAATTCCTCGACGAATAGTGGGATGCCATCCGTCCTATCGATGATCTGCTTCATCATCTCGCGTGGCAGCTGGCGACCAACGGCCACCTGTTCGACCAGCGCGCGCGAGTCCTGCCGATCGAGTCGGTCGAGCCGCAACAGACTAACGTTGGCAAGGCCCGACCAGGAGGGCTCGAACTCTGGCCGGGATGTCATGAGCACGAGTATCGGCAGGCCTCTGATCCGATCGACCGCGAGATCGAACAGCTCAAGTGTCGTGGCATCGGCCCAATGCATATCCTCGCAGATAATCAGCAGGGGTTGCTCTCGCGCCAACCCCTCAAGCTGATCCAGAAGGGCGGCAAATGTCTGTCGCCGCTGCTGCGCCGGGCTCGAACTCAGCGGCGGACAATGGTCGTCGGTGGGAATCGAAAGGAGAGCCGCAATGAGCGGTGTCGCTTGGGCGACCTGCTGTGTTCCAAGCGCCAGCATTGCCTCGAGCTTGTCGAGCTTTTGCCCAGGCGTGTCGTGCGACCGGATGCCGGCGGCGCGCTCGAGCTGCGCGACAAAGGGATGGAGCGCACTGTTGATATGGTAGGGCGAACACTGATATCGCACCCGGCGGTGCGGGCCCAACGAGGGGCTTTCGGACAGCGTTGCGACAATGCGCGACTTGCCGATGCCCGCTTCGCCAGAAATCAATACCATCTGCCCCTGCCCCTGCCATGCCAGCCGCTGGCGCGAGAGAGTGAACTCGATCTCGTCCCTGCGGCCGACAAAGCCGATCGAGCGTACCGCGCGGACCGCCTCGAAGCGACTCTCGGATGCGATCGCTCCCTCCACCGCCCAGACTGCGATGGGTTCGGCTATGCCCTTGACCTCACGGCGGCCGAGATTGCGAAACGTGAAGAGATCACCAAGCAGCCGGCGCGTCGACGAAGCAACGACGACCGCGCCCGGTTCCGCCAGGCTCTGGAGCCGAGCGGCGAGGTTTGGTGTGTCGCCGACGGTTGCCTGTTCCTCTGACGCATCTCCGCTGATGAGGTCACCGACCACCACAAGCCCTGTCGCAATTGCGATGCGCAGTTCAACCCGTTCGTCGGCGCCTGTTTTGAGCTGCCCAATTGCGGAGATAGTGTCGAGACCCGCTCGCACTGCGCGCTCCGCATCATCCTCGTGGGCGCGAGGATAGCCGAAATAGACGAGTATTCCGTCGCCGACGAATCTGGCTATCCTGCCGTCATAAGCCGCAACGACGCTCGCGCAGGCGGCGCGGTAGGCCCGGATCACTTCCCACATATCCTCGGGATCGAGACGCGCCGAGAGCGCGGTCGAGCCGACCAGATCGCAAAACATAACGGTGAGGTGGCGCCGCTCGGCGTCCTGAGGAGGCGTCGGCGATGCGATCAACGCGGCTGGATCGAGGTCGGCAATAGCACGCAGCATTTTGCGGCGATGGCCTAGCAGGACTCCGAGCTTATCAAAGTCCTCGTCCATCAGTTCGGGGAGGATGCCCACGTCGATTGCATTCTGGGCAAAACGCTCTGCGTATTGCCCAAGCCCCAGTTTGTCGAGCCACTCCGCAATCTGCATTGGCTCCACCGATCGTGTGGTTGGCGGTTAGCAGGATTTTGGACCACGGCGCGGGGACGATATCCCAACATCGCCATGATGGCACGTCTTGTTTGTTGTGCGATAATTTAGGTTACTCAGTACCGACACGACTTCCAAGCCGGGTCGCCGCCCGATGCGAACGACTGCGCTACCAAACATCGTCTTCACGCAGCGTTGCACGACAGAGGTTGCGATGAGTGATCACGACTCACTCGGGACCTGAAGCCGAATCCAACGCTGCGGCTTGTGCTCTCGTCATGACGCCAAGCAGACGTTATTGGGTGAGCACAATTCCTTCATTGCTTGTCCATGCGTGCTTCGTAGTTGCGAGCCATCGTGCCCGCCGCGACTTGGAGCGAAGAACCAACCACCCAACAGCCGGCAACAAAGGCTATCAGCCCATTGGCTGGGTTATGATCAAGGACAAGGATGCTGACGGACAGAGTTGCGGCAATCGCGGCGCCGAACGTTCCGGCCGCACTCATGATCTCAGCCGGCTCGGAACCATTCCACTCTTCCGAGGTGCTCGAAATCGACTTCCGCGCGACACTGCGAGACAAATCAATTCCGACGTAATAGCTAAGAGCTCCGTAGAGCATCGTTATCAGCACGATCCAGCCGCTTTCAAACAGTCCGCCTTTCTCACGCAACAGGGCCGCACCCACATAGAGGCCGCAAGAGGCCCCAACGGCTGCGAGCCCAATTCTTTCAAGAAGATGGGCCGACCTGATCAGACCGGAACGAGCGATCCGAAGATTGCCGGAGCCCCTCGTTAGGGAAAATGCGCTGGAAATTGCATCACTAATTTTCATTGGGGGTCTCCTTCTTAGGTAAGTAGCGGCCTACCGGCCGACCCCGAATAGAGGCAGCCTCGTGGACGCGTTTTGCGATTGCCTTGATTCCAACTTCTGAAAAATCTGTGCTGAGTGATGGGGCTGGCTTGCTCGTGAGCAAGACGAGAGCCAATCCAAAGCTGCGAGCACGCGGCTACGCAGGCATTGCATCTCACCCGTGCCTGTCAGTTAAATCCGGGTGCGGCAATTTCTTGCGGGAGTGATAGCTCGAAAAGAGAGTGGTGAAATATGAGACGGTTCACATAACGCGGTTCCCCGTTGCTCTATCCGATCACAATTTCCGGAGGACAAGTCTGCATCGTCGCGAGACCCGGGAGCGCGGGAGCTGAAAGAGCCATCAGTAAACAAGTTGTCCCGCGTCTCGCCGACATCAGATCTATCCACTCATACCATGTTTTGCCCACGTGAATTCCCGAAGCGCGAGCAAGCAATCAGCAGGATCGGACAAGGCAGCGCGGCTTTGGGAAAGACGCCGGCGCTGCACCAGACCTAAAACCTGGCCATGCCGCTCGCGCCGGAGGCCAAGCCATGTCCGAACTTCCCACCCCCGCTGCAACACCCGCCGCGGTCGTCGATGCATTGAAGGCGGTCGCAGGCAATCCGCCGAAGGTGCGCGCGAGCTTCGCCAAGGGTCGATGTGTGCGCGGGACCTATGCCCCGTCCGATCGCGCGGCAGAGATTACGCGATCGCTGAGCTTCACCAAGCCCTCGCGCGTGCTGGCGCGCTTCTCCGTTGGCGGCGGCAATCCCGGGGTGACCGACACCAACAACCTCGTGCTGCGCGGCTTCAGCTTCAGGCTTGGCGACGACGCGCATCGCTCGGACATCCTGACGGAAACCGCTCCGGTGCATTTTGCACGGACGCTCGACCAGATGCTCGCCTTCCTCGAGGCGCGCATCCCGTGCGCGGACGGCAAGCCTGACATCGAGAAGGTCCGGGCCTTTTCCGCGGCCAATCCTGAAACACTGAACCAGGCGAATTACGTCGCGGCACGCCGGCTGCCCGGCAGCTTTGCCGGCACGACTTATTGGGGCGTGCACGCCTTTCCCGCGACGAACGCCAAGGGTGAAACCCGCTTCATCAAGTTCAAGGTCGCGCCTGTGGGCGGTGACGTCACCTTGAGCGAGGACGAAGCGAGGGCGAAGTCGGCTGATTTCCTGCATGACGATCTCGCGCGGAGGATCGCAGCCGGCGATGTCCGCTTCAACGTGATGGCCTTGCTCGACCGTCCCGGCGATCCCACCATGGACGTGACCCTGCGATGGCCGGACGAGGACAACCGTGAGCAGGTGCGGCTAGGGACGATCGTCATCACCAGCCTTGAGGCCAACGAGGCCTGCGACGGCTCCATCTTCAATCCTGCCAATGTTGCCGACGGCATCGGCCATCCGCCGGACGAGATCTTTGCGGCGCGCCGCACGGCCTACACGATCTCGCTGGCGAAGCGCCGGTAAGTTCAAGCCTTGTCCCGTCCGCCATCCGTTTCGCGGCGCCACGCGCCCGGACTGACACCGACGATGGACGAGAACACCCGCGTGAAATGGCTCTGATTGGCAAATCCGGCCGAGATGGCAATCTCGGACAACGGCAGGTCGCGGACTGTCATAAGTTGCTTGGCCGCCTTCACGCGCTGCTGAAGCAGCCATTGATGCGGCGGCAGGCCGGTGGAAATCCGGAATGCGCGTGAGAAGTGGCTGACTGACAGACCAAGCTCGGTCGCGATCAGCTGCAGCGCGATCTTGCCCGAGAGATCGGAATCGAGCCGGTCACACGCACGTTTCACCTGCCATGGCGCGAGACCGCCGCGGCTCGCTTCTGCGGCTGGCTTCAGCCCACCATAGGTCTGGGCGACATGGGCGGTGAGCGCAAGCATCATGTGATCGACGAAAAGCTGGTTGGTCTCGTCGGGCCGGCACAGTCCTTGCCGCAAGGAGGCACCGACATGTCGAACGACCTCGTCGTCATGACCGACACCTGGCTCGTAGCTGAGCTCGCCAACGCGCGGCCCGCCCGATTGCCTGGCAATGCCGTTGAGCGCCGAGCGCGGCAAATAGAAGAAGAGCGAGTGAAACGGCTTGTCGATCACATAGCGCGGGTCGCGCTTGAGGTCGTACAGATAGGTCGCACCTGCGCGAACATCCGCCTTGGTGACACAGCGGCCCTCCTCCCAGCATTCGCAATCCGGATAGTCGCGGAGTTTCAGGCTGAGGAGATAGGCATCTTCCGCAGCCAGGGAACCGGAAATATCCGGCGTCGGATCGTCATTGCGAACCTCGGTGACCGCGAGCTCGGCGCTGTGCAGCGAACGCGTGATCAGGACCGGTGCTTGCTTGGAGCGAAGGCCCTGCCCGAGCCTCTGCCCGTAGACGCCTGCTTGTGTCATTCTAGTAAATCCATCCGTAAAGGCACGCCTTCGCCGGCCTTCCCGAGATCCGCGCATTATCGGAGATCGACGGCCAACGGTCCAGCTGCAGCGCATAGCACGAAGCTGGCGCGGCCGGCCGTCGCACCGGGTCGCGACGCGATGATTTCATTGTGATTTCAGCGTGATGTCACAGGCCCGGCAGGGCGAAAGACAACACCGTTGACCTGCCCGGCAGATCGCTGCGCGACCTCATCGTGCATTTTGGAAAGGATTTGCGGCCTGCGCACGTCAGTTGGACCATTCCTCGCCCCAGACCTGGACGACGTGGCCCGGCGACACCTCGCGATATTGGCGCACGGGCGGCTGGTAATCGGGCGAGCGCACCGGGCTTCTGATTTCGTCGTTCGCTATCTGGCGCCTGGTGCCGCGGCGCGCTGGATCGGGCACCGGCACGGCCGCCATCAGCTTCTTCGTATAGGGATGCTGCGGATTGCCGAACAGGGCCGCGCGCGGGCCGGTCTCGACGATCTCGCCGAGATACATCACCGCGACGCGATGGCTCATGCGCTCGACCACAGCGATATCATGGGAAATGAAGAGATAGGCAAGTCCCATGCTGGCCTGAAGATCGAGCATCAGATTGACGACCTGCGCCTTGACCGAAACATCGAGTGCCGAAACCGCTTCGTCCGCGACGATCAGCTTCGGTCCGAGCGCGAGCGCGCGGGCAATGCAGATGCGCTGGCGCTGGCCACCGGAGAATTCGTGCGGAAAGCGCGCGGCCATGTCGGCGGTGAGACCAACGCGAACGAGCAGGTCGGCGACCTTCTCCCGCGCCTGCGACGCCGTGGCGAGCCCGTTGGCGAGCAATGGGGCCGCAATCGCCGTTCCCACCGACATGCGGGGGTTGAGGCTCGCGAACGGATCCTGGAACACGATCTGCATCTGCTTGCGAAAGTCACGCAAGGTGCGGGCACTCATGGCCAGCACATCCTGTCCGTCGACCAGAACGGTGCCGCTGTCCGGCTCCGTCAGCTTGAGAATGGAGCGGCCCGTCGTCGACTTGCCGCAGCCGGATTCGCCGACCAGCGCCAGCGTCTCCCCGGCGCGCAAGGTGAAGGAGATGTTCTCGACGGCGTGGACCCGGCCCGAAACCTTGCCGAACAGGCCCGAGCGGATTGAGAAGCGCGTCGTGAGGTTGGAGACCTCGAGCAGCGGTCGCTCGGCAATCGAGACCGTATCTGGCGTCTCCGCCGGCTCGTCGGAGGTCCCCGTCACCTTGTCGACGATCGGAAAGCGCATCGGCCGCGTCCGCCCGTCCATCGAGCCGAGGCGCGGCACGGCCGCGAGCAATGACCTTGTATAGGGATGCGAGGGTGAAGCAAAGATGCGCGAGGTATCGTCGGTCTCCACCGCCTGGCCGCCATACATTACCACGGTGCGGTCCGCGATCTCTGCCACCACGCCCATGTCGTGGGTGATGAAGAGGATCGACATCTCCTCTTCCTGCTGAAGCTCCTTCAGAAGCTCCAGGATCTGGGCCTGGATCGTGACGTCGAGCGCCGTGGTCGGCTCATCCGCGATCAGCAGCCTCGGCTTGCAGGCCAGCGCCATCGCGATCATCACGCGCTGGCGCATGCCGCCGGAGAAGCGATGCGGATGCTCGTGGAAGCGCGATTTCGCCGCGGGGATGCGAACACGATCGAGCAGGCGGATGGTCTCGACCTCCGCCGCCGCACGCGACAGACCGCGGTGCTGGATCAGCGCTTCCGCAATCTGGAAGCCGATGGTCAGCACCGGATTGAGGCTCGTCATCGGCTCCTGGAAGATCATGGCGACTTCGTTGCCGCGAACGTCCTTCATGCTCGCTTCGGGCAGCGTCAGCAGGTCGCGGCCGGCAAGCTGGACGCGGCCTTCGACTCGGCCGTTCTCCTTCGGAATGAGCCGCATGATCGAGAGCGCGGTGACGCTCTTGCCCGAACCGGACTCGCCGACGATCGCCACCGTTTCTCGCGAGGCGACATCGAACGATACGTCGCGGACGACGGGACTCCATTGCCGTTCGCGCATGAAGGACGTCGTCAGGCCGGAAACCGACAGCACCGGCGACTGCGCGTTGGCAGCGACGTGGTCAGGCACGCTTGCGCCGCTGCTCATGCATACCCCCTAAGGCCTGCCGCGGAGACAGCGCGCTCCCTCCCCCGCTTGCGGGGGAGGGTTGGGGAGAGGGTATCTCCGCAGTCGAGAATCCCCCAGAGGAGAGAGCCCTCACCCGCGCCTTCGGCGCGACCTCTCCCGCAAGCGGGAGAGGTAAGAGGACCGCGTGGCTGGATCGATGTCACCATCATCATCGCATCCTCAGTAACCGCGCTTACGATCGACACGCCCCGGCAATTCTTCACCGCGGCGGTGGCGCGCGATCACGTCCAGCACGAAATCGACCGCCGTGTCCGGCGTGGTCATGCTGGCATTGTGCGGCGTGACCAGGATGCGCGGGTGGCTCCAGAAAGGGTGACCCGCAGGCAGCGGCTCCGGCTCGGCGACATCGAGGACGGCACCCGACAACGCGCCGCTGTCGAGCGCCGCGAGAAAGTCGGCTTCGACCAGATGCGGGCCTCGCCCGACGTTGACGAGCGACGCGCCGCGCGGCAGGCGCGCGAACAGATCCGCATTCAGGATGCCGCGGGTCTGATCGGTCAGAGGCAACAGGCAGACGAGAATATCGGTCTGCGCAAGGAAATCCGGCAACGTCTCCATGCCCGCGCAACAGGCGACGCCCTCGATCTCGCGCGGCGAGCGATTCCAGCCGAGAAGTGGAAAATCGAAAGCTCTGAGCCGTTCGAGCACGGCCTGGCCGAGTTGGCCGAGGCCCATCACGCCGACGCGCCGACGTTTGGCCGGCGTGATCCGGATCTCGCGCCAGACCTGTTCCTTCTGCTGGGCAATGAAGGGCAGGAGGTCGCGATGCAGCGCGAGCACCGCCATGGTGACGTATTCGACCATCGTCTCGGCAATGCCCGGCTCCAGCATGCGCACCAACGGAATGTGCGGCGGAACTTTTGACGCGTCGAACTGGTCGACGCCCGCACCGACCGAGAAGACGAGCTCGAGATTTGGGAAAGTCGTCGCGATGTCGTCCGGCGGCACCCACGCCACGAGATAGCGGACGTCAGCGGGATCGCCGATGTCGGGCCAGAGCCGGAACGGCACATCGGGCGCGCGCTCGGCGAAGAAGCCCGCCCACTCCTCGCCGCGAACCATGTTGGCCTTGTAGAGAAGCGTCATGCCGCAAAACCCTCAGAACGGGCTGACCGGCGCGAGCCGGCGGCCATCAATCAGGCGCTTGTGGCTGTAGGCCGCGGGATCGACCAGCGGCGTCGCGCCCGTCACGATGTCGGCGGCGAGCTTGCCGGCCGCAGGACCGATGCCAAAGCCGTGGCCGGAGAAGCCGGTAGCGAGGAAGAAGCCGGGCATGGCGTCGACCGGCGAGATGACCGGGATGGTATCCGGCGTGCAGTCGATCGTGCCGCCCCAGGCTTCCGCGATCTCGATGTCCTTCAATTCAGGATTCGACTTGATCAGCGAAGCCAGCGCGGCATTGACCAGCGACATGTCAGGCGCGGGATCGCGCACGCGCTCGGTCTCGAACGGCGACGGCTTGTCCAAGCTCCAACTGGTGCCCCGCGTGAGCTGGTCGAAGAAGGATTTGCCGAATGACAGTTTCAACCCGTTCTTGCGATGCAGATAGGTCGGCCAGAAGGTTCGCGCGTAGCGGAACAGATCGGGCGACAGTTCGACCGTGCCGCGGTTGCGCAGCGCCAGCGTAAAGCCGCCGTCGAGGCGGCGGCGGATGCAATAGAAATCGGTGCCGAGCGCACCGGAGGTAATCTCCGGCCCGGGCGTGGTCCGGCACGCGGTCGCATTGACAAGGCCGATCGGCAGCTCGATGCCGTGGCGGCGGCAGAATAGCGACGACCAGGCGCCGCCGGACAGCAACACCGATTGCGTGCGAATGGTGCCCTTCTCGGTGACGACGGCGCTCACCCGTCCGCCCTGCGTTTCAAGTCCACGCGCGGCGCAGCCCTGATGAATGGTGACGCCATGTTTTCGCGCGGCGGTGGCAAGCGCAGGCACGGCCATCGAGGGCTCGGCGCGCCCGTCGCTCGGCGTGTGCAGGCCGCCAACCCATTTTTCGGCGTTGCCGGGCAGACGCTCGGCGACCTCCGCCGGCGTCAGGACCGTGGAGTGGACCTGCATCTCGCGCGCCGTTGCCGCCCATCGCTCCCAGCTGGCGAGCTCGTCCTTGCTCTTGGTCAGGAACAGCACGCCGGTGCGGCGGAAACCGGCATCGACACCGGCATCGTTCTGCATGTCTTCCCACAGCCGCAGCGCCTCGCGGGCCAGCGGGATCTCCTCACGCGCACGGCCCTGCTGGCGGCACCAGCCCCAATTGCGGCTCGACTGCTCGCTGCCGACATGGCCCTTCTCGACCAGGGCGACGGAGAGACCCTTCTTCGCGAGATGATAGGCCGCGGAGACGCCGATGACGCCGCCGCCAATGACGACGACGTCCACCTGCGCCGGCAGGCGTTCATCGCTGTTTATACGGGTGAGCGGCGGGGACATGGGGCACTCCAGATATTCAGTTCGATCGGAGCAAGCTTGCTCATCGCTAGTTTGCAGATCATGGGATGTTCATTCGCGGATCGAGCGCGTCGCGCAGGCCGTCGCCGAGAAAGTTGAAGCTCGTCACCGCCAGCGTGATGGCGAGGCCCGGCGCAATCGCAAGCCAGGGCGCGCTGGTAAGATAGATCTGCGCGTTGTTGAGCATGTTGCCGAGGCTCGCGGCCGGCGGCTGGATGCCATAACCGAGATAGCTGAGATAGGATTCCAGCAGGATCGACTTGGCGACGTTCAGCGTCGCCGCCACCACGATGGGCGCGATCGCATTGGGCACCAGTTCGCGGAACATGATCCGCAGGTTCGACGAGCCGAACGCGAGTGCAGCTACCGCAAACTCGCGTTCCCGCAGCGAGCGCACCTGGGCCTCGACGACGCGGGCCACCCACATCCAGGCAGTTGCCGCGATCAGCACGGTGGTGGTGACGAAGCCGGGCTCGATGAGCGCCGCGAGCGCAAGCAGCAGGAAGATGGTCGGAAAGCAGAGCATGGCATCGACCAGCCGCATCAGCACCGCGCCGACCACGCCGCCAAAGAAGCCGGCGAAAGCGCCGACGGCGATGCCCACCGCCATCGCCATCACCATCGCGACGAAGCCGATCGACAGCGAGACGCGCGCACCCATCATCAGCCGCGCCAGCACGTCGCGACCGAGCTCGTCGGTGCCGAGGATGTGCGCGCCGGAGAACGGCGGCGCGAACCGCTTCATGATATCGATATAGGTGTCATCGAACGGCAGCAGATAGGGACCAAAGGCCGAGCCGAGGACGAGCACCAGAATGATCACGGCGCCCGCGAGCGCGAGCCGGTGCCGGCGGAAGCGCCGCCAGGCGGCATGGCCCGGCGCGAGCTGAACGGTCGAGAGGGCTGCGCTCGTCATCGCCTAGCCCACCCGTATCCTGGGATCGACGACGGCATAGAGGATGTCGGCGAGCAGCGACCCGATCAGCACCATGATTGCCGAGAACATCAAAATGCCCATCACCACGGGGTAGTCGCGATAGCCGATGGAATCGAGAAACAGGCGCCCCATGCCGGGCCAGGTGAACACAGTTTCGGCCACCAGCGCGCCGCCGAGCAGCGTCGGGAACTGAAGGCCGGCAACGGTGATCATCGGCAGCAGGGCGTTGCGCAGCGCGTGCACGGTGAGAATGCGCCATTCCGGCATGCCCTTGGCGCGCGCGGTGCGAATGTAGTCCTGGTTGATGACCTCGAGCATCGAGGAACGCATGAAGCGGCCCCACATCGCGGTCTCGACCAGCGCCAGCACCAGGGCCGGCGCGATCAGATGATGCAGAAGGTCGAGGAAGGAGCCGTCGCCGACGGTCTCGCGGTTGCCGGCCGGCAGCCAGCCGAGCTTCACGGAGAAGATGTAAATCGTGACGAGTCCGAACCAGAAGGTCGGGATCGACAGCGCGATCATGGCGCCGACGGTCGCGAGCGAATCGAACAGCGAATAGCGGCGCAGCGCGCCGAGCACACCGATCCAGCAGCCGAGCAGGACCGCGATGATGGTCGCCGTCACCATCAGCTCCAGCGTGGCGCCGAGATGCGACGAGATCACCGACAGCACCGCCTCGCCGTCGCGATACGAGTGGCCCCAATCCCCCCTCAGCATCCGGCCGAACCAGTCGAGATACTGGATCGGCAGCGAACGATCGAGGCCAAGCTGCTTGGTGACGCGATCGAGATCCTCCTGCGTCATCTGCGCGGAGGCCGCGAATTGCGAGAGCGGACCGCCGGGCGCCAGATGCAGAATGGCGAAGCCGATCGCGGACACGATCACCAGCAACATGATCGCCTGCGCCAGGCGATTGGTGACGTAACGGGCCATCTCAGGCGATCTCGCGCACCTGAACCATCAGGCCCAATACCATTCGCGGATGTTCCAGCAGTTGATCGACATGTTGACGTTGGGACGGAAACCCTGGAGGCCTTCCTTCACGCCTTCGGCGATGAAGCCCTGGAATAGCGGCAGGATCGCGAGGTCGTCCCGGATCAGCTTTTGCAGATTGCCATAGGTCGTCTTGCGCTGCGCCAGATCGAATTGCTTGGCGCCTTCGGCGAGCAAGCGATCGGCCTCCGGGTTGCGATACTGATAGGTGTTGTAGCCGCGGCCACCCTTGGCTGGAATGGCGCCGGAGCCGAAGCGGGGCGTCACGTCGGGGTCGCTGCCGAGCATGAAATTCACCCCCACGATCACCGAATTGAATTTCGATTGCTGCCAGAAGTCGCCCCAGATCACCGCGGCCGGCATGTTGTTCACGCGCATCGCGGCACCGATCGCGCGCCAGTCCTGGATCAGCAATTGCTGGGTCTGCTCGCGCACCGCATTGCCCGACGTCGTTGAATTGGTGAATTCGAGCTTGACGCCGCCCTTCTCGCGCACCCCGCCAGAGCCACGCACCCAGCCGGCCGCATCGAGCAGCGTGTTGGCCTTGGCCGGATCGTATTTGTGCTGCGGCAGCCCCTGCTGGAATGACCAGGCCTGCTGCGGCACGAAGCTTTCAGTCTGCGTCGGCAAGCCGTAGTTCAGCGCGTCGATGATCGCTTGCTTATTAATCGCGAGATAAAGCGCCTCGCGCACGGTGCGGTCCGCCAACGCGCCGAACTCCAGATTGGGAGCGATGTGCTCCACCGACGACGTCGAGGAGACGAAGATCTTGCGCCCCTTCAGCGTCTTCGCCTCCAGCACGAAGTTCGGCAAAATGCCTTGCAGGCCGGTGTAGTCGACCTGCCCGGTGCGGAACTGGGTGTAGAGCACGGTCAGGTCGGGAATATACTTGAACACCACGCGCTCAACGTAAGGTCCCTTGCCGTGATAGCCGGTATGGGCATTCAGCTGAATGTGGTCGCCGGGCACGCGCTCGCCCCAGCGGAACGGTCCGGTGCCGACGGGCGCATTGTGGAACGGCGAGGCGTTCGGATCTGTCACCTTCTCCAGGATGTGCTTGGGCACGATGAAGGTCAGCGATCCCAGGATCGACATGTAGGGCGAATAGGGAGCTTCCATGCGCCAGTGAACCTCGTCGGGCGCGACGACCTTGATGTCCTTCACGAGACTATGGCCGACGCGGCTGCGCGCGCGGAAATCGGGATTGTTGATCAGCTCGAGCGAGAACTTCACGTCCTCGGCCGTGAACGCCGTGCCGTCGTGCCATTTCACGTCGCTGCGGAGCTTGATCTTCCAGGTCAGGCCGTCGGCCGACAGGCCGCCATTCTCGATGGTCGGGACTTCGCGGGCGAGGTCGGGAACGAACTTGCCGTCGGGATCGATGAACCAGAGCGGCGAGAACACCTGCCACCAGATGCCCTGATCGACTTCGATGCCCGGCATCAGGGGATGAAAGACCGTCGGCTCCTGCGACAGCGCCGCGATCACCTGCCCGCGCGGCTTGTCCGGCGGATTGGTCGGGCGTTCGGTCTGCGCAAACGCGTGGCCCGAAAGCGTCCATCCCGCCGCGGCGCCCGCGCCGAGCTGAAAGATCTGACGGCGGTTCGGATTGCCGAGATGCAGTGCCCCAACGCCGAACTTCCCGGTGTCGTCCGCCATGACCACTCTCCGTTTTCGCACGCGGCACCGTCTCCCGCGCCCCCGAGATCCCCGGCAAAGGGACAGGAGTGGGCTTTAGTGCTTCTAAATTTTTCTATCAAAAGTTCATCACGACTAAATACAGCTGTCAATCGGATTGCTAGGATGCGCGACCTTTTCACTCCGACTGAAGCTCCAGACCGCCATTGTCCGGGGCTGAGATGATGTATGGGAGAGCGACATGGATGGTCGCGGCGAGATCAACGATCCGAAGGATGCACCGGCGATCGAGGCCGACGATGCGGTCGACCAGCGCCTCGGCGAGACCGTGCGGCTGCTGCGCCAGCGTGCGGGCCTGTCGATCCAGGACGTCGCCAACAAGACCGGCCTCTCCAACGGCATGATCAGCCAGCTCGAACGCGCGCGTGCCATGCCGTCGATCCGCACGTTGCGCCTGCTCAGCATCGCGCTCGACGTTCCGATCTCCTATTTCTTCGAGACAACCGATCCCGCCGACGTGCAGCGCTACATCGTGCGCAAGAACAGCCGGCGCCTGCTGCGGCTCACCGCCAGCGGCGTCGTCAAGGAAGCGTTGACGCCGGCAGACAAAGGCCAGCTCGAACTCTACGAGCTCACCCTCAATCCCGGCGCCTCGTCCGGCACCGACTTCCTGCAGCACACCGGCGAGAAGGCGGGCTATATCCTCTCGGGCAGCCTGCGGCTGTGGCTCGACAACCAGGCCCATCTGCTCGAGGCCGGCGACAGCTTTCGCTTTCCGAGCATCGTGCCGCACATGTTCGACAACCCGACCCAGCAGACGGCACGCGTGATCTGGGTGACGACGCTGCGCCAGACCGATTCGCCGGCAGGTTGAAGCGCCGGCCTACCCGGTACCACCGCAAATTGCCCCTCGACGCCGCCGCGCGGAATCTGTAGCTCACATCTGTAGCTCAGGTGGAGCCGGTCATTGACAGGGCGGACACGAGGGTCTGCGACTGACGCGTTGGTGTGAGACCATGAAACTCAGGGGGCTTCTGACACTCGCGATGGCCGCGCAGGTCATCGTGACCGCGGCGGCTCTCCTCGTCTCCTATGCCGCGATCGGCACCAGGTTCGGCATTGCCCAGATCGTCGCGCTGCTCGCAAGCGGCGCCATTGCGGCCCTGCTGGCTCGTCTGTGCACGCGCGCGATCGAAACGGCGCAGGACAAACGCGCCGCCGCGCAACTGACCGAGCAGGCGCGGGCCAGCGCACAGCTGACGCAAGCCGTCATCAAGACCGCGCTCGATGCCTTCGTCCAGACCGACCAGAACGGCATCGTGCTGGAATGGAGCATTCAGGCCGAGGCCCTGACCGGATGGACGCGCAAGGAGGCGCTCGGCACCGACGTCGTCAACCTCCTCATCGCCGAGCCGCTGCGCGACGGCTTCAGGCAACGCATGATGCGGCTGCTGCCGGAATTGTCGGATACGCCGATCGGCATCCGGTTCGAAGCGACCCTGCTGCACCGAAACGGCGATGACATCCTGATCGAGGCGTCCAGCACGGCGCTCCACCTCGGGGGACGCACCCTCATCAACAATTTCGTCAAGGACGTCACGCGGAAGCGCGCCGCCGAGGAGCAGCTGATCCAGGCCCAGAAGATGGAGGCTGTCGGCCAGCTCACCGGCGGCATCGCGCACGAATTCAACAACATGCTCACCGTGATCACGGGCACGATCGAGATCCTCGCCGACGCAGTGAAGGACAATCCGCCGCTCGCCACCATCACCAAGCTGATCAGCGACGCCGCCGACCGCGGCGCCGCGCTGACGTCGAGCCTGTTGTCCTTTGCCCGCAAGCAGGCGCTCAAGCCGGCCGAGAGCGACATCAACGAACTGCTCGAAGAGCTCGCAAAGCTGCTGCTGGCAACCTTCGACAAGAAGATCGAGATCGTGACCCGGCTCGACGGCAACGTCTGGCTCGCCCTGGTCGATCGCGGCCAATTGAGCTCGGCGCTTCTCAACCTCGCAATCAACGCCCGCGACGCGATGCTGGATGGCGGCAGACTGACGTTGACGACGCGCAACGTCGTGTTCGGCGTCCGCGAGGCGGTGGCGGTCGGGGCCGGCTATGCCGGCGACTATGTCGAGATCGAGATCGCCGACACCGGCACCGGCATTCCGCCGGCCATTCTGGAGCGAATCTTCGATCCCTTCTTCTCGACCAAGGACGTCGGCAAGGGCACGGGGCTCGGGCTCAGCATGGTGTTCGGATTCATCAAGCAGTCCGGCGGCGGCATCAAGGTCGCTTCCGAGGAAGGACGCGGCACGACTTTCACGATCTACCTGCCGAAGGCGGAGGCGAGCACGCTTCGCCCCACCGGCTATGACGAGCGCAAGGTCGTGGGTGGGACGGAAACCATTCTTTGTGTCGAGGACGACCGCGACGTCCGCCAGTACGTCACGGTCCAGCTCGAAAGCCTCGGCTACAAGGTCATCCCGGCCGCCAATGCGGCCGAGGCGCTCGCCATCGCCGCCGAAGGAACGCCCTTCGACCTGCTTTTCACCGACATCGTGATGGCCGGCAGCTTGAATGGACGAGAGCTCGCCGACGAGATGGTGGCTGCGCGCCCCTCGCTGCGGGTGCTATTCACGTCGGGCTACGCCTACGACGCCCCGCATGCGCAGGGGCGCGCCACCAAGGGCGCGCCGCTTCTGACAAAGCCCTACCGCAAGGCCGAGCTCGCGCGCATGCTGCGCCGCTCTCTCGACACCGCCGTCGACGACGCGGGCGATCCGATCCCGACGCCCTATTCCGTGCAGGCCGATCTCGAAGGCTTTCTGCGCAGGCAGGCCGCTGAACGCGACAGGCGGTAGGGCGCGTCTTGCGCATGGACAGCGCATGGCTGCTGCGCAACACTCCGTCTCGGTTACAATCCCATTGGAGGCGAGCCATGACTGCACTCGAAAAGGGCATCACCGCGAACGGTACGGGCTATGGCGGCAAGACCTGGAACATCCTCGGCCAGGTCTACTTCCCGAAGGCCGTCACCGAGTCCACTTTCGCGTTCGAGACCAACAGCGATCCCGGCCAGTTCGTGCCGGTGCACATCCATCCGACCCAGGACGAATTCATCCTGGTGCAGGAAGGCACGCTCGACCTCAAGCTCGACGGCAAATGGGTCAAGGCCCATGCCGGCGATCTCGTGCGCCTGCCGCGCGGCATCCCGCACGGCTATTTCAACAAATCCGACAAACCGGCCCGCGCGTTGTTCTGGGTCTCGCCGATGCAGAAGCTGGAGGCGCTTTTCAATCAGCTCCATGACCTGACCGACCCGGCCGAGGTCGTGCGCATCTCGGCGCTGCACGAGGTCGACTTCCTGCCGCCCGAAGCCAACGACTAGGCTACGATCCCCCGACCGACGAATCGTTGGGGGAACCGGCCATGACTGCACGACGTCAACTCCTCGCCATCATCGCGGCGCTTGGACTGCTCCTTACGACGTTCGTTCCGAGCCAGGCGCAAACGCTCACGGCCAGGCAAGCGGAAGCGGTTGCGACCTACGAGCGTGCGCTCGGCGATTTCAAGGCAATCCTGGCCGAGCGGCGGCGCCAGATCGAGGCGAAGCAGCCGCTGCCGAACCTGCCGGGCCAAGCGCTGTATCTGGCACGCGTCGCCGTGATCAGTGCTTACAAGGATCTCACCGACGCCATGCCGTCCCGGATCGGCAGGCCCAACAAATTCGAAATTCCTCCAGCCTATTTCGACGCCGATATCGAACCGTTGATCGACGAATACTCAATACTGTTCGACATCATGGAAGCGCCGCCGGCGGGCGCGCAGAACTCGGCGACGCCGTTCAAGGACGTGGTCGATCTCGCGGTCGCGATCGCACGCGCGAAGGGGCTGGCGCCTGACCACGCCGAGGCCGCGGGCCGGATCAGCCTCGGGCTGTTCTTCGCCGAAACCAACGGCAAGCAGAACGTCCGCAACGGACGCTCGAACACCTATATGGGTAGCTTCCAGACCGGCCCGTCCGAGGACCGCAACGGCCGCAGGAAATGGGAAGCCATCAAGGGCGAGATCGCGGCGGCCGATCCCGGGTTGAGTGCGCGCGACGACAAGGAGGAGGCGCGGGCCAGCGGTACCGATCATCGCTTCAATCACTGGACCAACGTACGCGATGGCCTGATGAACGCGCATGCGGATGTTTTCCGGGAGATCCCAGGAATCGTGAAGACGCTGCCCGACCGGATCGAGCAGATGAAGCTGTTCGAGCTGATCCAGATCATTCCTACGCCGACACGGTCGGCGCTCAAGTCCGGCGATCTCCTGAACTACAGGGTGTCCAGTCCGACGATCATGAAGCACCTGCGCAACAACAGCATCTTCGCATTCGGACAGGCCGACCGGGCGCGCACCTCGGCAAGCTTCCGCGAGATCCTTGGCGCAATGTGGCTGTTCAAGCGGAAATTCGAGAAGGCGATGGCGAAGTATGCGGAGATCAAGCCGCGCTGAGGATTACACCCCTACTGGATGCGCACTAGTCCTCCGGCTTGTAGCCGTCCGTCAGCATCTTCAGGAAGGTGATGATGTCGGCTTCGTCCGTTGCACCTGATAGCGTGCCATCGCAACCATCGCCTCCGCGATCACGAGCCGCTGACTATCAGCGCAACCGCCCTGAAGGCGCGCATTTTGGCGGAGGGCTGTCAAAGCCGCTTGGTGAAATGATAGCGACGAATGCCACCACCCACGGTCTTGTTGCTGGCGGCATCGGCAATCTCTTCGCGCTCGCTTCGGTATCCAGAGTTTCGATACAGCGCCAGCGCGTCCTGCTGAAGCTCCGACGTACTGAGTTGCAGTTGCTGCCGATTTCGCCGACGGCATTCATCCTCCGCGAACGCCAGCATCTTTCGCGCAATTCCCTGGCGGCGCAGGCCGGGAGCGACGTACATGCGCCGCAGCTCCATCGCATGCTCGCCTGAGGCCTCCAGACCGAACATGCCGACGATCTCGTCGTCGGCAACGGCGACCCAGAAACCGCCGTTCCGGCTTGCATAGTAATCCGCGAGCCGATCGATCTCTTCGGCGAGAGAGTGGACGATATAGCGTTCAAACGCCTCCGCCATATGCGCTGGTGCCAATAGACGATTCACCCGGACGAACAGCTCGCGCACGGCAGCAGCATCAGGCGGTGCAAAGGCGCGAATCTCAATCTCTCTTGTCATGGAGGCGCTGCCGCCGCTACTCTGTCCTTATCGGCGTGTCCTTCAGGCCATTGCTGTCATACGCCTTGCGCAAGGTGCCGTTCGTCACCGCCTCGTTCATGAACTTGGCGGCGAAGGTCAGCGCTTGGGGATGGCCGAGCGGGACGGCGACCGCGGTGACGGTCTTCTTGAAGGTCTCGTCGAGCACTCGCGTGCCCGGAATCTTCTGCGCCATCTTGTTGAGCTGGTCGCGCGACAGCGCGAAGGCGTCGATCTCGCCGCTCTTCAGGAGGCCGAAGATTTCGTCATAGGTCTGGTAGCCCGTGACCTTCGCATTCTTCAGATGGGCAACCGCGCCGCGCATGGTGGTGGTGGCGTTGACGGCCGCGACCTTGATGCCCACCTGGTCGAGCGTGGCGAAATTGGTGACGTTCGAGCCTGATTTGACGATGTAGGTGGCATCCGCGACCTCGTAGATCGGACCGAACGTCATCCTGCTCTCGCGCTCGGGATCCTTGGGGAGCCAGGTGACGTCCCAAGCACCTTTTTCAAGAGTGCCTTTCGATGCGGCATCGGTGATCTGGCCGGAATTCTGGTGCACGACATATTCGACGGGCACGCCGAGCTGGGCGGCCATCTCCTTGCCGAGATCGACCGGAACGCCGGCATAGCCGGCTTCGGTTTTGGTGGACCAGAACGCGCCGCCCGCCGGGCTGATCGCGATCGCGACCCGCAGCCTGCCGGTCGGCGCGATCTCGTCCTTCAGGCCATCGGCTAGCGCGGGCATGGCAACCGCCGCGGCGAGAACGAGGCCGGCAAGGACGGATTTAAGCACCGACTGGAGAGGCGTGGGCATGTCATGATCTCCCGACCTTTTCTTCTTTTATTCTTCTCTTTTTTGTCCCGACCGCTTCGCGCGCCGTCGCTCAGCCTGTGACATAATTCTGGTCGATCGTGCGCGCGATGAAAAGCGGTTTGTGACGGCAAAGCTGCCAAAGGCCACAGCGCAGTCTGCAGTGCAAGGCCGACGACTGCCATGGCTATGGTGTTCCACGTCCGGGCATTTGTTGATAGCCTCCCGCCCCGACAGACAGCAACCGGGGGCCACCGAATGACCTGCGCGAATCCCGCATCTCCCGCACGAAGCAACGGAGCGTGGAGACATGTCGGGCGGGCACTGGCCGCCGCGGTGGCCGTGGCCGCACTCACCGGCTGCGAGGACAAGAACAGTTTCGTCGCCCCGCCCCCGCCCAAGGTGGACGTGGCTACGCCCGTACAGCGCCCGGTGACGCGGTATGTCGAGGCCACCGGCAACACCGCGCCGGTCAAGAATGTCGATCTCGTCGCGCGCGTGCAGGGATTCCTGCAATCGATCGACTACCAGGACGGCGCGTTCGTCAAGCAGGGCACCCAGCTTTTCACGATCGAGCCCGAAACCTACAAGCTCAAGCTCGACCAGGCGCAGGCGGCCGAGGCCGGCGCGCAGGCCTCGCTCCGGCAGGCGGAAGCCGACTTCAAGCGGCAGAGCGATCTCGTGCAGCGGCAAGCGGTCTCGCAAGCGACTTTGGACAGCTCGACTTCGAACCGCGACAACGCACAGGCCAACCTCCAGCAGGCCCAGGCCAACACCCGCCTCGCCGAAGTCAACTACGGCTACACCAAGGTGAGCGCACCATTCGACGGCGTCGTCAGCGCGCATATGGTCTCGATCGGCGAGCTCGTCGGGGTCTCCTCCCCGACTCAACTCGCCTCCATCGTCGCGATGGACCCGATCTATGTGAATTTCACCGTCAACGAGCAGGACGTGCTGCGCATCCGTGCCGAGGCCTCCCGCCGGGGGCTCACCGCCGCCGACATGAAGCAATTTCCGATTCAAGTCGGCCTGCAGACCGAGGCCGGCTATCCGCACGAGGGCAAGCTCGACTATGTCGCCCCGACCCTCACCCAGTCGACCGGCACGCTCGCGGTACGCGGTCTCGTCCCGAACGACAAGCGGGTGCTGCTGCCCGGCTATTTCGTCCGCGTCCGCGTGCCCTTCACCCAGGAGAAGAACGCCCTCCTCGTTCCCGACACCGCGCTCGGCAGCGACCAGGGTGGCCGCTATCTCCTCGTCGTCAACGGCGACAACGTTGTCGAGCAGCGCAAGGTGCAGATCGGTCCCGTCGACAACGGCCTGCGCGTCATCGAAAGCGGCTTGAAGCCGGAGGACCGCTTGGTGACCGCAGGACTGCTGCGGGTGATTCCGGGCCAGAAGATCGATCCGCAGGTGACGAAGATCGAGCAGCCGCAGGCGTCTGCCAAGTAAGTAGGAGCGCCTGCCATGATCTCAAAATTCTTCATCGAGCGGCCGGTCCTCTCGAACGTCATCGCGCTGTTGATGATCCTGATCGGCGGCGTCGCGCTGTTCAACCTCGCGATCGCGCAATATCCCGACGTAGTGCCGCCGACGGTGCAGGTCACGACCCGCTATCCCGGCGCCAGCGCCAAGACCGTGATCGACACCGTGGCACTGCCGATCGAGCAGCAGGTCAACGGCGTCGAGGACATGCTCTATATGCAGTCCTACAGCGGCTCCGACGGCACCTATACGTTGACCGTGACGTTCAAGATCGGCACCGACCTCAACTTCGCGCAGGTGCTGGTGCAGAACCGGGTCTCCAGCGCGCTGTCGCAACTGCCCCAGTCCGTGCAGAACCAGGGCGTCACTGTCCAGAAGAAATCGACCTCGATCCTGCTATTCGTGACGCTGACCTCGCCCGACAAGACGTTCGACAGCCTTTATTTGAGCAACTACGCCACCATCAACCTCCGCGACGAACTCTCGCGCCTGCCCGGCGTCGGCAACGTCACCGTGTTCGGCGCCGGTCAGTATTCGATGCGGGTGTGGCTAGATCCGAACAAGCTGCAGGTCCGTGGCCTGGTGCCGCAGGACGTCATCCAGGCGATCCAGCAGCAGAGCCAGCAGGTCTCGGCCGGCCAAGTCGGCGCGCCGCCGACGCCGCCGGGCCAGGCGTTTCAGTACACCCTCAACGTCAACGGCCGGCTCGACGACACCACCGAGTTCGAGAACATCATCGTCAAATCGGGCACCAGCGGCGACGTCACGCGGGTGCGCGACGTCGGCTGGGTTGAGCTCGGCGCGCAGACCTACAGCCAGATCTTCTCGCTAAACAAGCAGCCGGCCACCGGCATCGGCGTGTTCCAGTCGCCCGGCGCCAATGCACTCCAGGTCGAGCAGGCCGTCGAGAAGAAGATGGCGGAGCTTGCGAAGGCGTTCCCGCAAGGCATGAAGTACGATACGCCGTTCGACACCACAAAGTTCGTGCAGGCCTCGGTGCACGAGGTCTACATGACGCTAATCGAGGCCGGCCTGCTGGTGCTGGTCGTGATCCTGGTGTTCCTGCAGGACTGGCGCGCGATGCTGGTGCCGGCCACCACGGTGCCGGTGACCATCATCGGCGCCTTCGCCGCCATGGCGGCGCTCGGCTTCACCATCAACATGTCGACGCTGTTCGCGATCGTCCTCGCGATCGGCATCGTCGTCGACGACGCCATCGTCGTGGTGGAAGGCGCGGCCCACAACATCGAGCAGGGCATGAACGGCCACGACGCCGCGATCAAAGCAATGGACCAGTTGTTCGCGCCGATCGTCGGCATCACGCTGGTGTTGATCTCGGTGTTTTTGCCGGCGTCGTTCCTCGCCGGGCTCACCGGCCGCATCTATTCGCAATTCGCGCTGGTGATCGCCGCGACCGCGCTTCTGTCCGCCATCAACGCGGCGACGCTGAAGCCGACGCAATGTGCGCTCTGGCTACGGCCGACAGTGCCGCCGGAGCAGCGCAACTTCTTTTATCGCGGCTTCAACGCGGTCTACAACCGCGTCGAGCGCGGCTACATCCGTCTGATCGGCGTGCTGTGCAGGAACAGCACGATCTCGGTCGCGATCGCACTGGTGCTGATCGTGATCGGCGGCTACGGGTTGTCGCGGGTGCCGACCGGCTTCCTGCCGATCGAGGACCAGGGCTATCTGATCGCCGCCGTGCAACTGCCCGACGGCGCAGCGCTGGAGCGGACCCAGAAGGTGCTCGACAGAGCGAGCGAGCTCATCAAGGATACGCCTGGAGTCCAGCAGGTCATCACCATCGCCGGCATCTCCGCGCTCGACAACAGCGCCAGCCTTGCCAACGCCGGCGTCGCCTACATCATCCTGAAGGACTGGGACGCGCGCAAAGGACCGGGCGAGGATCTGCGCTCGCTGGTCTACGGGCTGAACGACAAGCTCGCGGTCATCATGGAGGCGCGCACGCTGGTGCTGCCGCCGCCGCCGATCCAGGGCATCGGCAACGCGGCCGGCTTCTCGATGCAGGTCGAGCTGCGCGACGGCAACAGCGATTTCGCCAAGCTCCAGGCCATCACGGGCGCGATGGTCAGCAATGGCCAGAGCCAGAGCGCGCTGCAGCGCGTCCAGTCCTCGTTCCGCTCTTCGGTGCCGCAATTCAACGTCGAAATCGACCGCATCAAGACCCAGACGCTGCATGTCACGACGGACCAGGTGTTCGCGGCGCTGTCGACCTATCTCGGCTCGTCCTATGTCAACCAGTTCAACAAGTTCGGCCGCGTGTTCCAGGTCTACACGCAAGCCGATCCGGCCTTCCGCGTCACCGAGCGCGACATCGCCAACATGATGGTGCGCAACTCGAACGGCGACATGATCCCGATCGGCACGGTCGCCACGATCACGCCGGCCACCGGTCCGTCGCTGATCAGCCTCTACAATCTCTATCCGTCCTCAACCGTCATCGGCCTCCCCGCGCAGGGCTACTCCTCCGGCCAGTCGCTGAAGCTGATGGAGGAGATCGCGGACAAGACGCTGCCGCCGGGCACCGGCTACGAATGGACCGCGATGTCCTATCAGGAGAAGGCCGTCTCCAACCAGATCTACTGGGTGTTCGGGCTCGCCATGCTGCTGGTCTATCTCGTGCTCGCCGGCCAGTACGAGAGCTGGTACGCGCCGATCTCGGTGATCCTGGCGGTGCCGCTGTCGTTGCTCGGCCCCATGCTGATCCTCAATGCCCTGAAGATCGACAACAACCTCTATTGCCAGATCGGCCTGATCCTGCTGATCGCGCTGTCGGCCAAGAACGCCATCCTGATCGTCGAGGTCGGGCTCGAGCTGCACGGCCGCGATGGCAAGCCGGTGCTGGAATCCGCGATCGAAGCTGCGCGCGCCCGCTTCCGCCCGATCTTGATGACGTCGTTCGCCTTCATCCTCGGGGTGGTGCCGCTGGTGATCGCGACCGGCGCCGGCGCCAGCGCGCGGAAGTCGATCGGCATCACGGTGTTCTCGGGCATGCTGGCCTCGACCTGCCTTGCGGTGCTGTTCGTGCCGGCGTTCTTCGTGGTGGTGCAGCGCTTCGAGAACTGGCGTGCGTCGAAGAAGATTCCGAAGGCGGTGGCAGTGGCCGAGGTGAAGTCCTAGGCTTGCTCCGCAGCCACCTGCCGCGCCTCGCCGCTTGAGACCAGGAGCACCGAGACTTTTGCCTGCCTGAGCACGGCGTCGGCGACGCCACCGAAGGAGAGGTGATCGGCCTGGATGCGATCGACGCCCATCACCACGAGATCGACGTCAGTGGTCTCGATCTCGCGCAGGATCGCCGCTTCCGGCGCCCGGTTCGCGCGCAAGGTCGTGGTGATGTCGACCTCGTAGCGGGCGGCAAGATCGCTGGCGTCCTTCAGGATGCCGGCCTCGTGACTCAGACCCCGAGAGGCCCCGCGTTGCGCGCCCTTGTCGCGCGTCGTCGCGACATAGATCACCCGGAGCGAGCCTGATCCCGCCTGCGCCAGCGCGACCGCGACCTCCGCGCCGCGCTTGGAGACGCTGCTGCCGGAGACCGGAACGAGGATGTTGAGCGCCTCGGGCATCGGCTGCTTCAGGTGCTTGCCCTTGGCCGCCACGATCGCGAGCGGTCCTTCGAACTTCGCTGCGATGTCCTCGATCTTCCGATCGAAGCGATCCTTGGCGGCAGCAACCTTGTCGATGCCGATGACCAGGAGGTCGAAGCCCTTGCGCGCTTCGTCGGCGATGGCCTCGCCGAGCTCCGCACGCTTTGCCCGGGTGACGACATCGACGCTGCCGGCATCGCCATCGCCATAGGCCGAGACGGTCTCGGCGGCCTTCTTCACCACGGCTTCGGGGCTCTCCTCCTCGTTGCGTCCCTTCTCCTGATCCTTGGCGCGCTTGCCGATGTGCAGCACCGTGATCGGCAGACCGCGCATGCCGGCGATCAGGCCGGCGATGTGGGCGGCGAAGGTGGCATTGACGCTCTCGTCCACTGCCAGCAAGGAACGTTCGAGATTGGCGACGAAGCCGCGCTTCTCGAACTCTTCGCGCTCCAGGCGCTCTTGCTCCTCCTCGTTCATCGGCAGCTTCGCCAGCGCCGCACGCAGCATCGGCGGCATCGCCATCGTGGTCACGATCGCCATGGTCACGATCATCGTGAACAGGTTCTGGCTGAGCACGCCGATCGAAAGACCGATGGTGGCGATGATCACCTCTGTCGAGCCGCGCGCGTTCATCCCGCTTGCGAGCGCCAGCGACTCCCGTGTGTTCAGCCCGCCCACGGTTCCGCCGACGAAGGCGCCGCCGAACTTGCCGACACTGGCGATCACGACCAGCAGGCCGGTGAGCATCAGCAGATGGGGATCGCGCAGCACCGTGAGGTCGGCGCTCAAGCCGGCCAGACCGAAGAACACCGGCATGAAGAAGCTGGATATCAACCCGCGCAGGCGCTCGTCGATCTGCCGCGTCAGGATCGGGGACTCGCCGACCAGAATGCCGGCGACAAAGGCGCCGAGCACGGTGTGAACGCCGATCAGATGCGTGATCAGCGCCATGGCGCACATCATCAGCAGGATCACCGTGATGACCGGCGCGGTGCTGACGAGATTGTCGTTGGCCCAGCGGATGAGCTGGAACGCGAGGCGGCGGCCGATGGTGAAGCTGATGGCGAGGAAGGCGAGCGTGCCGAGCACGGCTTTCGCCACCGAGGCGATATCCAACGCCCCCTGCGAGGCCAGGCTGAAGATGACCGCGATGATGATCCAGCCGATGGTGTCATCGATGACGGCGGTGGCGACGATGATCTGGCCGACATTGCGGCGCATGAAGTTCATCTCGCGGACGACCACTGCGACGATCTTCACCGAGGAGATCGACAGCGCCGTGCCCATGAACAGCGACGCAACCAGGCGGGCTTGCGGATTCGGCAACAGCGTGTCCGGCAGGAACTCGCCGAGCGCGAAGCCGCAGGCGAAGGGCACGAGGATGCCGGCGATCGAGATCGCGATCGCGGCCTTGCCGACCTTCCTGACCAGCTTGAGGTCGGTTTCCATGCCGGTCAGCAGCAGCAGCAGCAGGATGCCGAACTGCGCGATGCCGTCGATCATCGCATTCTGCTCGGGCGTCTTGGGGAAGATCGCGTGCTGCGCGTCGGGCCAGACCCAACCGAACAGCGAGGGACCGAGCAGGATGCCGGCGAGCAATTCGCCGATCACCGAGGGCTGGCCGAGGCGCTGCATGATCTCGCCGAGGCCGCGGCCGACCGCGATCAACAGCACGATCTGCGCCACCAGCAGGAATTCGGACGGACCGGCCGATTTGCCGCCCTCGGCACTGGCCGCAACTGTGGTGAGGACAAGCGCCGCGGGGACAAGGCCGACCGGTCGGAGCAGGCTCCACTGCATGCAGGAATTTTCCCCCTTCATCTGCCCCGGCGAGGTGCCGGGATGACGGGGATAGAACCCGCGGCAGGCAACCGGAGTTCCTTGAGTTCGCGGCCGGGTAAGGGGACAACACCAAAAAACGCGAAAACAACCCCATGCACAGTAGGGATGAGGTTGAAAAGACTGAAGAAAAATTTTGTCTCTGCGAAACTCAAATTTCGTCTTTGCCGAAATTGCTTGCGCCGTCGGGCAAAACACTGGCATGATGGCATCATGAGTGGTCTGCGCAGGGTGCCTCCTCATCCCCCGGGGGGTTGGGGGGGGCGCCGGCCGACGCCCCCGCGCGCCCCGGCGCGGGGAGTGGTTTGTGGGGGGGGGGGG
>NZ_JBVVPM010000015.1:137146-159349 GCF_055811255.1 Bradyrhizobium sp. MI1.11
CCCCCCCCCCCCGCCCCCCCCCCCCCCCCACCCCCCCCCGCCCCGCCCCTGTTCTTCTTTTTGCTCGGCCCCCCCCCCCCCCCCCCCCCCCACGACGTGGAGAGAGCCGCGCGCCTCATGCCGATCCCTCACACCGCGTGCGGTGTCCTGATCTCGCGCGGCAGAATGATCGCGGCTGCGATCGCGAGCAGGCAGAGTGCGGCGAAGGCATGCAGCATGGTGACGAAGCCGCCCTGCTCGTAGAGCCAGGCGACCAGGCCGACCGAGGCGCCGGCCGCGGTGAAGCCGATGAAGTAGCGCACGGCATAGGCGCGCGAGCGCCATTCCTCGCTGGTGTATTTGCCGACCATGGCGTCGTTGACCGTGACCTGCCCGAACGCGCCCATGACGATGCCGATCGAGACCAGGATCAGCGGCAAATTGGACAGGCTCGCGGCCAGATACAGGAACGGCGCCAGCATGAAGGACAGCGGCAGCGCCACCGTCTTCAGCGAATAGCGGTCGAGCAGCCGGCCGATCGTGTATTGCGTCATCGCGCCGAACACGTAGACGCAGGCGGCAATAACACCAAGCAGCGCCGGGCTTTTGGTGAGATCGGCGAGCCGCTCCGCGAACAGCTTTGGCAGCGCCACGGTGACGGCATTGAACGTGGTGGAGATCGCGATCACCACGATCAGCAGCGACAGGATCACGCGCCACATGTCCTGCTTGGCGACCCGCGCCTGCGCTGCCGCCTGCTTCGAGCCCTTGCGGTCCTCGTGCACGACCATCATCGCAAAGGCGATGCCGATCAGGATGGTGACGATGCCGGGTACGATGAAGGCGAAGCGCCAGCCGAGATATTGGCCGATTACGCCGGTGACCAGCGCCGACGATGCGACGCCGAGATTGCCCCAGACGCCGTTGATGCCCATCTCGCGGCCGAGCCTGTCGGCGTAGGAGACGATCATTGCGGTGCCGACGGGATGATAAATCGAGGCAAAAATGCCGATCGCGAACAGCGCCGCGCCGAGCTGCGCCTGCGTCTGCACGAACCCGACCGAGATCATGGAGGCGCCGATGCCGACGAAGAAGATCAGCATCATGTGGCGGCGGCTCCAGCGGTCCCCGAGCCAGCCGGTGAGCAGCGAGCCCGCGCCAAAGGCGACGAAGCCCGGCGTCGCATAAGGCAAGAGTTCCGAATAGGCCATACCGAGCGCCGGTCCCATGATGATCACCGCGGCGGCGAAAATCAGCATCGCGTAATGGTCGATGAAATGGCCCGCGTTGACGAAACTGATCACCCGGCCGGGGCTGTTCATTCCGAATCCTCTCCTGCTCCGAAATGAGTTATATGTCGGGCGAGTGACGGGATGCCGCCAATGACTGTCGTCGAGACGCCAATCCTCCGGGCGGTCCGGAGCAATCATCGCTCGCCCGCGGGCGTGCATCTGGTCGCGCGCGACTACCCCAAGGGCATGCGGATCGATCCGCATATGCACCGCGAGGCACAGCTGATCTATGCCGCCAGGGGCACCATGCAGGTGACGACGCCCGGGGGGCGCTGGCTGGTGCCGCCGGACCGCGCGGTCTGGGTCCCCGCCGGGCTCCAGCACGCCATCGATCTGCTCGCCGACATCGAGATGCGCACGCTGTATTTCGACCTCGCCTGGCTGAAGCGCGAGCAGCGCCATGAGGGACTGACCAGGGAATTCGTGGTGCGGGTGTCGCCGCTGCTGAACCAGGCGATCCTCGCGCTGTTCGACGCCCACAATACCGAGGAGCGGACCGATCTGCTGGTTCGCCTGGTGATGCTGGAGCTGGTCCAGGCTGAGGATTCCGCGACCTTCGTGCCGCTGCCACACGAGCCGCGCTGCCGGCGCGCGGCCATGATCGTACTCGACGATCCCACCGGCCCGCACGACATCGACGCGCTGGCGCGCGAGGTCGGAACCTCCGCGCGCACGCTGTCGCGGCTGTTTTCGACAGAGACGCAGCTGAGCTTCAAGAGCTGGTGCCAGCGCGCAAGAATCGCGGCGGCGATCCAGCGGCTGTCGACGGATGCCAATGTATCGGTGAAGCAGCTCGCGACCCAGCTCGGCTATGCCAGCGTGCCGGCGTTTTCGGCCGCGTTCCGTCAGGTGACGGGACGGACGCCGACGGAGTTTGCCACACACTCCGTGTCATCGCCCGGCTTGACCGGGCGATCCAGTACTCTGGGACGGCGCGGCTAGAACCGAAAAGCCGCGGCGTACTGGATGCCCCGGTCAAGCCGGGGCATGACAGCTTTCTTTGGGTTTTCGAACCGCCCGCCTCCGCTAAACTTGCCAAAATCCCCCGCTTGATTGTGATCGGCTTCCGCCCAAATCCCGTGTAAGATTCCCGCACCGCACAAACCTGACACGAAAGCCCCGATGGCCAACGCTTTCTTCTCCGACCTGCTCACCACCATCTCCGAGCGTGGCCGCACGCTGCTTCGCCGCGGGGATTCTGCCGACACCAAGCCGGACGCCGATGGATTGATCGAGCTCTGCGGCGCGCTGCTGTCGGGTCGGGGCGAAGCGTCGGGCACCGCCATGGCGCGTGAGGTGCTCGACATCTACCAGGACCTGGATGCGGCGGGACGTCGCGCCTTTTTCGAAGCACTGGTGCGCGATTTCGGCCCGGATCGGGAACGCCTGTCCAAGGCGATCGAGACATGGCGCGCCAAGCCGGCCGACGAGGATGCCAGCGCCTTGCACTTCGCCTCCGAGCCGCGCCGGCAGGAGCTGATCCGCCGCCTCAACCGCGCGCCCGGCGGCACCGGCGATCTCGTCAAGATGCGCGCCGACCTGCTCGACATGATGAACGGGCACGCCGATCTCGCCGCACTCGATCGCGACGTCTCGCATCTTCTCTCGTCATGGTTCAACAGGGGGTTTCTCGTGCTGCGCAGGATCGACTGGTCGACCCCGGCCAACATCCTCGAAAAGATCATCCGTTATGAAGCCGTACACGAGATCAGCGACTGGGACGATCTGCGCCGCCGCATCGATCCGGTCGACCGTCGCTGCTACGCCTTCTTCCATCCCGCGATGGTCGACGAGCCCCTGATCTTCGTCGAGGTGGCGCTGACGGAGACGATCCCCGGCGCGATCGCGCCGCTGCTCGCGGTCGACCGCCCCTCCGTCCCGATCGAGCGCGCCCGCACCGCCGTGTTCTACTCGATCTCCAACACCCAGCGCGGTCTCGGCGGCATCTCTTTCGGCAGCTTCCTGATCAAGCAGGTGGTGGAGGAGCTGCGCCGCGAATTGCCCAAGCTCGACAATTTCGTGACGCTGTCGCCGGTGCCGGGCTTCATGCCATGGGTGAAGCAGGACAAGGATTTGCCGCTGTCGGACGAGGACCGCGAGATCCTGAAGCGCCTCGACGATCCCAAATGGTTCGAGAACCCCGAGACCACGACACTGCTACGTGGCGTGATCGAACCCCTCGCGGCGCACTACTTCCTCAAGGCACGCACGCCGAAAGGCAAGCTGATCGATTCCGTCGCGCGCTTCCATCTCGGCAACGGCGCCCGCCTCGAGCGCATCAATTGGTTAGGCGATCTCTCGCCCAAGGGGGTGCGCGAGTCCGCCGGCGTGATGGTCAACTATCTCTACCGCCTCGACGACATCGAGAAGAACCACGAAGCCTACGCCAATGACGGCGAGGTCGTGGCCTCGAGCGCGGTGAAGAAGCTGCTGAAGGGCGAAGGGCGGCGGCTGCTGGACATGCGGCTGTCGTAGCGACATTCGGCTCACGGCACATCGTCAAGGCGAACCCAGCCGACGACGCTCTCTCCGCCGACATTGCGAGGAGCTCTGCGACGAAGCAATCCAGACTGCCTCCGCGGAAAGATTCTGGATTGTTTCGCTGCGCTCGCAATGACGGAGATTGTGGCGACACCTCGCGCAATCCCAGCAATTCGCCCGCAGCAGCCGAAGCGCCCGTCGAAGCGCTCCCCTCTCGCCACCGTCATTGCGAGGAGCCCTTGCGACGAAGCAATCCAGACTGCTCCCGTGGAAACACTCTGGATTGCTTCGCTGCGCTCGCAATGACGGAGTGTGTGGCGCGGCCGTCGCGCCCCTCGCGTTGCGCTACTCCGCCAGCGCCTTCATCTCCTTGTAGAGATCCGATTTGCCTTCGAAGCCGATGCCCGGGAGATCGGGCATGGTGATGTGGCCGTTCTCGACGCGGACGCCGTCGGGGAAGCCGCCGTAGGGCTGGAACAAATCGGGGTAGCTCTCGTTGCCGCCGAGGCCTAAGCCGGCTGCGATGTTGAGCGACATCTGGTGACCGCCGTGCGGGATGCAGCGGCTCGGCGACCAGCCATGGGTTTTCACCACTTCAAGGGTGCGCTGGTATTCGCATAGGCCGTAGGACAGCGCGCAATCGAATTGCAGCCAGTCGCGGTCCGGGCGCATGCCGCCGTAGCGGATCAAATTGCGGGCGTCCTGGTGACTGAACAGGTTTTCGCCGGTCGCCATCGGTCCCGGATAGAATTCGGCGAGGGCTGCCTGCAGCGCGTAGTCGAGGGGGTCGCCGACTTCCTCGTACCAGAACAAGGGATAATCCCGCAGCATCTTGGCGTAGGCGATTCCGGTCTCGAGATCGAAGCGGCCGTTGGCATCGACGGCGAGCTGCGCGTCGTTGCCGATCTCTTTCAGCACCGCCTCGATGCGGGTGCGATCGTCCTCGATATCGGCGCCGCCGATCTTCATCTTCACGACGTTGTAGCCGCGATCGAGATAGCCGCGCATCTCGCCGCGCAGCATCGAGAGGTCCTTGCCCGGATAATAATAGCCGCCGGCGGCGTAGACGAACACGCGCGGATTGGCTTTGACGCCGTGACGCTCAGCCAGCAGGCGGAAAAGCGGTTTCCCTGCGATCTTCGCCACGGCATCCCACACCGCCATGTCGATGGTGCCGACCGCGACGGAGCGCTCGCCGTGGCCGCCCGGCTTCTCGTTGGTCATCATCGCACCCCAGACCTTGTCGGGGTCGAGATTGTCGCCGGCCGCATTCAGCAGCGATTTCGGATCGGCCTCCAGGATGCGCGAGGCAAAGCGCTCGCGGATCAGGCCGCCCTGCCCGTAGCGGCCGTTGGAGTTGAAGCCGTAGCCGACGACGCGCTTGCCGTCGCGCACGACGTCGGTGACGACCGCAACCAGGCTCGTCGTCATCTTGGTGAAATCGATATAGGCGTTGCGGATCGGCGAAGAGATCGGTTTCGTGATCTCGCGGACGTCGACGATGCGGACGGACATGGGTTTGGCCTTTCACTTTCGTCATTGCGAACGAAGCTATCCGGCAGACCCTCACCCTGAGGAGCCTGCGAAGCAGGCGTCTCGAAGGGCGAGGCCACTGGCCGGGCCTTCATCCTTCGAGACGCGCGTTCCGCGCTCCTCAGGATGAGGGACTAAGAGTTGAGCTCGCTCCTCGCAGTGCCAGTACTTACTTCTTATCCCTGAAATACGGCTCGACCGGGCCGTGCACCTTGATGGTCAGCGGGTTGCCGTGGCGGTCCTTGGCGTTGCCGGCGGTGACGCGGACCCAGCCTTCGCTGATGCAGTACTCCTCGACATTGGTCTTCTCGACGCCCTTGAAGCGGATGCCGACGTCGCGCGCCAAAATGTCCGCGTTGTAATAGGGGCTGCTCGGATCGACCGAGAGGCGGTCCGGAAATTCGTCGCTCATGATTGTCTCGCTCATAACAGGGTCTCGATTTGCTGCCGTAATCCTTCGGGCCGCGCGGTCGGCGCATAGCGCGAAACCACCTTGCCGGCGCGATCCACCAGGAATTTGGTGAAATTCCATTTGATGGAGGCGCCCAGCAGGCCGGATTGCTGGCGTTTCAGGTACTCATACAACGGATGCGCATTGCTGCCGTTGACGTCGATCTTCTCGAACAGGGGAAAGGTGACGTCGTAGTTGGTCGAGCAGAACGCCTGGATCTCGCTCGCCGGCCCAGGCTCCTGCGCACCGAACTGGTTGCAGGGAAAGCCGAGCACCGAGAAGCCGCGCGGATTGAGATCGCGATGCAGATCCTCCAGCCCGCGATATTGCGGCGTGAAGCCGCATTTGCTCGCGGTGTTGACGATCAGCAGCACCTGCCCCTCGAAGCGGCGCATGGGCACTTCTTCGCCGAGAAGCGAGTTGGCCTTGAAGTCGTAGATCACGGACATCGCTAACCCACGGGATCGATTGGCGACGGCGGCACGCCGCCCGCCTCGATCGCCTCGCCTGCGAGCAGACAGAGATCCTCGCGATAGCGGCCGGACACGATGTGCACGCCGACCGGCGCTTTGCCGACGAGGCCGGTGGAGACCACGAGGCCCGGCAGGCCCATGAAGGGAGTGGCGATCTGCGGCAGTTGCGCTTCCCAGACCCGCTTAAAGGATTCCTCGTCCTTGCGGTCGAGATGATCCGGGAACGGCAGCTCGCCGGAGACCGGTGTCAGCAGCACGGCATAGGTCTCGAAGAACAGCATCCAGTCACGGGTCAGCGTGGCGCGGCGGGTCAATGCCTTGGCGTAATTCGCCTGGTCCATCGGCGTGACCCTGGCGCGGTTGCCGCGCAGGCACGCCAGCGCGCCGGGATCGCCCTCACGCTCGGCCATCTCGAGCTGCGCCTCATAGCCGTCGCCGAGCCAGAGCTTGATCTGCCACTCGACCGCTTCGCGCATCGGCGGCGTGTTCTCGATCACATCGACCGTCCAGCCCGCACGCTCCAGGCGCTTGCCGGCATCGGTCACGGCTGCCTTCACCTCCGGTGTGGTCGCAAGGCCGTCCGGATTGAGACACAGCGCGGCGCGCTTCGGCCGCGCGGGGCCTTCCAGCGGCGCGGGCACGAACCAGGGATCGCGGATGTCGCGGGCCGACATGGCCGCGAGCGAAATCCTGATGTCGTTGACGGTGCGCGCCAGCGGCCCCGACACCGCCATGATCTGCGGCCCGATCGGACGCTCCGGCAGGGCCGGATTGAAGGCGGGGATGCGGCCGAGCGTCGGGCGCAGGCCATGCACGCCGCAGGCATAGGCGGGATAGCGGATCGAGCCCGCAATGTCGGTGCCATGGGCGATATGGCCGATGCCGGCCGCGACCGCCGAACCGGCGCCGCCGGACGAGCCGCCCGGCGTGAGCGAGGCATCGCGGGGGTTCTTGGTGTCGCCGTGGACCAGATTGGTGGTGAACCAGCGATAGGAGAAGGCCGGGCAATTGGTGCGCCCAAGCAGAACGGCGCCGGCTTTGCGGAAATTGGCGACCACCGGATTGTCCTCGCGCGCGATCAGGTCGCGCTGGAGCTTGAGGCCGTTGGTGGTGGCAAAGCCCTCCTGGTCGACATTGGCCTTGATGGTGACGGGCACGCCGGCGAGCGGGCCTGGGTCCTCGCCCCTGGCGATGGCGGCATCGACGGCGTCGGCCTGCTTGAGCACGTCCTCGGGCCGGTGGTCGATCACGGCGTTGAGCTGGGGATTGACGGCGTCGAGCCGGGCGAGGCCGGCCTGCGCGGCCTCCCTGGCGGAGACCTTTTTGGTTTTGACGAGGGTGGCGAGGTCGGCGGCCGACAGGCGCCAGAGATCTTGCATGGCTTGCTCCGTTTAACCGGCGTCTTTTAGCCCCGGGAACGCGGCAAAGCCATGCGGATTTCGCAGGGGCGAAGGGCGAGAGCCGGGTGACGCCTCATTCGCCGTCATTGCGAGCGAAGCGAAGCAATCCAGAGTGCCTCCGCGGAAGCAGTCTGGATTGCTTCAAGGGCTCCTCGCAATGACGGGGAAAGAGCGGCGGACCTCTAATGCCGGGTGGCAGACTGGTCCGGGATGTCCAGCAATGCCTCGGTGAAGGGGAATTCGAGCACGATCTCGCCTTCGCGGTCGGTAACTTCGATCACGGCCTCAAGCAGGGCCGGCTGGGTGCCTTCCGATCTCAGCACCTCCAGAATCATCTGGCGGGCAACCTCCCAGGCACGGTCGGGATTGCGCAGATCCTCTCCCTCAGGATCCACGATCAGTTCGTTGCCGATACGGGTGTTGAAGAAATATCTGGGCATCACGAAGTTCCAGTTGGGTCGCCTGTACCGGATTGAAAGCTGCACTGCACTCACAACTGCTTTATCAGGACAGGGTTCGCGACCGAATGCGCCGAGCGCAGGGCCGCATCACCAGAAAGTACTGTTCCCCACGCTTTTTTCGCGGCGCAATATGCCCGTCCTCGGGAAAATTTCACTGGCGAACTTTTGTGCTCGCAGTAACTTAGCCCCGGGCGGATACGTCCGAAATCTCGAAAATGGAGAGCCGAAATGGCCTGGAAAGCCCCGAAGATCGTCGAAGTGCCCTGTGGCATGGAAATCAACATGTATGTGAGCGCTACCCGCAAGTAAGCGGTTGGTGAGTTCGCGTTCTGCGCAGGTGGATCTTTCGGTCACGATGCATGTCCGGAAGACAGGATTTGTGTTGGCGTGAGGTCCACCTCGCGACATTGCCTCCAGGAGACGGATCATGCTTCGCGTCGTCGTCCTGGGCGCCGCAGCCGGCGGCGGAGTGCCGCAATGGAATTGCGGCTGCGAGGGCTGCCGGACGGCCCGTGATAACGGCCAAGAGCTGCAACGGACCCAAGCCTCGGTCGCCTTCACTGGCGACGGCGAGCACTGGTTCTTGATCAACGCCTCCCCCGACCTCCGCCAGCAATTGAATGCGACGCCACAGCTGCATCCGAAGGCAGGCGCGCTGCGCCATACGCCGATCGCAGGCGTGATCCTGACCAACAGCGAAGTGGACGCGGTGGCAGGCCTGCTGTCGATGCGCGAGGGCTCGCCCTTCACGGTCTATGCGCATGAGAAGGTGCTGGCGATCCTGAAGGCCAACAGCATCTTCAACGTGCTGAACGAGAAGAACGTGCAGCGCCAGCCGGTCGGCATCAACGAGCCGTTCGAGCCGCGGCTGCCGGACGGGGCGCGCTCAGGACTTGAGGTGCTGCCCTTCGCCGTTTCGGGCAAATCGGCCTGGTACCTGGAAGGCAAGGCGCATCCGGGCGGCGACACCGGCGAGGGCGATACGCTGGGGCTGAAGATCACCGACAAAGCGACCGGCAAATGCTTCTACTTCATCGCCGCCTGCGCCGAGGTCACCGACGCGCTCAAGGCCGAGATCGACGGCGCTGCGCTGGTGTTCTTCGACGGCACGGTGTGGCAGGACGACGAGATGATCAAGGCTGGGCTTAGCCACAAGACCGGCAAGAGCATGGGCCATGTCGCGATGTCCGGCGACCACGGCGCCATCGCGCGGCTCGCCGACCTCACACTCGACAGGAAGATATTTCTGCATATCAATAACTCGAACCCGGCGCTGCTGCCCGCTTCCCCCGAGCGCAAGGCCGCTGAAGCGGCGGGCTGGCAGATACCCGCCGACGGAACGGAGATCGTGCTGTGAATGCCGCGTCACTGACTGGAATGACCGCGCTCTCGGTCGGCAAGGACATCAGGCTCAACTCGGCCGAGGAGCTGGAGGCGGCGCTGCGCCATATCGGGGCGACGCGCTATCACAGCCTGCATCCGTTTCATAGACTGCTGCACGGCGGCAAGCTGAACAAGGGTCAGGTCCAAGCCTGGGCGCTGAACCGCTACTATTACCAGAGCACCATCCCGATCAAGGACGCGGTGGTGATCTCGCGCTTCCGCGACCGCGCCACGCGCGTGGAATGGCGCCACCGCATCGAGGACCATGACGGCGATATCGGCTCCGAAGGCGGCATCGAGCGCTGGCTGAAGCTGACCGACGGCCTCGGGCTGGACACGGCTTATGTGGAATCGACCGAGGGCATCCTGCCCGCGACGCGCTTCGCGGTCGAAGCCTATGTCCACTATTGCCGCGAGAAGTCGCCGCTGGAGGCAATCGCCTCCTCGCTCACCGAATTGTTCGCGCCGAACCTGCACGAAGAGCGCATTGCCGGCATGCTGGAGCACTATGACTTCGTCAATCCTGACACCATGAGCTACTTCAAACGCCGGCTGGCACAGGCGCCGCGCGATGCCGGCTTTGCGCTCGACTATGTCAAGGCGCATGCCACCACGCCCGAGCAACGCGCGTCGGTCTGCAACGCACTGATCTTCAAGACCAGCGTGCTGTGGGTGCAGCTCGACGCGCTCCAGCACGCCTATGTCGAGGGCCACATTCCGCCGGGCGCATTCGTGCCCCAAGAACACCAAAAAGCGAGCTGAGGAACAATGGCCGGGCCGCGCAACATCAGCGTCAGCGAGACCAGCCGGCCGGTGCTGCCGCGGCACGCCAAGCTGAAATATGACGAGACGCGAAAAGTCTGGGTGATCCTGGCGCCCGAACGCGTACTGGCGCCGGACGAGATCGCGGTCGAGGTCTTGCAGCTCTGCGACGGCGAGCGCAATGTCGGCGACATGTCCGACCAGCTCGCGGCAAAATACGCCGCGTCGCGCGAGGCGATCCTGGCCGACGTCATCGTCATGCTGCAGGATCTCGCCGACAAGGGCTTTCTCACGGAGGCCCGGGAGAAGACGTCATGAGCGATGTGCTCGGCAATCCCACCATTCCGCCCGACGCCAGTGACAGCCTCGCGGTGCTGGAGAAGAGCCGCTCGACGGCGGAGACGTTCGGCATTCCGCTCGCCGTGCTGCTCGAGATCACCCACCGCTGCCCGCTGCAATGCCCCTATTGCTCCAACCCGGTCGAGCTCGACCGCTCGGGCAAGGAGCTGACCACCGAGGAATGGAAGAAGGTGCTGAGCGAGCTCGCCGAGATCGGCGTGCTCCAGGTGCATTTCTCCGGCGGCGAACCGACCGCGCGCAAGGATCTCGTCGAGCTGGTCAAGCATGCCAGCGACGTCGGCCTCTACACCAACCTCATCACCTCGGCCGTGCTGCTGACGCGCGAGCGGCTGAGCGAGCTGGCCGATGCCGGGCTCTGCCACGTGCAGATCAGCTTCCAGGGCGTTGAAGAAGGCTTGGCCGATCGCGTTGGCGGTTACAGAGGCGGGCACCGCAAGAAGCTCGAAGTGGCAAAATGGACGCGCGAGCTGGACCTGCCGCTCACCGTGAACGCGGTGATGCACCGGCAGAACCTGCATCAACTGCCTGATATCGTCCAGATGTCGGTCGATCTCGACGCCGACCGGCTCGAGGTCGCCAATGTCCAATATTACGGCTGGGCGCTGAAGAACCGCGCCGCGCTGATGCCGACGGTGGCGCAGCTCGACGAGTGCACCCGCATCGTCGAGGAGGCGCGCGAGCGACTGAAGGGCCGGCTCACGATCGACTATGTCGTGCCCGATTATTACGCGCTGCGGCCGAAGAAGTGCATGGGCGGCTGGGGCCGGCAGTTCTTCAACATTTCGCCGGCCGGCAAGGTGCTGCCCTGCCACGCCGCCGAGAGCATCACCGGGCTCGACTTCGAATCGGTACGCTCCAACCATTCGATCGCCTGGATCTGGCAGAACTCGGACGCCTTCAACCGCTATCGCGGCACCGGCTGGATGAAGGAGCCGTGCAAGAGTTGCGAATTCCGCGAGATCGATTTCGGCGGCTGCCGCTGCCAGGCCTTTGCGCTGACCGGTGACGCTGCCAACACCGATCCGGCCTGTGCGCTGTCGCCACTGCACGAGACCATCTTCAAGCAGGCCGAGCGCGAGGCCGAGGGCGAAACCAACCGCTTCGTCTATCGCAATTTCGCCGGTGGCACTCTGGAATCCGGGAATGATGCCTGACGCCGACGCGGCCAGCTCAGTCAAGCGCGCCGATCCTTTTGCGCCGCTGACCTCCGAAACGCTCGACGTCGGCGACGGCCACGAGCTCTATGTCGAGAGCGTCGGCCGCGCCGACGGAATCCCCGCGGTCTATCTGCATGGCGGCCCCGGTAGCGGCTGCCAGCCCGACCACCGCCGGCTGTTTGATCCCGACCGTTTCCATGCCGTGCTGTTCGACCAGCGCGGCTGCGGCCGCAGCCGGCCGAAGGGATCGCGCCAGCACAACACCACGCAGCATCTGATCGCGGACATGGAAAAAATCCGCGAAAAATTCGGGGTCGCGCGCTGGATGGTGGTCGGCGGCTCCTGGGGCGCGACGCTGGCGCTGGCTTATGCGCAGGCGCATCCCGCGCGCGTCTCCGGGATTGCGCTCCGCGCGACGTTTCTCGGCACGCGTGCTGAAGTCGAGATCGCCTTCACCTCGCGCCTGTCGCAATTCTACCCCGCGCTCTACGAGGATTTTCTGAGCGTGCTGCCGCTCGAGGAGCGCGCGCGGCCGGTGGAAGCCTACTATCGCCGCATCCTCGATGCCGATCCGGCCGTGCATGGCCCGGCATCGCGCGCCTGGTACGATACCGAGCGCGCCTTGTCGGAACACAAGGCGGCCAAGACCCGGCTGGACCTGGCGTCGCTGAACGTCTGGCGCACATTGCCGGCGACGCCCTTCATGGAGGCGCATTATTTCATTCACGACAGCTTCATGACGGAGAACCAGTTGTTGCGGAACGCCGGCAAGCTCGACGGCATTCCCGGCATCATCGTCCAGGGCCGCTATGATCTGTTGTGCCCTCCCGAGACATCGCAGCGGCTAGCGAAAGCGTGGCCGGGTTCCGAGATTCGCATCGTGGAAGAAGCCGGCCATTCGCTCTATGATACCGGCGTGCGGGACGCGGTCATGAAGTCGATCGCGGATATCGCCTCGAAGATCTCGCGCTAGAGATCCAAAACCCTCATCCTGAGGAGCGCGCCCTTCGCGCGCGTCTCGAAGGATGAAGGCCGATATGCAGCAGCGGGGCCTTCATGGTTCGAGACGCGCGAAGACGCGCTCCTCACCATGAGGGTCAGTAAAGAAGGACAAGAAAATGCCACTCGCTGGTAAAGGCATGCTGCTGACGTCGATGAACATCGACGTTTCAGATGAAGCCGATTTCAATCGCTGGTACGATCGCGAGCATCTGGAAGAGCGCGTCGCGATCGAGGGATTCCTCGAGGCGCGGCGCTATCTCGCGCACGCCGCAAATCCCAAATATCTCTCGCTGTATTCGACCGCGACGCTCGACGTGCTCGATAGTCCCGCCTACCGGGCGCGGCTCGCCAATCAGACCGAATGGTCGCGGCGGAGCATGGCGCATTTCAAGGACATGCTCCGCGTGGTCGCCCGCATCACGATCAGCAACGGTACCGGACGCGGCGCGGCGCTCGGCCTCGTGCGGCTGCGACCGACGCCGGACAATGCGGCCGCGTGGCGTGACGCACTGCAAGAACGGCTGGCGCCGGAAAAGCACGACGGCATCATCTCCATGCATCTGCTCGAAAGCGAGCCGGAATTGTCGGGCGCGACCGCGGACATTCCGGCAGTGCGCAACGAAGGCGCACGCGACTGGTTCGTGCTGATCGACGGCACGCATGTCGGCGCGGTCTCGGCCGTGATCGCCGCGCGCTTCACCGGCCCTGCCGCCTCGCCATTCCCGCTTCCCGTGTCGGTCGGCACCTACAGCCTGATGTGGGACCTCGCGAAGAGCGACATCGCGAGCAACTAAGACGCATCGCAACATGTTGCACCGCCGCATACTGCGCGCGGCAATTAATGATGTGCGCGCTGGGCTCCCATGAAAGCCGGTGATCACCCAAATTTGCCGTTGTACTTCGGACCGGTTCTAATAAGCTAACCCAATGACGTCATTCAGAAACCAGATCGCCGCGCGTTAGCGTTCGCCAAGCTCAAGAAAAGGCCGCCGGGTCTTTGAGCCTGCGCGGACAGGGTAGGAATGAAACCGACCGACATTGCGGCCCCCGACTACTTTCACAAAGTGGTCGATTGCCAATGGGCCTGTCCTGCGCACACCCCCGTTCCCGAATACATCCGACTGATCGCCCAAGGCCGCTACAGCGACGCCTATATGATCAACTGGAAATCGAACGTGTTTCCCGGAATTCTGGGACGCACCTGCGATCGTCCATGCGAGCCGGCGTGCCGCCGCGGACGCGTCGAGGAGACCCCGGTCGCGATCTGCCGCCTGAAGCGCGTCGCCGCCGATTTCAAGGACGACATCACGCAACGCCTGCCGCGGCCGTCGGCCAAGAACGGCAAGCGCGTTGCCTTCGTCGGCGGCGGTCCCGCTTCGCTGACGGTGGCCCGCGATCTCGCCCCGCTCGGCTATCACTGCACGGTGTTCGACGGCGATCCACGAGCCGGCGGCATGATGCGCTCGCAGATCCCGAAATTTCGCCTGCCGGATTCAGTCATCGACGAGGAGACCGGCTACATCCTGGGTCTCGGCGTTGACTTCAAGGGCGGCCACCGCATCGAAAGCATGAAGGCGCTGCTCGCGGAGAAGTATGACGCGATCTTCGTCGGCTCCGGCGCACCGCGCGGACGCGAGCTCGACATCCCCGGACGCAAGGAAGCAGCCGCCAACGTCCATATCGGCATCGACTGGCTGTCCTCGGTCTCGTTCGGCCATACCGACAAGATCGGCAAGCGCGTCATCGTGCTCGGCGGCGGCAACACCGCGATGGATTGCTGCCGCACCGCGCGTCGCCTCGGCGGCGAAGAGGTGAAAGTGGTCGTGCGCTCCGGCTTCGAGGAAATGAAGGCCTCGCCTTGGGAGAAGGAAGACGCGCTTCACGAGGACATCCCGATCCTCAACTTCCTCGTGCCCACAGCCTTCGTCCACGACAACGGTAAGCTCACCGGCATCACCTTCCAGAAGGTGAAGGCCGAATACGACGCCAAGGGCCGCCGCAACCTCGTGCCCTCGGGCGAGCCGGACCAAACCATCGAATGCGACGACGTGCTGGTCGCGGTCGGCCAGGAGAACGCCTTTCCCTGGATCGAGCAGGACTGCGGGATCGAGTTCGACAAATGGCACATGCCCAAGGTCGATCCGCAAACCTTCGTCTCGACCAACCCGAAAGTATTCTTCGGCGGCGACGCCGCGTTCGGGCCGAAGAATATCATCTGGGCGGTGGCGCAGGGCCATGATGCCGCGCTGTCGATCCACAAGATGCTCTCGGGCGAGGACGTCACCGAGCGTCCATTGCCGGAGGTGCACATCTCCTCGCAGAAGATGGGCATCCACGAATGGAGCTATGACAACGACATCTCCAACGACAAGCGCTACAAGGTGCCGCATCGCGACAAGGTGATCGCGCTGAAGGACATCCGCACGGAGGTCGAGCTCGGCTACGACGTCAAGCTGGCGCTGGGCGAGGCCGAGCGCTGCCTGAACTGCGACGTCCAGACCGTGTTCTCGACCTCGCTCTGCATCGAGTGCGACGCCTGCGTCGACATCTGTCCGATGGACTGCATCACCTTCACCGACAATGGCGAGGAAGGCGATCTCCGTCAGCGCCTGAAAGCGCCCTCGCTGCATCCGGACCAGGATCTCTATGTCTCGAGCGACCTCAAGACCGGGCGCGTGATGATCAAGGACGAGGATGTCTGCCTGCATTGCGGGCTGTGTGCCGAGCGCTGTCCCACCGGCGCCTGGGACATGCAGAAATATTTGATCGAGATGACTCACGCAGGTTCAGCATGTCCGACAAAAAGCCGATCAGCAGCGTAAACGACTTCGTCGTCCGCTTCGCCAACGTCAACGGATCGGGCTCGGCCAGCGCCAACGAGATGTTTGCGCGCGCGATCCTGCGCCATGGCGTTCCGGTGAGCCCCCGTAACATCTTCCCCTCCAACATCCAGGGCCTGCCGACCTGGTACGAGGTGCGGGTGACCGAACAGGGCCATCTCGGCGCCCGCGGCGGCGTCGACATGATGGTGGCGATGAACCCGCAGACCTGGGACAAGGACGTCGCCGGCATCGAGCCCGGCGGCTATCTGTTCTACGATTCCACCAAGCCGATGCCGTCAACGAAATTCCGCGACGACATCACCGTGATCGGTGTTCCCCTGACCGCGATCACCAACTCGACCTACACCGATCCGCGCCAGCGCCAGCTGTTCAAGAACATCATCTATCTCGGGGCGCTCTCGGCGCTGCTCGATATGGACCCGAAGCTGATCGAGCAGCTGATCGGCGAGCAGTACAAGGGCAAGGAGAAGCTCTTGTCCTCCAACGTCCACGCGCTGCATCTCGGCCGCGACTGGGCGCTGCAAAACCTGAAATGTCCGACCGGGCTGCGGGTGAAGAAGTCCGATAAGGTCGGCGACCGCATCTTCATCGAGGGCAACAGCGCCGCCGCGCTCGGCGCCGTCTATGGCGGCGCCACGGTGTGCGCCTGGTATCCGATCACGCCGTCCTCGTCCGTTGCCGAGGCTTTCACCGCCCACTGCAAGAAGTACCGGCACGATCCGGAAACCGGCAAGGCGAAATACGCCATCGTGCAGGGCGAGGACGAGCTCGCTTCGATCGGCATCGTGATCGGCGCCTCCTGGAACGGCGCGCGCGCCTTCACCGCAACCTCCGGCCCCGGCATCTCGCTGATGACCGAGTTCATCGGCCTGTCATATTTCGCCGAAATCCCGGCCGTGATCATGAACATCCAGCGCGCCGGTCCCTCGACCGGCATGCCGACCCGGACCCAGCAATGCGACATCATCGCCTGCGCCTATGCTTCGCATGGCGACACCAAGCATGTGCTGCTGTTCCCTGAGGATCCCGCCGAGGCGTTCGAGTTCGCGGCCGCGGCCTTCGATCTCGCCGAGCGGCTCCAGACCACCATCTTCCTGATGCTCGACCTCGACATCGGCATGAACCACCGGCTCTGCCGTCCCTTGAAGTGGGACGACGCCAAGCAATATGACCGCGGCAAGGTGATGACTTCGGAGATGCTGGAGGAAGGCCGCGACTTCGGCCGCTATCTCGACGTCGACGGCGACGGCATCCCCTACCGAACCTATCCCGGCACGCATCCGACCAAGGGCTCATATTTTACCCGCGGCACGTCGCGCGACCGCTATGCGCGTTACTCCGAAGAAGGCTCGGTCTACGCCGACAACATGCAGCGGCTGATGCGCAAGTTCGAGACCGCGCAGGATTTGGTGCCGCGGCCGCTTCAGGCTAATGCGGAACGGCCGACCAAATACGGCGTGATCTATTTCGGTTCGACTACGCCGGCGATGGACGAGGCGATCGGATTGTTGGAGGCACGAGGCCATCAGCTCGATCGCCTGCGCATCCGCGCCTTCCCGTTCCACTCCAGCGTGGCGAGCTTCCTCGCCGAGCACGATTTCGTCTACGTAGTCGAGCAGAACCGCGACAGCCAGCTGCGCCAGCTCATCGTCAACGAAAACGGCATCGACCCGGTGCGGCTGGTGCCGATCGTGCACTACGACGGCTCGCCGATCACCGCCCGCTTCATCGCAAAAGCCATTGGCGACCACCAGGATCACCTCAAGGTGACCCCGCTCCGCAAGGCCGTGTCATGATGGTAAGGCGCAGGCATCGGATGCAATCACCTCTCCCCGCGTGCGGGGAGAGGTCGGATTGCGCAGCAATCCGGGTGAGGGGGACTCACCACGAGTCGAGCTCGTCGAAAGAGCCCCTCACCCCGACCCTCTCCCCGCGAAGAGCGGGGAGAGGGAGCAGAGAGAGACGGTCATGACCTACATCGCAAAGCCGAAATTCCACCATCCCGGGCTGAAGAAGAACGAGCTCGGCTACACCCATCGCGACTACGAAGGCAAGATCTCGACGCTGTGCGCCGGCTGCGGCCACGATTCGATCACGGCCTCGATCATCGAGGCCTGCTATGAGCTTTCGATCGAGCCGCACCGGGTTGCGAAGATCTCGGGCATCGGCTGCTCGTCGAAGACGCCGGACTATTTCCTCGGCAATTCGCACGGCTTCAACTCCGTGCACGGCCGCATGCCCAGCGTGCTGACCGGCGCCAATCTCGCCAATCGCGACCTGATCTATCTAGGTGTCTCCGGCGACGGCGATTCCGCCTCGATCGGCTTCGGCCAGTTCGCCCATTCGATCCGGCGCGGGGTGAACATGACCTATATCGTCGAGAACAACGGCGTCTATGGCCTGACCAAGGGCCAGTTCTCGGCGACCGCCGACCGCGGCTCGAAGTCCAAGAAGGGCATCACCAACACCGACAACGCCATCGACCTCGTCGCCATCGCGCTGCAGTTGGGGGCGACTTTCGTCGCGCGCTCGTTCTCCGGCGACAAGACCCAGCTCGTGCCGCTGATCGCGGCCGCGATCCGCCACAAGGGCGCGTCGTTCATCGACGTCATCAGCCCCTGCATCGCCTTCAACAATCACGCCGGCTCGACCAAGAGCTTCGACTATGTTCGCGAGCACAATGACGCGGTGAACCGGCTCGACGTGCTGGTCGGCCGCGATCCGATTGCGGTGGATTACGCACCGGGCACGGTGCAAATGGTCGAGCAGCATGACGGCAGCAGGATCGCGCTGCGCAAGATCGATGCCGACTACGATCCGCATGACCGGCTCGGCGCCCAGACCTTCCTGCAAAAGCACGCCGCAAAGGGACAGATCGTCACGGGGCTGCTCTACGTCGATCCCGACGCGGAAGATCTGCACGAGCATCTCAACACGGTCGAGACGCCGCTCAACACGCTGGAAGCGGACACGCTCTGCCCGGGCTCGGCGATGCTGGACAAGTTCAACGCCAGCCTGCGGTGATCGCTACCGCGCCGCAGCCGGCTGCCGGACGCGTATGGTGATCTTCTCCGACACGATGGGCGGCTCGAACGGATAGTGCTTGGCATCGCCCAGCACGAGTTGAAGCGTGTGCGTCCCGGGCGGAAGCTCGAGAAGCGTTTCGGTCTGCCCTGCCCCGAAATGCAGATGCGACTTGTCCTGCAGGATCGGCTCCTTGGGATCGATGGGGTCGTTGACGTCGATCAGCAAATGATGGTGACCGGCGTTCTGATACTCGTCGCCGGCATGGGTCACTCCCATGTTGCGCAAGCCGAACCGGACCCAGAATCCGCCGCGCACCTTCTGCCCGTCATGCGGGGTGATGAAATAGAGCTTCGCGTCCTTGGGCGCTGCCTTGCCCTGCGAAAAGGCTGCCCCCGGGAGCAATGCGAGCGCCGCCGCCAGCGCGACGCAACGAAGGATCTGCATCAAACCAACTCCACCACTTAGGGACTGAGCGCCACGCGGAATCCGTGCGTGGGATAACGAACGTTGGTGTCGTAGCCGTCGCGGTTGGACGGCCGCACATATCTCGAATCGTTCTTCCAGGAGCCCGAGCGCAGGACATGAGCGCTGCAGTCCCCGCTGCTCCATGCCGAGCCGTCACCGGGCGCGCCCTGATAGGTCTTATGCCAGCAGTCCTCGACCCATTGATCGATACCGCCGCCCATGTCGTGGAGCCCGAACGGATTAGGCCTGAAGCTGCCGACCTTCGCCGGTTGCTCGGCCGCGAGATCACCGCAATCCTTGCAACCGGCCATGCCCGGCTGCAGCTTGTCGCCCCACCAATATTTGGTCTGCGTTCCGCCCCGCGCGGCATATTCCCATTCGGCTTCGCTCGGAAGCCGATAAGTCTTCTTCGTCGCCTGAGCGAGATAAGCCGCATATTGCTGCGCGTCGGTCCAGCTCACATTGCTGACCGGCGCATCGTCCTTGCCGATCGCCGTGAAGCCGCACGCCTTTACAGCGGCGCACTCATTCCATTCCTGCACGGTGACCGGATATTTGCCGATCGAGAACGGCTTGACCGTCACCTGATGGACGGGACGCTCGGTCAGATCGTCATTGCTTCCCATCGCAAAGCTGCCGCCGCGAATGGCGACCATCTCGGGTTCGCGGGCGGGAATGGCCGAATGACTTGGCGCCGGAGCGGGCGACGGAGATGACGAAGCCGACGAGGGAGAAGGCTGCGGCGTCTGCGGCGCTGCTTCGCGCGACGGAGGCTGCGGGCTCGGTGATGCGGCAGGCGAAGCGGTGGGAGAAGCGGTGGGCCCGGTGGCCTGCTCGCTCACCCTGCCCGGTGTCTGAGCCAGCAGATACCACAGCACACCGGCGGCAATCACCGACAGCGTGATACCCAGGAGAAAGATCAGAGTATTCTCGCGCCGCCCCCGCGTCCTGCCGACCGCGTCTGCATCCGGCAGCACTTTATAGACGCGCACGGGATCGGTGATGTTCTTGACCTTGCGGTCCCCGAGCGACTCGTAACCGCACACGACCTTGTGCTTGATCTGCTCGTAGATCGCGCCGGAGATAAAGACCTGGCCTGGCTCGGCGATGCCCTCGATGCGCGTGGCGATGTTGACGCCGTCGCCGTAGACGTCGTCCGGCTCCACGATGACATCACCGAGATTGACGCCAATCCGGTACTCGATCCGAGTGTCCTTCGGAAGCGAGGCGTTGCGGCCGATGAGATTCTGCTGGATGACGATGCTGCATCGGACGGCCTCGACCGGACTGTCGAAAATCGCGATGAAGCCGTCGCCCGTCGTCTTCACCAGACTTCCATTGTGCTCGACGATGCTGGGCTGGATGAGATCCCGCTCGATCCGCTTGACGCGGACGTGCGTGCCCTCCTCGTCGGCCTGCATCAGGCGGCTGTAGGAAGCGATGTCACCGACAATGATGGCCGCGAGGCGACGAGGCATAGGGCCGTGCGAAGGCGGCTCGTCATTCCCGGATCTGAAGTTGCGAATTTCGCCCATTGCGGGGACTCCACAAACTTACAAAGGCAGACCCCAACCTACGACTGCCAAAGGCGATCGTCTGTGAAGGCTATCACATCGACGAAATCGGGCAATGTCCGTGAGGATCGCAGGAGTCGAGTTCCGAAAGGCGAAGGCGTTACATCGAATGAACCTTTATGACCCCACCGATGACTAACGCCCCGCGTGGAACTAATCACCTCGCTCCGCCCTGCGATGCTCGTGTCATTGATGTGCGAACCATGAACGCGTCGCACCGGGTTCGCGTCTAAAGTACAGCTCAGTTGCTGCACGCGAGGCCATCATGAAGTCTTTTCTCGTTGCGGCCGTCTTCCTTGCCGCGCTCGGCGGCGCCGCTCACGCCGAGGAGGCCGACGATATCCGTGAGGCCAGCAAGGCCGAAGCCGAGACCTTCAACGCGCGCATGTATGCCGGCGCACCCGGCAACAAGGCCTATGCCTGCTTCGTGCGCCGCTACGATGCCGAGCACCTGGCGCGTCATCCGAAGCAGAAGGTCGCCGCGATGAAGCTGCTGATCTCGGCGGAGATGGACACCGAAGACAAGCAGCTCCACAACTCCTTCCGCCTTGGTTTCAGATATCGTCACCGCTCCGGCGATTTCGACTCCAGCGGCTTCTGTCATCACACCGTGTTCACCAAGGACGGCACCGAAATCCGCCTCGGTTGCGGCGTCGACTGCGAGGGCGGCGGCATCGGCGTCGCGCTCTCAAGGGACGATAAATCGGCGATCGTGCGGCTCGCGCGGGTCAGGGTCTGGCAGAACAACAAGCCGGATGAGGATGCCGAACTGTCACTGGTCGCCGGCGCCGACGACGGGATTTTCCGCCTGGATCGAACGGACAATAAGGAATGCGCCTCGCTCGTGACCGACCGCAAGGAACTCGCCGCGCTCCGCCACAAATGATATGTCTCCGGCGCAATCGAGGAGATCGTCATGAACCGCCGGAACATGTTGTGGAGCGCCATCTCAGGCCTGGGCGCAGCGCTTGGCGCCTCCAGCGCGAACGCCGCGACGGACGCCGGCGCGGGCAACAAGCTGAAGGTGGTGTATCACCTGAGCGATGCCGAGAAGGTCAATTTCGTCCTTGGCAACATCCAGAACCACATCGAGGGCGTCGGCGGCCCCGAGCATGTGACGATCGCACTGGTGATCCACGGGCCGGCGCTGAAGGCGTTTCACTCGGCGCAGGCCAACCCTGACATCAGCAAGCGCGTCGGCGATTTCTCCAAGGATGGCGTCGAGCTTGCCGCCTGCGGCAACACGATGAAGGCGCAGAACGTCACGCTTACGGATCTCTTGCCGGGCTTCGTCAGCGCGGAGAAGGGCGGCGTGGTCCGTTTGGCCGAGCTCCAGTCGCAGGGCTATCTCTATCTGCGGCCGTAGGTAGCAGCGAAAGTGGTGGGCTCCCTCCCCCGCTTGCGGGGGAGGGTCGGGGAGAGGGTGTCTCAGCAATCGAGAACCCCCAAGTGGAGAGAGCCCTCACCCGGCGCTGCGCGCCGACCTCTCCCGCAAGCGAGGGCTTTGCGTAAATCGCGAATCTGCGATTCTCTAAGAGACATCTGAAGAGGATCTGGGGA
>NZ_JBVVPM010000016.1:0-133811 GCF_055811255.1 Bradyrhizobium sp. MI1.11
ACCTTAAGGCTAGCCTTAAAGCTAGATCCTCGTCGGATACCTGCAACTCAACAAGGCGGCCCACCCCGGAGGAATACTAACGAGCGTTTCGCCCGCGCAACGCATGCCGAAATGATTCGGAGTCACCGGCGTGACAATCGATTGATTGGAGAGATTGCGCTTTGGCAATCTAATCCGCGCGATGTTACTCACCGCGAAGCGTGCGGCGTTGTGCTCCATCGTCCAGCTAAAGCACTTCGTTTCGAGTAGGCCTGGTAGCGTAGCCTGCCCGAACTGTTTCGCGCTTCCTGTCCAGCTCAAGAGCCTGCTTTTGCAAGCATGCCTTGCATGCTCACCGCTAGTCGGCCGGCGAGCCCCACCTTGGCCTTGCTCATGTTGGCGATCCGCACCGGCCCAGCTCTTCAGTTGTGAACAGCCCCTGAGCGGCTTGGTAGCATGATATGGGCAACATCGTAGAGTGCCATGCGCAACGAACCATTGCCCAGCTTGCTGATCCGGCCCGTGTAGTCCGATCTCGCTGGACTGATGCTATTCCGGTGCTCAGGACAACCTCTTGACCCTAGTGGCGTTTGCATCTGCGCGCCGAGCGCATCGTGCAAGGCCTCGAAGGACGAAGGCACAGAAGCGCTTCGCTGGAAACGAATGTTGATGCGACCCGCTTCGCCGCAACTGACCGCGCGACGCTGGATCCCAGCACCTCAGGCGGTAGTTCGCCCTCGTGCATAAGGATCTCGGATCTTCTCCGGCAGCATCGCCGAGAAGATCCGCTTTGTCGGCGGGAGGCCTGATCGACCAGGTGCGCAGGGCGTGACCAAAGCGGCAGCTGATTGTTTCACCACGCGCCGCCGCCAGAAGGATACGACACGTCGGTCGGCAGGCGCGGAGTGACTCTCTCAATCGGTCAACGCCAGCGCCCTCGCTATCGCCCGCGCGATCGTGAACGGCGGCTTCCACGCTCGACTCGGGAACGAGCGAGTTGGAGTAGGCGCTGATCGCACAACGACTGACGCACCACGATCCTGGTTGCTCATCGGCTTGCCACTGTACAAAGGGCGGACCATACCGTCGTCATGGAAAGGGCCGCATCGTAGAACAGGTATGCATTCTGACCTCGCGCAAGGCACGTCTCTACGCTCTGCAATTCAGCCGCTGTCACGGAGAGGACCGCAAAGCCGCCTCGCTGATAGTTGCACCAGAACGGGCGTGCGGTTTTCCGAAATGGACGCAGGCGGGCCAGTTGTAAGCTGGCTCAGGCGGCACCCGACCATAACCGGACCTCATGCAAACTATAACTAATACGAGCGCGAATGCGTGATGAGCTACGACGGTCGAGGGACGGTCAGGAGAGATTGAGATGGACGATCTGGACGTACCAGCGAGTTGGCAAGCAAGGCATCGGCCACACGGAAACGTCAGTAGCAGACGTTTGTGTGTGGACGTAGTGCCGGGGGAACGAGCATTGACGCCGCCCAACGGGACGTTCGCTGCGGACGATCACAATTGTGCGGCCGAAGCTTACGAGCGTCATTTCCACGGCTGTCTTGAGCGCCTGCACGGGGAGCAACGTTATCGCGTCTTCGCCGACATCGAACGGATCTCCGGCCGCTTCCCAGCCGCGAAATGGCGCCGGTCTGACGGAACTGTTAGGGAAATCACGGTTTGGTGCTCGAATGACTATCTCGGTATGGGACAGCACCCGGAAGTCGTGAGTGCACTGACCGCAGCGGCACACCGCTGCGGCGCAGGAGCGGGTGGAACGCGCAACATCGCCGGCAATAATTCCCCCTTGGTTGATTTGGAGGGCGAGCTCGCTGATCTGCATGGCAAGGAGGCGAGCCTCGTCTTTACCTCCGGGTACGTATCGAATCAGGCCAGCATCTCGACGATCGGTAAGCTGATCCCAGGCTGCGTGGTCTTATCTGATGCAGATAACCACAATTCGATTATCGAAGGCGTCCGCCAATCAAATTGCGAAAAGCGGATTTTCCGGCACAACGATCTCGGTCACCTTGAGTCGTTGCTGCGCGAGGCAGGAGACCGCCCCAAGCTTGTCGTGTTCGAGTCCGTATACTCGATGGATGGCGATGTGGCGCCGATCGGCGCCATCTGCGACCTCGCGGACCGGTATGGCGCGATGACCTACCTCGATGAGGTTCACGCGGTTGGCCTCTATGGCGGTCACGGTGCCGGGATCAGCGAGCGTGATGGCGTGATGCACCGCGTGACCGTGATCGAGGGTACCCTCGCCAAGGGATTCGGCTGCGTTGGCGGCTATATCGCGGCGTCGCGATCGATTTGCGACGCGGTGCGCAGCTTCGCGCCCGGATTCATCTTCACGACGGCACTCCCTCCACCAATTGCCGCCGCAGCCCGTGCGTCCGTTCGTTACCTGAAGCACTCGTCTGCCGAGCGCGAAGCACACCAACGGCAAGCCGCTGCAACGAAGCGGGCGCTCAAATCCGCCGGGCTTCCAGTCTTCCCGACCGACACCCACATCGTGCCTGTGATTGTCGGCGATGCGGAATTGTGTAAGGCGGCAGCCGATCGTCTTCTAGAGCGCCACGCCATTTACATCCAGCCGATCAACTATCCGACCGTTCCCCGTGGGACCGAGCGTCTCCGCATCACGCCCTCGCCATATCACGGCGATAGCCACATAGCGGAACTCGCAGCTGCGCTCGCTGAGACTTGGGAGACCCTCTCTCTTGCCTGAGACCCGTGCTTGGGAGCGCCCCCTTCGCAACCGCCTCCCCCAACATTGTGCATCGGAGGGGCATCGGCTACCCGGCGGGCGCGGACCGCGCTGGGAAGGCCTCGCGCCTCCCAGGTTGCGGCCGAGGCCGCCAAGTTGGGGCGACGGACCAGCCAAAGAAAGCCGTTTGAGGAGAGACCCGCCCCTTTTCGACACGCTTTCGGTTAAAAGATGTGATGCGACCCAATCCACTCCTTCTATCACGCTGCTACGTTGCGTGGGTCATCGCGTGGCAGATCTTGCTGCTTACGATCACAATAGGGCTCGCATTCTTCTAATGGGCAGCCCCGAAGAATTGACCTTCGTCATCCTGTTGGGCGGTTCTCCCCAACGGCGCCGCCCTTCGTTCGAACATGCTGATCCAGAATCGTTCATTTCGATAAGCCCTCCAACCCGGCGTTCGAAAGCGATCCGAGCGAGACAACGGGCAACCGGAAATAAAAATGGATATCACGCAGCGGTGTCATCTCTTGATCGAGGATCTGTCCGTCGCGCGCGGCGAGCGCGTGGTGTTAGGCGGAGTGTATTTGCAACTTGGCTCGAGCCAACTCGCCGAGGTGACGGGTCCCAATGGCGTGGGCAAATCCACTCTTTTGCGCGCTATCGCCGGTTTCTTGCCATTGGGATCTGGTCGCATGTCACTGGTGGAGTCCGAAGCCATGGATTCAGCGCCCTTGGCAGAGCGCCTCCACTACGTGGGTCATCTCGACGGGCTGAAATCAGCGTTGACCGCTCGCGAAAACCTCGAGATCGGCCTGGGAATTTTGGGCCAAGGTCGGCTAACCCCGTTAGACGCGCTGGAGCGTCTGGAGTTAGCCCACGTTCTCGATCTGCCCGTTGGCTATCTCTCCGCGGGGCAGCGTCGCCGTGTCGCATTGGCCCGGCTCCTGGTTGCCGATCGCCCTCTATGGCTGCTCGACGAGCCGCTAACCGCGCTAGACCGGCACGCACGAGCCTTGCTCAAGACTATTGTCGCCGACCATCTCGGAAGCGGAGGATTGATGCTCGCCGCGACCCACGAACCACTCGGTCTGCCGGGGACAATCCAAGTCAGGCTCGGAGCGAGGTGAGTGTCTTCCCGCTGAGGGGCGGCCGGCATCCTTATAGCCGTCTGTCTCAAGGTCGGGGGAGAAGAGGTCACGCCGCTTTTCCGAGTTCCCCGGAATGGTCTCGACGCAATGGCGACGCCGGATCGGGGCCATGATCCGTATTCTCCTCGTCGTCTTTCTTCGCGACGTCACGCTGGCGCGTCGCATCGGCGGAGGCGGAGTTCTTGGCCTGGTCTTCTTCCTCAGTCTCGTAACTGTGGTACCTTTCGCGATTGGACCTGACCTGCGCTTGCTATCGCGCATCGGTCCAGCCATTCTGTGGATAGCGGCGCTCCTCGCGAGTCTATTGGGCCTTGACCGTCTGTTCCAGGCGGATCACGAGGACGGTTCGCTGGAGCAGATGTTGTTGTCGCCGACGCCGCTAGAACTCATTGTTCTGGTGAAGTGCGTGGCCCACTGGTTTGTTACAGGGCTACCGCTCGTTCTGCTCTCGCCTTTGTTTGGCCTGATGTTGGACTTGGACGGCTCGGCGCTCTGGGCGGTAGCAGCGACCTTGTTGGTGGGTACGCCAACTTTCACCTTCCTGGGAGCGATCGGTGCAGCGCTTACCGTCACGCTGCGGCGGGGTGGTCTTCTGCTTTCGATCCTCGTTGTACCGCTAGCCGTACCAGTGCTGATCTTCGGTGTCTCCGCCGCGCAGAGTGGCACAGCGCCCGTTCTGACACCCTTCCTGGTTCTCTGCGCTCTGGGACTTGCATCCATCGCCCTCGCCCCAATCGCCGCAGCCGCGGCACTTCGCGGGGCGGGAGAATGACAAGCGCATGCAGCGGAAGGGTTTGCTTGGGAGCTCCCCGTCGCGGAGCGACTCCGCACGCTTCCCAAGCTAAGACGACTTGATCATCGGGCAATGCCTATAGCGGAGTATCCGCGTCTAACAAGGCCGCGAGCCGATCCCGCTCGGCTTGGCTCAAGGGCGCCGCCGGCGTAGGTTGCAGGCGTCGCAATCTGAACAGGAGAGCGATCCCGCCCGCTGCGAGCACCAAAGCCGGCATTCCCCAGAGGAAGGTGGTTTCCAAGTCGAGCGGTGGTCTCAGCAGGATAAAGTTCCCATAACGCTTCACCAGAAAGTCGCGGACCTGCTCGTCGCTCTCGCCGAGGTTAAGGCGTTCGCGCACCAGCAGTCGGAGGTCCCGCGCGAACTCTGCTTTCGAATCGTCGATCGACTGGTTTTGGCAGACCAGGCAGCGCAGTCCGGCGGAAATATCGCGCGCGCGCGCCTCAAGGTAGGGGTTGGGCAGGACCTCGTCTGGCTGCACCGCCCTGGCCAAGCCAGGCGCGAGGCCTGCGAATACGATCGAAAGCAGAAGAATGCGACGAAGCGAAGTCATTCCGCGGCCTGCGGCGCTGCTGCGGGGTTAGCTGGGGCGCGGACGCGAACCGCGCGGCGCGCAAAGCCGATTCTGAGGCGTCTATCAGACAACGACACGATCCCTCCAAACGCCATGATGACACCGCCTATCCAGATGGCCGTCACGAGCGGCTTCCAGAACATGCGCGCATCGATCGAACCATCCGCGTGCTGGTCCCCAATCGAAATGTAGATTTGGCCAAAACCCAGCGTCACGATGCCTGCCTCGCTGACGGTAGTCTGTCGTACGGGAAAACTGCGCTTGGCGGGCTCGACGGTGGCCACGGCCGCGCCGCCCCGGCTTATGACCGTGTAGGCCAGGACTTCGGAGTAGTTCGGGCCCTGTCGCGATTGTAGATTTTCGATAGTCGCTTGATAAGGCCCGAGATCGATCCCCTGACCTAGCTTGACGGTCGCGATCCGCTCCACGCCCCAACCGGTCGCCGCCAAGCCCATAAGTGTCACGCCAAGGCCAGCGTGAGCGATAGCAGCACCCCAGGCGGAGCGCGGCAGCCCGACCGCGCGGGCCAGCATCACTCGAATGGGCTGCCCACGTGCCCAGATACGCGACATCACATCGGCGAACGAACCGACTATGAGATAGACGGCGAGGCCGAGGCCAACCGTGGCGAGGACAGGGCCGCCTCGGATGACGGCAACGAGCACAAGTGCGACCACGAGGCCCCCCAAGGCTGCAACCGTCGCCCGTTGCGCCGCGCCGAGCAGGTCGCCACGCTTCCAGGCGAGCGACTGACCGATCGGCATTAGCAGAACGATCAACGCTAGTAGCGGACCGAGGGTCAAATTGAAAAACGGTGCACCGACCGAAATCTTGTCCCCGGTCAGAGCCTCAAGCGCGAGCGGATAGAGCGTGCCGGTCAGGACCGTAGCGCAGCAGGCGGTGAGCAGCAGGTTGTTGACTGCGAGCGCGCTCTCGCGTGACACGGGCGCGAACAGACCACGTTGGCTCAGGGAAGGCGCACGCCAAGCATAAAGCGCGAGGGAACCGCCGATGAACATAGTCAGGATGATCAGGATGAAGACGCCGCGCGTCGGGTCGCTGGCAAACGAATGAACGGAGGTCAGCACCCCTGAACGCACCAGGAAGGTGCCGAGCAGCGATAGCGAGAATGTAAGTATCGCCAGGAACAGTGTCCAGATCTTGAGGGCTTCGCGTTTCTCCATAACGGCGGCCGAATGCAGGAGCGCGGTACCCGCAAGCCAGGGCATGAGTGACGCGTTTTCGACCGGATCCCAGAACCAGAACCCGCCCCAGCCGAGGGTGTAATAGGCCCAGTACGAGCCCATGGCTATGCCAAGCGTTAGAAAGATCCAGGCAATCAGTATCCAAGGCCGAACGTAGCGGGCCCAAGCGGCGTCCAACCGTCCGCTGATCAGCGCCGCCACCGCGAACGAGAACACGATCGAGGAGCCGACATAGCCGAGGTAAAGGAGCGGTGGGTGTATTGCAAGGCCCGCATCTTGAAGCAGCGGGTTGAGATCCTGGCCTTCAAAGGGCGCCGGAAACCGTCGCACGAAGGGATCGGAGGTGAACAGGATGAAGCAGAGGAAGGCAAAAGAGATCCAGCCTTGGACCGTTAGTGTATTGGCGCGCAATTCCTTTGCCATGCCGCGCCCGAGAATCGCAACTGCCGCTCCGAAGGCCGCGAGAATCAGAACCCAAAGCAGCATGGATCCTTCGTGGTTGCCCCAGACGCCGGCGAGTTTGTACACGAGTGGTTTGGTCGTGAGCGAGTTCTCGGCGACTGTCACGAGACTGAAGTCGGACACCACATGAGCGTAAGTCAGGGCCGCGAAGGCATAGCCCAACAGCAGGAACTGGGTGATTGCAGCCGGGACCGCAATGGAAGTCAGCCCAGAATCGCCACTGCGGGTCCCCCAGAGCGGCAGAACTGACTGAAGCAGCGCGACGGCGAGAGCCAGAGCGAGCGCGTAATGTCCGGTTTCGACGATCATCCTTTCGGTCCGTCCCGTTGTGGTGTTTCGTGGAAGGCCGCGCTATTGCGCCCACGCGGATTTTCGTTCCGCCAAATGCCTGATTGCTTGAGTTTGTCGGCTACGTCCTTGGGCATGTATCGCTCGTCGTGTTTGGCGAACACGGTATCGGCATGAAAGACGCCCGGTCCCTCCACCGTGCCCTCGGCTACGACGCCTTGTCCTTCACGGAAGAGATCCGGCAGCAATCCGGTGTAGCTGACCTGGATGTCGTACTTCAGGTCGGTCACCGCGAAGACGACAGTCGACGATCCACCATAGGTAAGTGAGCCACGTTTCACCAGGCCGCCGATGCGCAGACGGGTTCCTCGCGGCGGCGCCTTTTCGGCCATCTCGGTCGGCCCGTAGAAGAAGACGATACTGTCACGCAACGCAAACAGGACGAGCCCAACCGCGATGGCCAAGGTGAAGCCTGCTGCGCTGATGATAGCGATGCGCCTGCCCTTTCTGGTCAAAGTCTACCTCTTCAAACCAAGCTGACTGACGAGTTCATCGATGCGCTCTGGCGCTTGCGCATCTTCTGCTAACTGGGCGCGCGCACTTGCGACGGCCGCCTCGGCCTTCTGGCGTTCACCCAATACGACGTAGGACCTAATCAGTTGCAGCCATCCCTGAAGGTCATGGCCATCCTTCGAAAGCTTCTCGGCCAGTCCTCCCACCATCCCGCGGATCGCGTCTCTCCGCTGCTCCGGTGGAAGCGCCGCGACTTCAGCCCGGCTTCGGCCGGCTTCTGCTTTTGATTGAGTTGGCCTAGAAGACTTATCCAGGTGTTGGCGGACGGCATCCATCCACGGGGCGCCGGCTGGCGTATCGGCCTCCAGCGCCTCCCAAAGTTGTCTCGCCCGATCTGTGTCGCCATCTTGCTCTACTGCGAGCGCATGGAAGAATCGGGCCAGAGGCTGTTTGGGATCATCCACGAGCGCTTGGTCAATGGCACCGCGTGCTTCTGCAGTCACAACGCCGTCGGCAGCCATCGTCAGGGCCTGCCCAAGAGACGCACGCTCCTCCGCATTTTCGCCGAGCAGCCGTAGCGCCGCCCTATACGCATGCGCCGCATCCTGAAACCTTCCCATGCGCAGGTAAATTGGCGCGACAACCTGGAATCCGCGGCCATCATTGGGGTGGCCCTTCAGACGCGTCTCGACTTCGGAAATCGCGGCAGCGAGAGTGAAGTCCTCACCCGTGCGCCTCGATGCGATCGGCATATCAGGCTGGTTGGGAGCGCCGACCTTGAGATACGACGCGAGAGCCACGAGTGGCAGCACTAGGGCGATCGCCAAGGCCGCGGCAGTGCGTCTCGGCTGCCAGCGCGGCCACGCATGCGGCCGGCTCTCCGACGCGGAGTCGAGTGACGCAAGCAGCCGGCGCCCGATCTCGGCACGCGTGGCCATGGCATCCTCGGGCCCTACGAGTCCGCAGCGGACGTCATCATCCGCCTCGGCCAGAAGGCCGCGATAGAAGGCCACGTCGGAATCGTGATCGCCAAAGCTCTCACGCCGCTCGGAGAGCGACCGGGCCAGCGCCAGCACGATTGCAAAGGTCATCATTGCGAAGACGGCCCAGAGCACGTTCAAGGCCTCCGTCCGTTTTCGCCAATCCGTAACGTACCACGTTTTCGGGCATCCGGCGCGCTTGAAAATCGGACTGCTTCTATGTGTGCCGCTCCCATGGTCCGATCGGCCACTCCCGAATGATGTAAATGGACTTGCAAGGCAGTCGTCATGGACGCTCTGCCCCGGCAATTGCCGCCATCAAAGCAGGTCGACTTGCGTCCGAGATGCCTCCAACCAGCTTGTAGGCGATTGTGCCATCCCCCTTGACCACATAGGTCTCGGGGACGCCATAGACGCCGAAATCGATGCCCGTTCGGCCGGACAGGTCAGTGCCGACTTGTGCGAAGGGGTTCCCGTTCGCGGCGAGATAGGCTAGCGCGTTTCTGGGATCGTCTTTGTAGACGATGCCGGTAAGCGTCACCCCCTGCCGCTGCAGCATCCGGTCGCTCGCCAACGCCATCAGAGCCCCTTGTTCTTCCCGGCACTCGATACACCATGATGCGAACACGTTCACAATTGTCACGTGCCCCTTCCGCAGATCGGCGCTCGACAAGCCGGGTGGACCAGGCGTGCGAAGCCCCTCGAGCGGCTCCAGTGCAAACTGCGGTGCCGGCTTGCCGATCACAGCGGAGGGCACGAGCGACGGGTCTCCGGCGCCGAGCCGCACCAGGAATAATACCGCGATTCCGAAGAAGACTAGAAGCGGGATAATCACCCACAGGCGGGCCAGCGCGCGTTGACGGGCCGTGGTGCTCGCAGGGAGGTGAATCGAAGGTGTGATGTTGCTCATACGCGGCCGCGCGGATCCGAGTGACCAAGTCGCAGACGACGCAGGGTACGGCGCTGAACGCGATAGTCGATGAGGACCGCCGCGATCATCCCGGCAAGCACGGTGCCCGTCACCAGAAAAGTCATTGTGATGAATCCGCTATGCTGCATCACAATCTGCTCAGGACGCCATTTCGACAGGCAGTATGCAAGCCATGGCAGGTTCACCCGCAGCCGCCATCGTGATCGCAAGCCGCCGGATACGGCGTCGCATGATTTCGTTACGGACTGCCATTACGTGGAGAGTCACGAACAAAAGCGAGTATGCGAGCGCCATCACAATCAGCGGCCATAACATCGTGCCGGCAATCGCCGAGCCCTCCATGCGAAATACCGATGCCGGTTGGTGGAGAGTGTTCCACCAATCAACCGAAAACTTCACGATTGGGATGTTGATGAACCCAACCAAGGTCATGATCGAAACTGCTCGTGCCGCCCGGTTCGGGTCCTCGATCGTCTGCCAGAGCGCGATTAGACCGAGATAGATCAGAAACAGAACCAACACGGAGGTGAGCCGGGCGTCCCAAACCCAATATGCGCCCCACATCGGTTTACCCCAGAGGGAGCCTGTGACGAGGCAGATAAAGGTGAAAGCCGCGCCAAGCGGCGCAGCCGCCTTTTGTGCTGCATCGGAAAGTGGATGACGCCAAACTAAGGATCCGAGCGCAAACACCGCCATGAACGTGTAGGCAAGCATCGCTGTCCACGCTGCGGGAACGTGGATGTACATGATGCGCACCGTCTCGCCTTGCTGGTAGTCGGGTGGCGCGGCGAATGTTCCAAGCAGACCAACTGCGAAGGCGAACGCCGTCCAACCCCAAAGCCAAGGCAGCAGCCTTGCGGCGATACGCACGAAATTACCAGGATTGCTGTACGCAGTGAAGTTCAGACTCAAATTCCGATCTCCTCGAACTCAACCTGCAGGCCGGGATTGCTCGCGCTCCCGACGAAAGTTCGTGCCACTCGGGCGTCTACAAGCCGATGAGCATCGCATCACACCGGAGACGATTTCACAAATTACCTCCAGTTATTGTTTTGATGCCCGCTAGGCGCCCAGAGCTGAGCGGCTCCGATTTGTATACTTGGAGTGCCGAAATCGTCCCGTGCAGACGGCACAGCAATTCGAGAGACCGATAGTAGGTGGGAGCCGCGCGCTATTCGATCGCGTGCGACGTCGAGATAGCGGTTAATGCCGCGCTCGATGCTCGGCGTAATGAGCTAAAAGTGACGGCGCTCGTCTCGTGTAAGCGGTCCGCTTCAAAGGGCGCCTTCTTCGTATAGGTCCCTTACTCCGTTTGGATGCCCGACCCGTACGTAGGGTCAATTGAGCAACAATCGCGATCGTCGTATCTATAACGCGTGCGGTGGCCCTCCCAGCTATCGCTGCCCACCTTGGGCGTTTCCTCCCTAGACTTAGGCCGCTTGTGGCAACGCAGGCGGCCCTTTTTTTGTGTGCACTCATTTGGAATTGAACCGAGGTCTGGTCGACCTATACCTCGGCAGGGTCACTTCATACCCTCGCGCAATGGCAACAACTAAGCGCTCGGTGCTACCAGATGATACGGAGCGAGCAGCAACGGAACCGGCCCGCGAGCAGGCAGTTGCAGGACAAGGTCGGCCACGTAATGCTCGACCGGTCTTTCCCATCATCGAGCCGTATGTTGCCAGTAATTACTGTTTACTTCCATGGTTGCGGAGAGCCCCCCAATGATAAGCATCGCCGATCTCTTAATCCGGTTCCGGCAAGGGAGCCGGCCCGCGTCCAATGCTCAAGTTGCGGTTGTGACCGATCGGGATCGATCCAGCATGGCCGAGTTTGTCCGCATCCTGCAGGCCTACGATCAAGGCCGGTACGGCAGGAGTTAGAGGGCGACCGCGTCTCAAGCAGCGAAGAAAATCCGGGACACGGGACCGTCCACACTTGACTTCAATCAGTCATTTCGGTTTCGCAATGCAGGTGCCATCAGTTGCTAATCGGCGATCCGCTTTCGAGGCCATGATCGAATTCGTGACAAAGGATCGTCGCCCAACCACGATGAGCCGCGGCTAACGTTGTTGTGACCACGACAGCTCGGCGACGCGTTTCAGTCGCCCGGGTAGTAACTCGCAAGGCGAGCTGCTGAGGTGCCGTCGCCGCCGGATAATGGGAAATGCCCTGCGACTATCTATCCGATAGCCATTTATCATAAGCTTAATTCAGACGCGATCTTATCACGGCGGCGTTTGGCTGCCCTCACCACCTCGCCGTATGTTCAATCGGAGTTCTGTCCATCACCCTCAGATTCTTCCGGAACGTATCCATGCACTTGGCGAAAGGCACGGAGAAAGCTACTGTAGCTCCTGTAACCGACCGCCCGCGCGATCTGCTCAACTGAAAATGTCCTCGCGGCGAGCATATCGGCTGCACGCTTCATCCGTATTTGCCGGAGCGCTACCATTGGCGAACATCCTATCGTGCGCACAAAGCGCGCCATGAATGCGGATCGGCTCAAGCCGGCCTTTTGCGCCAAGGCCATGACAGAGTGATCGGCCGCCGGCCGCGCTAGCATATCGGCGAACGCAAGAGCGATTTGACGGTCACTCAAAATAGAGAAGCGTTCGAGCCAAACGCTGGTCGAATTGAGACTGCGACGGACGAGCGTGACGAGCACCTGCTTGAGAATGGCGGTTGTCATCGCCTGCATTCCAACCCGCCGGCCGCTGATTTCTGCCAACGCGGCCTGCAACTTTGACCCCACTTCATCGGCTGGTTCGAAGCGCTCGACAATCGGCGTGGAAAGGCCTGCAAAGAGGTCGATCGACGAGCCGTAGGTAGCGCGAAAGTACCCGCAGATCAGCATGACCATCGGGTCCAGGTCCCCGGCGACGAATCGCTGGATTCGCTCGCCGAAGCGCGGATCCCATTGCGCTTCGACCACATTCACTCTCTTGGCCGCTGTGCGGTCATCGACCTCGATGTGAAACGGCTTCTTGGCCGGTGTGATGACAAGGGTGTGAGGTACTAGAGGAAATGCGGAGAAGCCACCCACGACCATTCGTCCGGTCCCGGAAAGATTGTAGTGGATAGCCGGCGCCTCCGCGCTTCCGAATGACAGGCGCCAGCCTGGGCTAACCAAACACTCGATGAGCCCAATGACGTCGACATCCAAAGTTGCCATCAGCACATCGAGATGGGATCGAAGCAATGTAAGATTTGGACGATCGGACATGTGTTTCGGACTCTCGGATTGAGCTGATGTCCTAGTCTTAGGACAGGACAATTGCAAATCGTGGAACTGCATTATGGCTAGGATGATGCGCATCTGCTCGCCATGACCAACTGCCTAAGCGAAGTTGGGAACCTCTTCGACGAGCGTGAGCGTGCCGCGCTTCCCGCGGCCCTCATTTCACTGTCCAGAACTGACGCCTTAGGAGATCCCCAAATACAAAAAGCACTTAATGGAAAGGTAGGCGAGGCGATCCCAATGCAAACCTGACATTAAACTGGTCTCGCGTACGATGTTCTAGCAACCGCGACCTCAATAGGAAACAGCATCGATGCGAACGCTTTCAGCAAGACGCGGCCGGCAATTCCGAGCCGGCGCACAATACCTGTTTCCTCGGAAGCTCCGCGAGCAACCGCTTGATCATCACCCCTGCCTACTATGGCAACGAACCGAACGGCCCGTACCGCGGCAAATGTTTCGAGTATGACTATGCAGCTGCAACTTTATCAGGTGCGATATTTCTTAGCCCTAGCAAAGACGCTAAATTTTACGCGAGCTGCGGAGCAATGCAATGTGACGCAGCCGGCGCTGACAAAGGCGATACAAAAGCTGGAGCAAGAACTCGGTGGCGCGCTGATTCACCGTGAACGTCATCTCACCCAGCTCACCGATCTGGGCAAGATGATTTTGCCCACGCTGGAGAAAATATTTTCCGCCGCCGAGGCCGTACGGCTTCAGGCACGAGGCTATCAAAAGAAGACAATAGCCCCGCTTAAGATCGGACTGGTGCCGTCAGTCTCCGCCGCACTCATTACGGAATTGCTCGTGGAGCTCGCCAGGATCATCCCCGATCTTCGAGTCGATCTGCGCGAGGCCGATGCCAACGGGCTGGTTGCGATGCTTTTGGATGGCGAGATCAATGCCGCACTTGTCGGTGACGCCATGGAGCTGCCTGAGCGTATCGACCGCTGGCGCCTGTTCGAGGAACGCTGCGTGCTCATCTTGTCTCGGAAACATCCGATGGCCAGGCAAACCGTCATCCTGCTCGAAGACTTGCATGAGTTGGTCTTTCTCGAAAGGGTCGGATGCGACGTCGCAGACCGATTTAAGCGGGCTTGTTTTGCCGGCCACCCAGGCCCCAAGGTTGTGCACAGGAGCGATCAGGAAAGGCATCTTCAGCAAATGGCATTCGCCGGTTTGGGGGCCATCTTGGCGCCAGAGCACGCTCCCAGACTACCGTCGCTCGCCACTGTCGGAATTGAGGGCGACCCCGTCCGGCGCGAGGTGCAGCTTTTGGCCGTGGCGGGGAGGCAGTATTCGCCGGCGCTTGACGCCTTCATCAAGGTTGCTCGTGTTCGCGACTGGACGAGTGCGTTGGACAAACTCCGCCGCGCATCTGCCCCTGACTCGAACAAGGACAATGTTTGCACCGCTGATGCACAAGGTGCAGGTTCCTTGATCCAAATCACGGGCCCCGGCCCCGCCTCCTCATGCCCGAGCTTGGCACGGGCATCCAACCGTCGTTGCTGAAGTGACGCGAAGTCGTGGATGGCCAGGACAAGCCGGGCTATGACGCAGTTGCAGTGGCCCATGCGCAGCCTCTTGAATTGACTTGTCTCATTCCGGTCGGCCTCGAAGGACGAGGCTTAGGCCCATCCTATTTCGGACAGGGCAGCAAGTAAGGTTTCGGTCTGCGCTCCCGTGATGGAGTCCGGGCCGACAAACGCTCGACGGATGATCCCTCGTTGGTCGAGGACATAGATGGCCGGCATCGGCAACATCCAAAAGGAGAAGCCATGGGGAGCGCAGAGATCGAGTCCGAGCCGCAAGAGATGGCTCTTTACGTCCCCCGGCACCACGGACAACAGGCCGAACGAAAGGCTCACCCCAAGATCTAGGTCGGAGAGGAGTTCCAGATCCAGTCGGTGGTCGCGTTTGAAATTGCGCAGCAAGTCCCCTGTCTCGGGCGTTATCGCAATTACTCTGGCGCCAGCAGCGCGGATACTAGGGATGGCCCCGTGAAGAGCGCGTAGACCAGCTGCGCACATTGGGGACCAAGTCCCGTAAACGAAGATGACAATTAACGGTGCAGTTTGTCGCAATTCCAAAGATGAAACGAGCTTTCCATTTGCCTCGGGCAGAAGAAAATCGGGGGCAAGTTCGTTCGCCTTCAGGGCGCCGTCAGGAATACCGGCCTCTTGCAACCATGACGAAAGCAGGCGGTCGGTCCGGATGTCCAGCATGCGTAAACCGCTCAAGGTCTCCGCAGAGGGTTCGACCTGCGTACTAGCCGGGCGCCCCTTTGAAACTTCATCGCCCATTCTGGTCCTCCCCGGTGCGCCCACGGTACTTGGCAGCGGATGTTTCTTCCATGGTGACCGAGCGTTTTGGAAAGCGAAAATTCAACTTTGGAATGGTAACCGTCCACGAATAATCGTTAGGAATAGTCGCCGCCCCCAGTATCGCGATGCGCGCGGGCAGACGAACAAGTAGGCAGCAGCTTCCGTTGAGGAGGTCACGACCCTTTCACCGCGCCAGGGCTCCTGCATACCGAGCGACACGATCGAGGAGAGACAATAGCCAAGCATCGAGCTGGACGAGCTGGTACACCAAGAGTGTCCTTCGAACCGATACCTGATCGCTGCACGACGCATTGGGTCCCATTAGCGCGTGCCCTATTCGGCATTTTGTCAGGAGTGCTTCTGCAAGATGCAGCCGCGAGCCACGACAATCGGTGAGCAAGCCAACCTCCTCAGTCGAACATCTGTTGCTGATAACGTATGCCCCGACCGACAGAGGCGCCTTCTAGCCCGCACGGCGTTGAGGGAGACAGACGTAACCAAATTGAGGTTTGCTTGCCCGCCGCTTCAAAAATCAGAGTCGGTGAAGTGACGCCGCGCGCCAAATAGGTCGGAGCCGGGATATCCAAAAGTCGCAGCCCTGCTCCGCCAAAAGTCTAATCCCGTTTTGCCCTTTCTGTCAGACATGCAAACGCGAGTGCAATTGGCGACTTCCGTGTCGCAGGGCAGGCTCACCTCGCATCCCTTGTAGCAGCTTTCGGGGAGGATCTGCCGCTCGGCCCGGCGCGACGCCCTACTCCCAAAGCAGGCACCGCGATCGCGCAACGGTATGGATGAATGCAGTCCTGAATCGGAGTTCGAATTCCATGCGTCCAGCCAATGATGACCAGTTGATGCCACGAGTCAAATTCCAGCAGACGGGTGAAGCGATGTTGGAACGCCGCCGACCACTTTCGCCCTCCACGCCGCGACCCGAGCTCCAGCAAGTCCCTTTTTGCAAGGAGCTTGGAAAGCCACGCGATTGGCGCCACGGCCCTGAAGATCGGCAACAACTTTCAAGATCACGAATGTTGCTGCCGATAGCTCAATCTCCGATCATTGTTTGCGACCATGAGCCACTCATTTTCGATCCAACTCGCCAATTGGATGATCAGGTGCCGGCGGACTTGATCCATCCCGTTGTCGAAATTTCTCCTCGCGAGGCTGTGGCACGCCTCACCATAACGGGGCACGGCATGACGGCCGAATCTGTGCGATCCACAAATCGAGGCAAAATCCAACATCAGTATCGGGCTCCAATGCATATGCTCGTCATGTACGAGAAGGGGGAGCGCCGCGATGGAGAAACATTTGTGGAAGGTCTGCCGCCATCAGCCCTCCGGAACCTCGAGCGGAAGCTGACATTCGTTCCTGCTGGCCGCGAGTTTTACGATTGCCACGAGCCGCGCGGATCGCAGATGCGGCTCATGTACTTCTACTTCGACCCTGAGAGGCTGAGGGCTCTTTCTAAACGTGGCATCACCGGCCTGCCGGACTCCCCACGCCTACTGTTCGAAGACGAAACGCTATGGAACACCGCGCTCAAGCTGAAGACGTTCGTCGATAGCTCTGCAGGAGACCCGGTCTACTTCGAGAGTCTCGGTAGTTTGCTCATGCATGAAGTCGTGCGTTTCACTTGCGGGATGCCCAGCATTCAACGTCAACTCCAAGGTGGTCTTGCACAGTGGCAGCAACGGCTCGTCACAGCCTACATCCAGGAGCATCTCAATGAGCGGATACCGATTGGCACGTTGGCGCAGCTCGTTCGTCTTAGCCCGTATCATTTCTGCCGGGTGTTCAAGCAATCTCTCGGAATGCCGCCTCATCGGTACCAGACCAAACGTCGCGTTGAGCAGGCCAAATTACTGCTGGCAAACCGCGCAGGCTCTATGACGGAAATCGGTCGGGCGGTCGGCTTCAGCAGTCGTAACGCGTTCGCCACAGCGTTTCGGAAGGCGACGGGAATTGCTCCCGCGGAGTACCGCCGAAGCGTGGCTCCTCCGATAACCGTATGAATGAATTGCGCCGTCGCGCTCAACTTTGCCATTCGAAGGTAGCGTCTCGGTGTCACATTGCGATGAGGACGATCGGGCGTTGGATGCCCGTCAAGAAAGCAGGTTACGGACCTTAAGAAGGCATGCATCTGCCGCTGGTGGCGAAGAGAGGCAGAAAGCCTATCGCGGGACTTGGACAAAGCGACCGAAAGCAAGCGGCGCCGGGAAAAGGACCCGCCCAGAGCGATCCTAGGGACGTTTCGCAAATCTGTAGCTGCTGATAGGCTGGGCGCGAGACTAGGTCGATTGTAGTCATCACCCCTATTTTGGTCCGACCGATGAAAGGTCAGATCATCTTCACGCGCAAACGATCGCGTTCCACGCTGGAACTCGCGGAGTGTCATTTGTTGAATGGTCTTCGTGAAGATGATAGTTTTACACGGAATCGTCGGTTTTGGCGGAGTATCCCGTGGCGCAGCATTCAATTCAAAAGCGTGCGGTAGCTGAGGAGCCAACTATCGTCGTGGTTGACGACGACAACGACTTCCGCGCCTCACTCGGGGACCTGTTCAACTCGGTTGGCTTCAAGGTCAAGATGTTTGGCTCGGCAGCGGAGCTGCTGCAAGGCGAATTGTTGCCCGACGCGGTGAGCTGCCTCGTACTTGACGTCAGATTGCCGGGCCTAGGCGGTCTCGACGTCCAAGCCGAGCTGTCGAAAGTGAACGCTTCCATTCCCATTATCTTCATGACCGGCCACGGCGACATTCCGATGTCGGTCAGGGCCATGAAGGCAGGCGCTGTGGATTTTCTAACCAAGCCATTCCGCGATCAAGACATGCTGGATGCAGTCACGATCGCGCTCGAGCGCGATCGGACGCGGCGGAAGACCCAGCAGTGGCTCACGGAATTGAACTCGCGTCTTGAGCGATTAAGCGCGCGCGAGCGAGAGGTGCTGGCTCTCGTGACGACTGGCTTAAAGAACAAGCAGATCGCTTTTAAGCTGGAGATAGCTGAGATTACTGTAAAGGCGCACCGCGGTCATGTTATGCAGAAGATGGGTGCGCAATCGCTGGCCGAGCTTGTCAAAATGGCGGAGACGCTCGGTATAAAGTCGCCCCGGTCTTAATCGCTTCCTGCTTGCACGTGGGTCCATCAGCTAAGAGGGTTATTATTTGGGCAAATCAACTGACGGCTTAATCGCTTGCCGCCAGGCCCTGCTGCCGCGTCAAGCGCGACGGCCCGACATCAGCGCACGCGTTCGGACGCGGCCCAAACTGGGCTGAACTATTCACATGGTCTGCATCGATTATTCCTAAGTATAGCATCGGTTGTTCCAAAGTGTAGCACCGCCCGTCCGCCGTACAATCGCCAATTCAGACCCTTGTCGTTAGGGTCCAATGGTGTCCGCGCAGTGCGCTTCCTGAGATGGACACGGAACGCGAGATGCGGCGGGCCACCTCCCCAGTGATGAAGGCGGGGATATGTCTAGCGAGAGTCAAATTTCGATCATCGATGATGATGAACAATCTCGCTCAGCCTTAGCGGGTCTCCTGCAAGCGATGGGATTTACGACTGAGACCTACTCGTCCGCAGTGGAGTTTCTGGCGTCTCCAAACGTGCGCGATAGCTCCTGTTTGATCGTTGATGTCCACATGCCGCGCATGACCGGGACTGAGTTGCATAGCCGCTTGGTAGGATCCGGCTATAATATACCAACGATTCTGATCACCGCTTACCCCGACGACAGCGCGCGAACTCGGGCTCTGGATCAAGGCGTCGTTGGCTACCTGACCAAACCCATCGACGAAAAGGTTCTATTCGGATGCGTCGAATCGGCTCTACAGCGCGCGAAATCAGATGAAAATCCCTAATCAGCAATCGATCGGCTGCCGCGCAGGAAACGTACCCTTCAGCTCGAAAATCGTTGCTCTTTGAACGGGTCCCCGTAAATGTGAAATCCGTTAAATTCCCACAAGCCCGGCGATTCGCGATCCAAGAACTGGATCCCGCGCACCCATTTCACGCTCTTATAACCATAGAGGTTTGGAACCACGAGCCGGAGCGGGTAGCCATGTTCGGCCGTAAGGGGTTCGCCGTCATGCCGCAAGGCGAAAACCGTCGTCGGGAGCAGAAAGTCCGAGATTGGCAGGTTCGCCGTGTAGTTGTTCTCGCCATGGATCATCACGTGCCGCGCCTCTGGCCGCAACGTTACTCGCTTCATCAATTCTGCGGCGAGAATCCCTCCCCAATGGTTGTTGAACCGGCTCCAGCGCGAGACGGAGTGCAAGTCAGCAAACACTTCACTTTGCGGCAGTTTGCAGAGCGCTTCCCAGGAAAGCCGCAGCTGCTCCTCTACCAGGCCGAACACGCGAAAATCCCACGTCGTGGGAGCAAAGACCGGCACCGAGCCCACATGCAGCACCGGCCACTTGAGGGTCAGCGACTGCCCTGGGGGCAGCCGCCCAGCGTCACGCATCTCACGCTCCCGTTCGCGTCGCTCGTTCGGTTGCACGAATAGCTCCTCCGCAAAGTATGGCGCGGCCTAGTTGGCGCACGCGGTGATCTCCGGGGCATGAAGAGCGGTCACCCGGGTTGCGTCGGGCATCACGGAACATAGGTTCTTGGTACCCTACATTCCGAGAACCGAACTACCAAGGCTCTAGTCCAGCCCAAAGTGGCGAAGGAGGAGGCTCACTCCTCCCCGTCACCGATCTTGGAGTTAGAAATACTTGCAGGCTCGGAGAGTAAGCCAGGAACAGTCTTGCTGGTGTTGTGACGGAAAATGTTGACGGCTCCGATCACCTCGTCCTCGTCGTCGCGAATCGGAAAGACATTAACGAGGGCCAGAAGACGATTACCGTTGGGCTGTTCGCAGATGACATCGGCGTTCCGAACGGTGCCGCCGTTGTTGATCACCACGGAGGGGGGTGCAAGTTCGTGCGGCATCACTTCTCCCGAGGGGTAACGAAGAAGGTGTGACCCGCAATACTTTTCTGAGGTTCCCAGAGAAGGCGAGCGTCCCCAACCCGCGATTGCAGCTTTGTTGCACTTGACGACGGTGGCATCCTTTTCGAGAACGTACATCCCGACTGGGATAGAATCCATTGCCGCTTGGTCCGCAAGAATCCCTTTTGCGACGAGATGTCCGTCGACCAGTTCTCCTCGGAAGTCGATTTTGTCGAAGTCGCCATCCAAAATCATCTTGCTTGTTGCCATGTTCAACCTCCTTCTGCGAAAAAAAGCTCCAGTGCATTTAACGGAGTTTCCATTTCGCGGCCGTTGACTCAACCCCAACATGCTAACTTGCACAGCCGGCCGTCGGTACCTACCATTTTGTAGTCGCAGATAAACAATGAGAGGGCAGTCCTTTCGTTTCGTTTAGGCCAACTACGATCGGGTTCAGAACCCGGCCTCTTCGCTTATGCGACATTAGAAAAACGCCCGCTTCAGTTCATGAGCCCGCGCGGACCCGTGGGGCCTGGCAGCGGACTCATTGGGAGCGCAGATGGTGGAGCCATCCAAGTCTTGTGGTGGGGTCCAGATGAACGCCCGCATCACGCCCAATGGGTTCCTCGAAGATGGTCAAAGAGTCACTTCGTTATATCGCCGCGCCCCTTCTGTTTCCCTGTGACGTGCTTCGCCGTGCGGCTCATGCGAGGCAGTCCTTCCGGGTCCGCGGGGTTTTCGTCATCCGCCTTGAGCCGATCCGCAATTCGTACCAAATCCGCCAGCGAGCGCGCGTCCATTTTTTGCATAATTTGGCTACGATGAACGCGGACAGTTACTTCGCTGACGCCAAGTTGGCCGGCAATCTGCTTGCTTACGCGCCCCTTTGCAAGCAAAGTCATGATTTCCGTTTCTCGATCGGTCAGGCGCGCAAATCGCTCGTGGATTTGCGCCCGAGCGCGTCCTTGCGCGGCGAGCGCACGGTGGCGTTCAATCCCTTGGCGTACCGCATCGAGCAGCTCTTGCTCCCGGAAAGGCTTTGACAGGAACTCTATTGCACCTGCTTTCATGGCCCGCACTGACATCGCGATATCGCCATGGCCGGTAATGAAAACAATAGGCGTATCGACGTGAGCCGCGACTAGTTGTTTTTGCAACTCAAAGCCGCTTGCACCTGGAAGTCTCACATCCAGAACGATGCAGCTCGGTAGTACCGGAGGGTTGGTGCCCAAAAACGCCTCAACTGACTTGAAGAGCGCGACCTTCACTGAGATCGTCTCCAGAAGGGCACCCAAACTTTCGCGGACGAATTCGTCATCGTCTATGACGGCAACGACGGGCTGGTCACTCTCGTTCATGGTGCATCTGCAATGGGTAAGCTGAATTGAAAAACTGCTCCAAATGGAGCGCCTGGGGTCACCGAAATCTGTCCATCGTGGGCTTCGATTATCGAACGACAAATTGCCAAGCCCATACCCGTTCCGTTGTGTTTTGTCGTGAAGAACGCGTCGAAGAGTCGATCGATCACCGTGGAATCGAATCCAACGCCGGTGTCGTGGAATGAGATCTCAACCATTCTGTCATCCAGCACCCGAGACCTTATCGAAAGGGTCCTTGGACGATCCTTCACAAGCATCATTGATTCGATGCTGTTCAGTACGAGATTCAGAATGACTTGCTCCAATTGGACGCGGTCGCCGTTGATCCGCGGAACCGACTCGTGCAGATCAGCAAGCGTCGTTATACGGTGCTTGCGAAATTCCTCTTGCGTTAGCTTCATGACATCACGAATCGCCTCAATAATATCGAGCGGGGCCTTTCCAACCGGGGTTTTGTTCATCAACGCCTTAATGCGGGCGATTATATCGCTCGCGCGTCGCGCGTCCTTGGCCAACCGCTGGGCAGCCGCCCTCGCTCTGGTGAGATCCGGCTCCTCCGTGCTCAACCAGTGGAGGCACGTATCGCTATTGGCTGCAATGGCCGTCAGAGGTTGGTTGATCTCGTGAGCGATGGACGCAGACAGCTGCGCCATCGCAGTAAGACGGGTCACCCGGGTCAGCTCTTCCCGCGCTCCGCGTAGCGCCTCCTCCACTCGTCTCTGATCTGTCAAATCGCGCACAAACGCGGTGAAGTGCCAGGTTTCCAGCCGAATAGCAGTGACAGTCAGTTCGACGGGGAATTCATGTCCAGCGCTGTGGAGCGCCGTTATGTCGATGCGTCTGTTTAGTATCGGGCCTTGCCCGGTTGCGAGAAAATGCTCACACCCTCGCGAATGAGCCTCGCGATACTGCATGGGGATAATCGTATCCACGATCCGCCTGCCGACCGCTTCATCGCAGGACCATCCAAACATGTGTTCGGCGCTTTTGCTCCAGCCCGTAATTATATCACGCGCGTCAATCGTGATGACAGCGTCGAGGGAGGAATCCAAGATCAATCGCGTTTGGTCCTCGGCCAGACGAAGGTGTTCCGCCGCGCTTTTGCGTAGTGTGACCTCCGTCGTGATGTGGGCGGTCGCATAGATTCGACCGTCCGCATCGACGATTGGGAACTTCTGAACTGCGCCCCAGCGCGGACCTATATCGGTCGTAGCAAGCTCCTCAAGCATCACTTCGCCCGAACGAGGCACTTCTCGATCGTTCGTTCGAAGTGCGCCCGCTCCGCGCAATTTAGATAGGTCATCCTCGGTTTTACCAATAATTTGATTGCGGAAGACACCGGTGACCTTTTCAAATTCGCTGTTGACCAGCAAAAAGCGACCATCAGGGTCCTTAAGAAAGATCGGGTTGGGGCTACCATCGATGATTGCGAGAAGCCGTCTCTCCCTATCCACCAGCGCGTCCCTCTCCGACCTCAACTCCTGAATATCCGAACTAGAGCCGACGAACCGGAGTACCTTGCCCCGGGCGTCTCGCACCGGGACCGCACGATCAAAGTGCCAACGATAGGAACCGTCTGCATAGCGAAACGGTGCCTCAAACGTCCAGCCTCCGCCAGATCGGACACCGTCCCAAAATATGCGGGACACACGTTCCTTATGGTCCGGATGCAAAGCGGAAAGAAAGGGCGGAAGATCGCTTGGACTCTTTCTCCACGTTTTTAGCGGCGCCGTGCAATAATCCGCCGATAGGCCGGTCGCATCCAGATAGAATTGATTGACAAAGTCACAACTGCCATGCCGCGTAACTGTCCACGCGACCGCGGGCAATTTATGCAAGACCTCGAGTTGCAACCGTGATCGATCGAGGACTTGCTTATACTGGTCTATTTCGTACGAAAGGGCTTCCGAAGCGGTTTTAACCTCGCCCATGCGACGGCGTTGGGCTCGTCGTTGAGCCATGATGTTCTTCTTTACGCTGCGGATCTGCTCGGGCGTTAAACTGCCTTCCTCCCAAGGCTGCCCTTGACCCTGCCCACTTCCGCTCGGTTTCGAGGAACCGACGTGGCGATCATCGACAGCAATCTTCTTGGAAGGTCGCGCCCGTTGGCGCGTTGCATTTGCGCGTCCGATTACCGTCCGCGTTTTCTTCCTCGACTTGGACTTCAAACGAGTCATTTGTAGCTGATCTCGTGTCCAGTATCCGCGCAGGGCTATTTTGCCGTCACGCTTGCACTCAAGTTACACACTAATCTCTTTTCGGCGCGCCGGCTCTGTCCCGGGCGACCTACCATGAACCTGCCGAGGAGCAGGCGCAAATCCGAAGGGCCTTGTTGCGGGCATTGCCCTTAAACGGCAGCGATGGATCATAACAGATCGCCCATCAAGATGAATTGAAGCGCCGGATCAAACTGCCGAAAGCCTACATATAACCGCTGGAAAGTCGATACGGGATGCGCCAGTTGCTCGCCTATTCCTATCTCATGGAACCGATATTTGGCCAATCTGCAGCAGTCTCGCTGGGATGCCAGTCCCATTCGAACTGGTAGCTAGTGGCGCAGGCTGCGACGCGGTGGGGCACAGAATGCGAGGCCCGCAAGCGCAGATTCTTCCATCGCCGCGCCCTTCAGGTCTCGTCGCGCGATTCCGGCGGACTCGTTGGGATTTCCCGCGGACGGGCGGCTTTGCTGTATCGAGCTACACCACCACCGGGGACACGACCTCGCCACGGATGATCATCTGGTCACCATGAGCCTGTGAAACAGCTCCATCCGCTCTTTGAGGCATTTGCAAATAGACAATCAGACGGCCGGCTTCATGTTATCGCATCTTGCCTCAGAAATGCGTTCCCTGAGCTGATCGCCGCAGTTCAGTTACCAAACGTTCAGACGAGTCACGCCGGAATGCTTGCCGGAGCTCTTCAACACTAAACCAAGTAGGTCTCCAATTGCAGGTTCAACAAGTTGCTGGAGGCGCCGCTGAGGCTATGCCGGAATATGGCCGACAAGCCACAATTCAAGAATCGGAGTTCTGTCCCGCAGCGGTGCTCCTGCTCACCAGGCAAGTGCGCCGGCTTCCGCCAACCCGCTGCGCAGTTGTCCGGATAAACTTCAGCCGGGCATTTGCTCATAAGACGGACCCAACTCTCGAGCAATCCCGTCGATGAAGAGACTCTTTTCAGCTCTTAGAAAGTTCCAGTTCGTTAGAAAGCTTGAACCAACTCTGCGGCCCCGCGGCCATTGATGTTTCTTCCCTGTTGACATCCTTTTAGCGTCCTGCCCAAATCAATGTTCCGAGGTCGTGATGCCATGGCAACAAGAATGTCACCTCTCGGGGTACGTGCTGGTGCCCCTGCGCGAAAGCGCGGAATTTACCCTTTACCGCGGCCGAAAGCACGACGACCCTTTGCCAGTCCTAGCGGTCGCACTCTTTGAACAGTCGTCGCCTCAGAGTGTCAAGCGGCTCATGCACGAATACTCATTCGCAGCCGAACTCGATCCCGCGTGGGCTGCCAAGCCTCTGGCCATTCTTCGTCACGAAGGGCGGACGATCCTCTTACTCAAGGATCCCGGCGGTCAGCCGCTGGATTGGATTCTTGAGCGTGACCATGGGCAACCGCTGGATCTGACTCGCTTCCTGAACATCGCTATTGGGCTGGCAAGAACACTGGGTCAAGTCCATCAGCAGGGCCTCATACATCGCGATATCAAGCCTTCGAATGTCCTCGTCGACGGCACCGGAAACGCATGGCTCACCGGATTCGGGATTGCGTCCCAACTTCCGCGCGAGCGCCAGTCGCCCGATCCTCCCGAGTTCATCGCAGGAACGCTCGCCTACATGGCACCCGAGCAGACGGGACGAATGAATCGTTCGATCGACTATCGGAGCGACCTTTACTCGCTTGGAGTGACTTTTTACGAAATGCTGACCGGGAGTCTTCCATTCACGGCCTCCGAACCGATGGAATGGGTGCACTGTCATATCGCGAAACAACCCGCCCCACCGAGAGCGCGGGTGGGAACCGTACCGGTCTCGGTCTCCGCGATCACGATGAAGTTGCTCTCCAAGACCGCGGAGGAGAGATATCAGACAGCGGTGGGAGTTGAGAGCGATCTTCGGCGCTGCCTATCCCAATGGGAGTCCCACGGGTCGATCGATGACTTCACTCCTGGCGCTTGCGACACCCCGGATCGCGTCATCATCCCCGAGAAGCTATATGGGAGGGACCGCGAAGTTGGCACTCTGCTGACCGCCTTCGACCGCATTGTTGGCGGTGGCCGAGCCGAACTGGTGCTGGTCTCCGGATACTCCGGCATCGGTAAATCCGCAGTCATTAATGAGCTCCATAAACCACTCGTGCCGCCACGCGGCTTGTTCGCGTCGGGCAAATCCGACCAGCACAAGCGGGATATTCCGCACGCCTCGCTGGCACATGCGTTTCAGAGCCTTGTCCGGCCGCTCCTCAGCGAGAACGAGGAAGACCTCCGCAAATGGCAAGACGCAATTCGCGAGGCGGTGGGTCCGAACGGACTGCTCCTCATCGATCTCGTCCCGGAATTGCGGCACGTCATTGGCGACCAGCCGCCAGTGCCGGAATTGCCGCCGCGGGAAGCGCAGAGACGGTTTCAGACCGTCCTTCGACGTTTCATTGGCGTGTTTGCGCGACCTGAACATCCGCTTGCGCTCTTCCTCGATGATATGCAATGGCTGGATGTCGCCACACTCGACCTCCTCGAAGATCTGCTAACACGCAACGATTTGCAGCATTTATTGCTCATTGGTGCGTATCGGACCAATGAGGTCAATGCCAACCACCCGCTGGTACGTAAGATTCAAGCGATCCGTCAGGCCGGAGCCGCAGTGCAGGACATCGTTCTCACGCCACTCAGTCGCGACGATCTAGGTAAACTGCTTGTGGACTCCCTTCACTGCCAACTGGAGCCCGCCGCCCCACTGGCAGACTTGATTTACGAAAAGACCACGGGCAATCCGTTCTTTGCAATCCAGTTTATTTCTACTCTGGCGGACGATCGCCTGCTGACATTCGATTACCGCGCGCGCCGATGGATATGGGACCTGCCCCGCATTCGTGCCAAAGGCTTCACGGACAACGTCGTAGAGCTGATGGTCGACAAGTTAAAGCGCCTTTCGCCGGAAACCCGGAAGATACTCCAGCAGTTCGCCTGCATGGGCAACACTGCAGAGTTCGAGATGCTGCGGATTGGGTATCAGGGCTCCGTCGAGGACATGCACGATCATCTCTGGGAAGCGGTGCGATCGGGCCTGATCTTCCGCACGGACAATTGCTACGGCTTCCTGCACGACCGCGTGCAGGAAGCGGCCTATTCGCTTATCCCGGCGGAGTTGCGTGCCGAGGCTCACCTCCGCATCGGAATGCTCCTCGCTGAGCATACGCCCTTAGAAAGACGTGAGAAGGCGATATTTGATATCGCCAATCAACTTAACCGTGGCTCTCACCTTATCAACGTTGTCGAGGATCGCGAGCGCGTCGCAGAATTGAATCTGATCGCAGGTCGGCGCGCGAAACTCTCGACAGCATACGACTCCGCTCTCATCTATCTCAGGGCGGGCCGCGCCCTTCTTACAGAAGAGACTTGGGAACGCAATTACCGGCTTATCTTCTCGATCGAGTATCTGACAGCCGAGTGCGAACTGCTGACCGTCACGGTTGGTCTCGCTGCCGGGGATCCACTCGCGGAAGTGCAAGAGGAATGCGAGAAGGGCTTGGCATTTGCGAGGCGGGTGCGCTTCGGTCCGCTCATCGAGCGCTGCGGAGCACAACTTGGTTTGATCCTCACCCTGCGCGGGCTGACTGAAACGTTCGGCTGCCTGGATCATGAGGGATATAGCGAAGTCGATACCGAGCGCCGTTTGGCCAACAGCCCGGATCTCGTGCTCTCGGAGTTCTATTACTGGACGCGAAAGCTGCAGGCGCATTTTTTTGCCGGAGAGCTTGCGGCGGCGGTCGATGCATCGCGGCACGCGGAGCCCCTGCTTTGGACGTCGGCGGCAACGTTCGAGTCGGCGGAGTATCGCCTCTATGCCGCGCTGGCGCATGCGGCGATGTGGGATCACGCCCCACCGGAGCAGAGACGGACGCATTTCGCATCTGTACTTCAGCACCACCGGGAACTCCTAGCATGGGCGGAGGTCAACCCCGAAACTTTCGAAGACCGCGCCGCCTTGGTCGGCGCCGAAATCGCCCGCATGGAGGGCCGAACACTGAACGCTCAGGAGCTGTACGACAAAGCGATCCGCGAGGCTCGCAAATACGGGTTCGTGCACATCCAGGCAATTGCCAACGAGATTGCCGCGGGCTTCTACGCGGAGCGCGATTACGGGAAAATCGCGGTAACCTATTTGCGCGCCGCGCAGGGCTGCTATCAGCGCTGGGGAGCCGACGGAAAGGTTTGCCAACTCGAGAAACTTTATCCGGAGCTCAAGCTGGACGAGTCGATCCCGAATTCCACGGCGACGATAGTGACACCCTTCGAGCAACTCGATTTGGCTACCGTAATCAAGGTTTCGGAAGCGGTCTCAGGCGAAATCGTCTTCGAGAAGTTAATGAACACGCTCATGAGTTCGGCAATCGAACACGCAGGCGCAGATCGAGGTCTCCTGATTCTTCCCCGAGCCGACAAATATCAAATTGAAGCAGAGGCCACAGCCAGCGGTGACAACGTGACGGTGGTCCTGAAACAGGCGCGCGTCACGACCGCAGATCTCCCAAACTCGGTGTTTCACTACGTGCTTCGCACAAAACAAAGCGTTCTGCTGCACGATGCGTCCAATCAGAAGTCGTTTTCAGGGGACGACTATATCCGTGACCGTCGCTCGCGCTCAGTGCTCTGCCTGCCGATACTTAAGCAGACCAAGTTGATTGGCCTGCTGTACTTGGAGAACAACCTTACGACTGCCGCGTTTACGCCTGCTCGAATGGTAGTCCTCACACTGCTCGCTTCCCAGGCCGCTATCTCAATAGAGAACGCCAGCCTGTATCGCGAACTAGCCGAGCGGGAGGCCAGAATCCGACGGTTAGTGGATGCCAACATCATCGGAATCTTCGTCTGGGATGCTGACGGTAGGATCATCGATGCCAACGACGCGTTTCTCCGCATCGTCGGATACAGCCGCGACGATCTGGTCTCTGGCCAACTGCGCTGGCGGGACCTGACACCCACGGAATGGAGCGATGCCGACGACCGACGACTAGCCCAGCTGGAGGCGACCGGGACCACGCCACCCTACGAGAAGGAGTACTTCGCGAAAAACGGCAGCCGCGTGCCGGTGCTGGTCGGGGCAGCGACCTTCGGAGAGCGATCCGAGCAAGGCGCGGCCTTCGTGGTAGACTTAACCGAGCGCAAGCGGGCGGAGGAGGAAATTCGCGAAAGCGAACGGCGTTACAGTGAGGTGCAGATGGAGCTCGTGCACGCGAATCGAGTTGCAACAATGGGGCATCTCTCGGCTTCGATCGCCCATGAAGTCAACCAGCCGATCGGGGCGACGCTCAACAATGCCTCTGCGGCGTTGCACTGGCTGAGCAAAGAACCAGCAGATCTGGATAAAGCTCGGGACGCTCTCAACCGGATCTTTGCTAACGGCAATCGCGTCAGCGAGGTAGTCGGCCGGATACGAGCGCTTTTCAAAAAAGCACCTCTACGGAAAGAAGACGTGGACATCAACGAAGCAATCCTTGAGGTGATCGCCCTGACCCGCGGCGAAGTCGTGAAGAATGGCATTTCGGTGCAATCACACCTCGGGGACGATTTGCCGCTCATTCAAGGAGATCGGGTCCAGCTGCAACAAGTGATAATGAACCTGATCATCAATGCCGTTGAAGCATTGAGCTCGATCAGCGGGGATCCGCGAGAACTGGTGATCACCACTGGTAAGGGCGAGCCGGACGGCGTGCTGGTAGTACTGCGGGATTCCGGGCCAGGTCTGAGTTCACTGGGTCTGGAGCGCATCTTTGACGCCTTCAACACGACAAAGCCCGGCGGCTTGGGGATGGGCCTATCGATCTGCCGCACCATTATTGAAGCGCATGGGGGCCGACTGTGGGCCACCGCCACTCAACCTCGGGGCGCGACGTTTCAATTCACGCTGCCCGCACGGTCAAATCAGGCCTCGTGAATTGAACAGTTTGCAGCGCGTCTGCAACGGAGCGGATCGCTATCGGCGTCACGAATTGTGATATCAGTCTCACGTCTGTTCTGCTGTGCGGAGATGGTGCAGCGGAGTCATCTTAGCTCGTATGTGGCGCATTAAGATGGCCAATACGCCAGGGGTGGCCAAATCACAGCGCCATGATCCCTAACGGAAGAACTCTGGGCTCGCACGCACTGGAGTTCCGCCGGCGCAGCCAGCGCGCTATTCATCATTTAGGAGGTCGTCATGTTCGTGGCTTGTTCCTTGGAACGGCTCATGTCCATGTCGTTCCACGTTCAGCGCAGCTAAGGAACGACGAGTCTGAGCACTCGGATTGCGGCGACGTCGGGTTGGCCACGGCGTTGAGAGTGGTCGCCGGGGGCGCCTCAGAAATCGTCAAGCACCTCTCCGTGACATGCCCGAGATCGACAAAGCAGAGGCGAACTTCAAGATAAATGCCGATATTGTGTCGCCGCATGGGAGCGGTGATCGGAAGCATTGACGCGCTAACCTGACCACCGTCGCCGTTCCGGGCCTCGTGCGCACTCATTGCATTCGCTAGGTCCGGTCAACGCCGGAACAAGTTCGATTTGGCAAGCGAGGAGCGCAAGGTACGTTCCTTGATTATGAGTATCAGTGGCGTGTGTCGCACCTTAGCGAACCCGTTTTAACGGGCGGTCGCGCGGCCCGAACAGCGCGACCGTTACTCACCTCTATACTACGGCGGATTGTTCGAGCCAGTTGGGTCGAGCTGGTGTCCAGACCTCTGAGTTGTCGGCACGCAACGGACGTCGGCGCCATAAAATACGCGATCAACAAACCGCAAGAATGAGAACGCCGTAACAAGAACTGCGCTTCACGCAGTGATTAGCCCGTTATATCTGTAGTCCGCAAGAGCATCAGGCTTAGCGGCGACAAGGAGAACAATGATGCCGGCGATATTCACAGCGACTAGTTGCGACGATGTGACCGTCACGTGCACCACGCGCTATGTCGACACTCACGGGCGAGGCTACCGCAACTTCAATCAACATGGGCAGAGCCATCGCCATAGACGGGATATCGGCGATGGTCGCTTTGCAACCGATCGGCAGATGGACACGACGCGTGCCGCGCAAGGCGCAAAGTCGATGCTCTGTCCGCGCGACTGGAGGTTTTTGGTGCCCGATGTGATCCGACCATTTGATCGGATCCGCCTTCAAAGGAGCTGTATATTTCTACGCTTAGCCGAACTGTAGTTCCCTATCGCAAGGATGGACGTTTCCCCGATGCCATTGCCCCTCCACGACACTCACTCTCTTCTGCTGTCAGGTCATCGAACCGGATGTGAAACGGCTTCCCGGTCGATGTGATGACAAGTGTGAGGAATGCGGAGAACCGACCCGATCCCACGACCATTTGTCCGGCCCCGGAAAGTGCAGTGGATAGGCTGTGCGTGCACGCTCCGAGTGACATATTCACACTTCAGCTGACCAAACAGGCGATGACGCCAATGACGGCGAATTCAAGGTCGTACCAGTACGTCGAGATCCGAGCGAGGCAATGCAACGTTCGTACGATTACGCGTCTTTGGGACGCTCAAAAGCGGATGGCGTGGTCCGCAACGTTAATTCAAAGCAGTGTCGGTGAGGAAACGTTCCGCAAGACGCGGGTCGAGATGCCGAGCCGGCACACAATACCTGTTTCCTGGGAGGCTCCGCGACAAACCGCTTTATCATCAGCCCTGCCCGCCCCGGCAACGAACTGGAATGGTCCGAACCACCTCAACCCTTTCGAGTATAAGTATGCAGCTGCAGTTTCATCAGGTGCGATATTTTTTAGCCCTGGCAAGGACGCTCAATTTTACGCGGGCTGCGGAGCAATGCAATGTGACTCAGCCGGCGCTGACAAAGGCGATACACAAGCTGGAGCAAGAACTCGGTGGCGCGTTGATCCACCGTGAACGTCACCTCACCCAGCTCACCGAGCTGGGCAACATGATTTTGCCAACGCTGGAGGAAATATTTGCCGCGACGGAGTCGGTACGACTTCAGGCGCGAGGCTATAAAAAGAAGACCATCGCTCCGCTGAAGATCGGGCTGGCGCCATCAATCTCCGCCGCACTCATTACGGAATTGCTCTTGGAGCTCGCCAGGATCATCCCTGATCTTCGAGTCGATCTGCGCGAGGCCGATGCCAACGGGCTCGTTGCGATGCTTTTGAATGGTAAGATCAATGCCGCACTCGTCGGCGACGCGGTGGAGGTACCTGAGCGCATCAACCGCTGGCGGCTCTTCGAGGAGCGGTATGTGCTCGTCTTGTCACGGAAACATCCGATGGCGAGTCACACAGTTATCCCGCTTCAAAACCTTCACGAGCTGGTTTTTCTCGAAAGGGTCGGGTGCGACGTCGCAGGCCGATTTAAGCAGACGTGTTTTGCCGACCATCCCGGCCCGACAGTTGTGCACAGGAGCGATCAGGAAAGGCACCTTCAGCAAATGGCATCCGCCGGTTTAGGGGCCATCCTGGCGCCAGACCATGCTCCCACGCTGCCGTCGCTCGCGGCTATCCCAATCGAGGGCGACCCTGTCCGGCGTGAGGTGCAGCTTTTGGCCGTGGCCGGGAGGCAGTATTCGCCGGCGCTCGACGCCTTTATCAAGGTTGCTCGTTTTCGCGACTGGACGAGTGCGCTGGGCAAAACGCGGGGCTCGACGGTCGCGTCCTCCGACGCGGCGTGAATACGGGGCCGGCTGCGAGGTGCGGCACATGAGCGAGTACCGCGAAACCGTGCGATTTAGGTGACGTTAAGGCCCAGAAGCACCCAGGTACGAGTTTGGGGAGCGCGTTGAGGGTTACGGATGTTCCGACAGAGCCAGATCAGGGCCAAGAACGCGAGTTCGTCGCGCGCGGGAATGAATGCCACAGCATCGTCCGCTCATCACCCCGATCCTGGAAAACCTATTGCGCTTCGGCGGCTACAGCATATCGGCAAGCTCACCCGCGTCAGCATTCACCGCCACACTTGCAACGAGAGCGCACCGATTACGGTCCGCAGGGATAGATCGCGTCGGGTGGGCAAAGCGCCGCGTGCCCACGATTCAAGACGCCGGTGAAGGATGGTGGGCACGGCGCGAGGGCGCCTTTGCCCACCCTACGGGTTGGTTCCTTCAGGATTTTGGATATGGACGTTTCAATCATTGACGATCGCAAAGCCCGCGCCCGCGCCTGGTTCGAATCCTTGCGGGACGGCATCTGCGCGAGCTTCGAGCGGCTGGAGGATGACGCGCCCCAAAGCCTCTATCCGGGCGAAGCCGGCCGCTTCGAACGCACGCCGTGGCGGCGCACCGACCACACCGGCGCGCCCGGCGGTGGCGGCGTGATGTCGATGATGTGCGGCCGCCTGTTCGAGAAGGTCGGCGTGCACTGCTCGACCGTTCACGGCGAATTCGCGCCCGAGTTTCGCGCGCAGATCCCTGGCGCGGCGGAGGATCCGCGGTTCTGGGCCTCCGGTATCTCGCTGATCGCTCACTTACGCAATCCGCAGGTGCCGGCCGTGCACATGAACACCCGCTTCGTAGTCACCACCAAGGCCTGGTTCGGCGGCGGCGCCGACCTCACTCCGGTGCTAGATCGCCGGCGCACCCAGGACGATGCCGACACCATCGCTTTCCACGCTGCGATGAAGGACGCCTGTACCGGCGCGAACGGCGTCGCCGATTACGACAAATACAAGAAATGGTGCGACGAGTATTTCTATCTGCCGCACCGGAAAGAGGCGCGCGGCGTCGGCGGCATTTTCTACGACTGGCACGACAGCGGTGATTGGGGCGCCGATCTCGCCTTCACCCACGACGTCGGCCACGCCTTCCTGAAGACCTATCCTGACATCGTGCGTCGCAATTTTGCGACGGCATGGACGGCCGAAGACCGCGAGGAGCAATTGATCCAGCGCGGACGCTATGTCGAGTTCAACCTGCTCTACGACCGCGGCACGATTTTCGGACTCAAGACCGGCGGCAATGTCGACTCGATCCTGTCGTCGCTGCCGCCGGAGGTGAAGTGGCCATGAGCGCGGGCAAGCGTCTCCCCCGCGCCATCCTGATCGACATGGACAACGGCATCCTGTCGGCCCACGGCCGGCCCGAGATCGCGTGGACCAATGCGGACGCCTCATGGCGACTGAAGCTTGCCGAAGCCCGGCATCTGACCGTCAAGGGCGGCTTTGCCGCGCTCGCGGCTGCGGGCCACCGCGCTCTGCCCGACGATCTCGCCATGAGCCCGGACGATCGCTTCACCAGCTATCGCGAAGAGGATATGTCCATCGGACCGGGCGGGCATGATGTGATCGACAGGCTGAAGGCGCTCGGCGTCAAGCTCGCGCTGGTGACCAAGGGCGCCGCGGACACGCAGCGCACTATGCTCCAGCGGTTTGAGTCTTAGCACCATACCAGCGATTATCTCCGCGCCTGGAGACAATATGCATCTCCTGAGATCGAATGGCGAAATCGAACAGACACGTCCGCCGTGGTGGTCATTTCTAAGCGAAGATCCTCATCATGAGGGTCGGCTCGCCCCTCGACCCCGACCGATCGCCGCGATTGTGGCCGACACCATCGATCCCTCGGCACGCGCTGGCCGGAGTGGTCACCGCTCACTGCTACGGCGCGGCAGGCGCAGTCAGTTCGCTTGTGTCATCGGTACCGGACCGCCGCCGACTGTCAGATAGCATTCGACTTCGGCGCGAAGGAGTTCGTTGACCTCGAGAAGGACGGCTTGGAGGGCGCCGGCGGGCCCGATCCGGTGTTTGATGTCGTCGGCGGCGACATCCAGATGCGGTCCGCAGGCGTATTCGTGCCGGAGGAACGCCGGTGACGATCGTCAGACCGGCGAGGCGCGGCCCTCTAAGACAGCGATTATCATGAAGCCGGTATTGATGCGCGGAGTTCGTGGTCAGTGTCGGAAACCCTAGCCACTCCTTCCGAACATATGAGTGTGGGAGTGTGCCTGGGTTTGGTGGCCAGCACCGTGTTGTACGGGTTACCGAACACAAATACCTTCGACGTGCGCCAAATGATTCGCTCCAGTTCCACGAATGTGCGCATCTTCAGCCGGTATTTCCACAACAGCATGTGTTGAATGAAGTTCCAGGTTACTCCCCACGCCAAGAATGGTAGGCGCCGATAGTGGATTGGACCGAAGCCAAGTCGGCGCATCTTGTAGACCAGAAGATTGGCGCCGACAAAATTGTAACGCCAATTTTCGAAGAAGGCGGTGACACTCAGGTAATCTTCGGTACGGCGACAATGATCCAGCGACCCCGGCGAATGGATCAGCAACCGTCCTCCCGGCTTGAGCATCCGCCAGCACCTAGCTAGCCACGCGTCCAGATCTTTGGTGTAGCCAATCGATTCTAGCGCATAGATGCCGTCAAAGTGTTCATTCGGGAGATCGAGGCTGTCGAAGTCGATGACTATCACCTGTCCACGTCCCCCAAGCCTCGCAAATTTGCGCCGGCAGATCTCCGCCTGGACAGAGGAATTGGTCACGCACACAACTTCGATATTGCTCCGTCTGGCGAGGTATTCCGCTGCCGCGCCGGAGCCGCATCCGAGATCGAGGAATCGCATCCCGTCTCTCGGCTTCAAAAGCGCATATTCGGCCTCGTAAGGGTGCGAAAATGCCAAGCGGGGGAACACACATGTGCTGTAGTTTGATTGTTCGTCGCGATACCTGCCGAACACGTCATCGTATGTGCGCGTTTCGTCGTCATGTTTCAGAAAATCGTTCGGCTTTGGTGTCCACTCGATCAGTTGGCGCTGCTCGAACTCATTTAGCTGGTGGCCGATTTTACTCGCGTCCTTCGGTCGGGTCACCAAAAGGAACAGTACGTAATGAAACAAGTTATATGCCACAAAGGACGCGACGATGACGCCCGCCACCAACTGAGACATTAAAGTGATATTCAAGGTGTGCTCCTGTGATAGCTGCAGAAGTTCTACGAACGGGCTGGAAATCACAGCAGTGCCGCATCATCTCAGAGGCAAATTTCCGGGTTGGGTCATTCGCGTCAGTCTGACCGTGAGCCGCCCCTGGCGCCCTTCTCCGGCAGCTGGTCGAGAGCGATTTGGAGCCAGGCCACCCAATTGCGATCACTCCGAGTTCTGAACCGGTCAACGCATTTCTTGGAGCAAAGGGGGGTTCGCCACGAGTAGTGCCGGACGAGACCAAACTTGCCGTCACAAACTGCGCATCGCGCGGCTCTGCCAGATCTAAGGCTCGGAGAGCAGTGGGGCATTGTGCCTTCCTTCTGGTACTTTCGATCGAGTGGAAAAAGCGGGCGGTGAAGTTGGGGGACTTCACCGCCCTTAGACCTTCCGCGGGAGGGGGCGTATTCCACCGGAAGGCGGGAGCGAGCTGTTTCGAGCGCCGCACCCTTTAACGCATGCAGCCTAGATAGTCGCGATCAGCGATTCAATTAGACCTAGGAAATCGTCGGGTATCCAAAGTCGCCATGGAACGATACGAAGGTTCATTGCGTTCGCCCTTAAAGCCGACCCAGTTCCGCAATGCCTCAAAGTAAACCGCTCGAGTGGTAGAGCATGAGAGCCGGCGGGGCGGCTAAGAGCATAGCGCAACGCAGCCTGCTCTCTCTTGAGTAGGGATTCGTAACCTTCTCCCTAGAGAGGAGCCGCCCATGACCAACGAGGCAGTGAGCCCGCTGCGTCGGCGTGCGCATGATCGATGAGATGACGATACGCAAGTGCGCGCCAAACACCCAACATGACCACCTTCAACTGGTCAGACAGTCGCAGCGTTCCTCAGATGGGCTTCAGCTCCGGCAACCTTCGAAGAGGTGCGCCGCTATCAGCTCCATCTGGGATCGAGCGCTCTCGGCGTCCCGATCGACCAGAGTATCTCGACCTTACGATTCTTCTTCAAGATCACCTTACGGCGTCACGATATCGTCGAACACACCCACTTCATCCAAGAGCCGCGCAGGCTGCCGGTGATGTGATGCACGATGTGAAGGCGGTCGAAGCCGTAGACACGCTTGATGGACCGGCCGTTGGTGCCAAATGCGCGAGTCGCCGGTGAACGATCGTTTCACGTGGGCCAGCGGCGGGCTTGTATTTGGGCCCCGGGCGGCATCGAGCAGCCGCGCCACTCCTCGACGCTCAGCTGCTGGTCGGCGCCGAATTGGCGGCTATCGTTCCGCGACCGCTGGCGCGTGGGCCCGAGCAAGCCCATGCGATCACGAACTATGAACTGCCTTACATCGCGAGGTCCTTGCAAGCTCGGCTGCTCTGGTACGAACACGCGCAGGACGAGCCGTCCCACGAATCGCCTTACGAGGTGCTCCGGGCGCGCCATCGAGGAACGCAGGCGCGCGCTAGCTAAGGATTGCGACTTCAACCCAAAGACCGGTGTGCAACCCATTGCGCAGCGATGGCGCGCGATATCGGAACCGCACGCTCGCCCTCGAAAGGCTGCGGCCTGCGATGCGCGCACACACTAATCGTGCGGGCTGGTGACCGTGCTGGCCCGGAAGCGCGCGGAATCGTTAGCGTGGTCGCATACTTATTCATGTTCTGCCCCGAAAGATCGTCACTGCAACGGACTAGCCCCAAATGTCAGTACAATCCTGTCCCCGAATAACGGACCGGACGTCCGTTTTCCGTGTCCGCAAGTCCACGCGCCCGATATCAGCTTTGACAGGCAACTCGCCTAGCCCCAATGGTGGAGAGGTCCGCGACAGAAGTTGCGAAATCTGGAAAGAAGGCCCACACATCCCTTCGTACAAGGTCAAGGTCGGCCGCCAAGCTTCGAATCGGTTCGTGAAAAATTGAAGGACACCGGCATGGAAAAGTCCCCCCAAATCGGCGACAGGATTACTGACAAATCAGCATCGCCCGATGATAGCACCGTTCGGGACTGGATCGGACCGGGCACGTTCAAGCATTGGGCCTCTCTGCAGAATTGGATTGAGAAAATTTACCCCGGGGTCTTCGCGCCGGAATGGCTCTATGGCGGCAAGAAGCGCGGCTGGTCCCTACGCTACAAGAAAACAAGGGCATTTTGTACCTTGCTGCCGGAATACAAGCGGTTTTCCGCCGTGGTGGTCTTGGGTGAGCAGAACGAGATAGGTTTGAGGAGCGCCGTAATGCCTGGCGCTCGCAGTTGATCAAGCTTTACGATAAAGCCAAGACATACCCGGATGGTAAATTCCTGACAATTGCCATTTCATCCGCAGATGATCGGCATGATGTGACGGAGCTTTTGACTATGAAGCGCCCTCCACGCTCGCGCGCTTGAATGTCGCGGAAGTGTTAAGTCTAACGAGGAAAGACGCTGGATAGGTGTAAAGAAACTGGCTAGCAAGTTTCGGATATTGACCATTCGGCCGACGAACCTCGCGACGTCTCGTTGCAGATGCGTTATCGTGTGAAGAGTTGCTCGGGCACACCAACTACCGTCAATATGCTCGGCCAGGAGTGTGGTTACGATCTGCCCTATATGACCAGTGCTGTCAGCGCTAACGCGCGGTTTCTATGAACAAGATGTAGGTTCTGCTCGACCGGAGCGACGCATGCGCCGCGGGCGGCGGGGTTAGTCATTGTTCCCCGATCACATCCGCAGCCCTTTGGCATCAGGTATTCCGTAGGTTGATCGACCAAGTAAATGCTGACTCCAAACGACGTCACGCTGAGCGAACGCGAGAAGCGCTCGTTCTCCCTCAGGCTGTCATCCGGCAACAGGTCTAGGCGCGCGGCGACACCGAAGCGAACACTGGCTGCGTTGATCGTCTTCTTAGCTATCCGGTTGGCGGCATTCCCCGCTGGTATGAAAACTATACATGCCGGTTATTGGAAAGCGTCGTCCCTTGTTGCGATCAATGTGTGAGCTTTGGCGGATTTCATGAGTGCTGTTGATCGACTCATGGCTGACGCCCTAGGCGGATCAAGAGGCATTCATGGCTTTCACATTAAAGATCAACGGCTCACCCCATGAGATCGATGTCGACGGCGACATCCCCTTGCTATGGGTGCTGCGCGATGTGCTCGGCATGACCGGGACCAAGTTTGGTTGCGGCCGAGCATTGTGTGGCGCCTGCACGGTGCATATCGACGGCCGACCGGCCCGCTCCTGTCAGACGTCGGTCGATAGTATCGGCGACAGCGCGGTTACCACCATCGAGGCGGTTGGGCGCACGCCGCAAGGCGCCGCCTTGCAGAAGGCCTGGCTGGATCTGGAAGTAGTGCAGTGCGGCTACTGCCAATCCGGGCAGATCATGTCGGCGGCGGCATTGCTAAAAGAGACTCCTAAACCTAGCGATGCGGATATCGACTCGGCGATGTCGGGAAATGTCTGCCGTTGCGGTACCTACCAGCGCATCCGGGCCGCGATACAGCTAGCAGCGGGAGTGTGAAGCATGGATAACCACACCGAGGGTGAAAGCGCCATGTCCCGGCGCGCCTTTTTTCAGGGAACAGGTTTGCTGCTCGGTTTTGCTATGACCGGTGCACGCGCAGAGCCCGTGTTCGCAGCGCGTGCTTCGCAGGTAACGGAAAACGAGGTCACGGGCACTTTCGCGCCGAACGGATTTATACGGATTAATCCAACCGGCGTCGTCACCCTGATTATTCCGATGATCGAAATGGGACAGGGGGTTTACACGTCGCTCTCGATGCTTCTTGCTGAGGAACTGGAAGTGAAGCTTGACCAGATTCAGGTTCAGCATGCGCCGCCGAATGATGCTCTTTACGTCAACTCGATCATAGGCATTCAAAATACTGGTGGTTCCGCGTCTGTCCGTGCCTTCTGGACACCGCTTCGTCAGGCAGGGGCAGTGGGCCGTAGTCTGCTGATCGCGGCAGCGGCAAAGCGCTGGAATGTCGATCCGGCAACTTGCCGCGCTAGGGACGGCGTGGTGTTCGATGCATCAGGCTCGAAGGATCTGAGCTACGGCGAACTTGCGACCGCCGCGGCGAAATTGACTGTGCCGCCTGCAGCAAAAGTGAAATTGAAGGATCCGAATGAGTTCACCTTGATCGGCACGCGTGCCAAGCGTCTGGATTCAGCAATAAAAGTCGATGGGCGCGCGATCTACGGCATCGATGCGCGACTGCCGGGTATGAGGGTTGCGGCGGTTGCTATTGCGCCCGTGCTCGGCGGCAAGGCGAAAGCATTGGATGAGAAGGCCGCGCTGGCGGTAAAGGGCGTCCGGCAGGTGGTCAATATAGATGAAGCCGTTGCCGTGCTGGCGGACCACATGGGTGCGGCGAAGAAGGGGCTTGAGGCCGCCGCCGTCGCCTGGGACGACGGGCCGAACGGCAAGGTCAGCAGCGCCGATATCGTGAAGCAATTGGAGGAGGAATCCAAAAACCCGGGCGCGGTTGCTCGTAAGGTGGGTGATGTAGGGAAGGCAATTGCGGAGGCAGCGCAACGGGTTGACGCCATCTATCAGGTGCCTTTCCTGGCGCATGCGGCGATGGAGCCGATGAACTGTACCGTTCATCTGCAGAAGGATCGTTGCGATATTTGGGTCGGTACACAGGCGCCTACGATCACGCAGGCTCAGGTGGCCGAGCTCACCCGCCTGCCGATGGGTGCGATCAAAATTCACAATCATCTGATTGGGGGTGGGTTCGGCCGAAGGCTGGAGGCCGATGGGACGATCCTCGCCGTCAAGATCGCCAAGCACGTCGACGGGCCGGTTAAGGTGATCTGGAGCCGCGAGGAAGACATCCAGCACGATATGTATCGGCCCTATTATCTCGATCGGTTGTCGGCTGGACTTGATGCCGCCGGCAAGCCGGTTGCCTGGATGCATCGAATTGCCGGATCCTCAGTCATGGCTCGCTATTATCCTCCGTACTTCAAGGACGGACTGGATCCCGATGCCATAGAAGCGGCGGCCGAGCCACCCTATGCGCTGCCAAATGTCCACGTCGACTTTGTCCGGGTCGAGCCACCAGGTGTCCGGACGTCTTGGTGGCGCGGAGTCGGACCAACTCACAACGTTTTTGTGGTCGAAAGCTTCATAGATGAACTTGCGCATGCCGCGAAGCAGGATCCTGTCGCTTATCGCAAGGGATTGCTTGGCCACAATCCGCGAGCACTTGCGGTTCTGTCGCTTGCCGCGGAAAAAGCGGAATGGGGAGCACCCCTCCCCGCGCGGCATGGCCGCGGGATTTCGGTGCAATTCGCATACGGAAGTTATACATCGCAGGTCGCCGAAGTCGAAGTGGCCGCGAATGGCTCTGTCAAAGTCAAGCGGATCGTCTGCGCGATTGACTGCGGCATGTACGTCAATCCAGACACGATCGAAGCACAGATTCAAGGTGGAACGCTTTTCGGTCTGACCGCCGCTCTCCATGGGTCAATCACGTTCAAAGATGGTCGGGTCGAGCAGAGCAACTTCGACAGTTATTTGCCGATGCGTATCGACGAGGTGCCGGTCGTGGACACGCACCTGGTTAAAAACGCGGAAGCTCCAGGTGGTGTCGGTGAAGCTGCGACAGCCATTGTCAGTGCTGCGGTGACCAATGCGATCTTCGCCGCGACCGGCAAGCGTCTGCGCAGCCTGCCGGTTGATACAAATTCGCTGAAATCGTCGTCTTAGTCCTTGCCCCATCATTCCGCGCGCGTCGCAGCGTGGACGGGTGACGGTGCGGTCTAAGGCTCTTGCGCGTAACGACCATGAGAGTGGCCGCCTTCTCCGCTCGGAGAAAATCACCTCTCAGAAGGAGCCCGTCGGGCTGCAAATTCGATCCGATTCAAGCTGTCGCGTCGGCTTCCTAGTAGGCCAGCAACGGAAGTACAGGACGGTCCATTCAGGGTAATATTTCGGCTCCTTAGCCTGCCGCTGTTGCCTAGCTGATTCGAATGCCGCACATACCCGCGATGGTCGCTGCCGAGATCAAGGCGCTTATTGCGATGCCCGCGCCCCAAAGACGATTTGCAGCGAACCGATCGACGCCATGCGCGATCAGTACCATCCGTAATCCCGACGCAAGGTGACTTAGGACAAAAAACACGCCCAGCGCGTAGTGAGGCAAAAGGCGGATGTTCCATGCGTCGTGAATCAGCCCGCTCGGGGCGCCGATCGCGAAATTCCAATCTGTGGGTATGCCGAGAAACCCTCTTGCGTAGATGAATACCGAGTTCATGTGCCCAAGGATATACACCGAGAGGTAGGCCCCCGAGGCGACCTGAAATGTCCGATGGAAGCCCTGCGGGGCGGCACTCCAATGCCATGCCAGAAACAGCCCGGTGCCAATCTGGAAAAGCATCGCCACGACCAACAGCGGTTCACCCACGCCAGAGCGGTAGACAAGGCGGCCGATCTTCATGACGGCCGCATGTGCGTCGGGGCCGATCAAGCCAAACAGATGATTGGCTAGATGGAAAGCCACGTATAGGCACAAGACCCCCGCCGTTATTCCGTGGACAATGCGCCAGCGCCCCACGGTTGGCCCCGTTGCCGCGGCGCGATTGCCGGCGGTCTGTGGCCAAATGGCGATCGTAAGCCAAAGCGCGCACCACACGAGTTCGTCAGGGAATGGGCTATGAATCAGGACCTGAACGACGCCAAGAAAGACGAAGAGCGTTGGGGTCGCCACGCCGGCATAGGCGAGCCGCCGCGTCACGGGATCGGCGTCAGGCCGGCAAGCGAGCGCGAACGCGAGGAACGGCACGACGAACGCCATGGCCAGAATCAAGGTCGCGCCGGCAATTGCGAATGGCGAGGGCGTTGCGGCCTGCGTGACGACGACGGCATGAAAGGCCCGGAGTAGAAAAGGGTAGCAAACGGCCGCCGCTGCGGGAGTCAGCGCCAAATGGTCAAGGCGTGGCCCGAACGCGGCGCTTCGGTCCGGCGGCTGAGCAAACGCCATCTTGAGTCTCCTGAATATCAAGCGCGCGATGCGGCCGAACCGCCCGAAGGCTTGCAAAGTGCAAGCCCCCACCATCGGCGTTATGAAGAATGACCCCAGCCCAGGTTCCAAGCGTATCGCTCTCGGGAGAATCGCTAGGGCGGCTGTGAATACCACGCTCCGCGCGGGTTCGTGACGGACTGCCGCAGACCAACACCGGCAACATTTCGACCGTCAACCACGGAGCCGCCGCCTTCACGCCGCTGTGCGCCTGCCCAATCTCGAACGGACCGTGACCGGATCCTCAGGTGCGTTCAAGACCGACGTCGTGAACAGGACAGCGGCAGCGAGGATCCAATAATACCAGGCGTCGATCCCATCGAATTTGCAGGCAAAGGGTGCGATGACAAACACCACCCCGACTGCGCGATCCACCCAAAGGTGCAGCCAGTAGGGAATGATGCGGACGAACCCGGTGGGATGGTCGGTCAGGCCGGCCAAGAGCAGCGCGGCCACACCGACGACAGCCGAAAGCCACATTGCGAGCGGTCCGCTCTGGCCGAGGTTCAGCACGAACGGCATTGCAATTAACACGATCGCGACGGGATAATCGATGAGGTAGGCGTGGATAGACTTGGTGATGAAGCGGAATGACATCGGTGTCTCCTACGTGTTTCGTTGCTACAGTGGGTCCTTGCGACGCGGAGAGTGCATCGACCCAAGCGGACCACTCGGCGGTCCTCTGCTGGCGAGCGCTCGCTAAAACAGTCACGGGACAGCTCAGCTGAGGAACGGTAAGCCAGCACGCCAACCATTAGGAATGCCGGGTCGTTATCGTTTCCATTCCACTCGCCTGGTGCAATAGAAGCGGGTTAGTCGGCAGAAGTGAACGCATCCGCTCCTCGCATGCGCTGAAAAGTTGCAGCTTCGTCGCGGATTGGCGCCACTGCCTGTCACCCTGCCCCAGCCGCGGGTATCTGAGTCGGCTTGCCTTCGTTCTTTCCTTCCGCGAGGTTGCGGACCACCACATAGAAGATGGGTGTGAAGATCAGGCCGAACAGCGTAACACCTAGCATGCCGAAAAAGACCGCAACCCCGACCGCCTGGCGCATCTCCGAGCCGGAACCGGTTGACACCACGAGCGGCAGCACGCCTAGGATGAAGGCGAACGAGGTCATCAGGATCGGCCGCAGGCGGAGCCGGCAGGCCTCGATCACCGCCTCCAGCCGCGGCTTGCCCTCGAGCTCGATATCACGCGCGAACTCGACGATCAGGATCGCGTTCTTGGCGGCCAGGCCCACCAGCACCACAAAGCCGATCTGTGTCAGGATGTTGACGTCCTGGCCCAGGATACGCACACCGATCGTCGCGGCAAACAGGCACATCGGCACGATCAGGATCACCGCAAACGGCAACGTCCAGCTGCCATATTGCGCGGCGAGCACGAGATAGACGAACAGCACGCAGATCGGGAACACATAGAGACCGGCATTGCCGCCCGTCACTTGTTGATAGGATAGATCGGTCCATTCGAGGGAAAAACCGCTCGGCAACGTTTCGTCGGCGACCTTCTGGATGGTGTCGAGCGCGGTCGTCGAGCTCACACCTGGCGCGGGCTCACCTTGTACCTCGGACGCTGAGTATAGATTGTACCGCGCGACACGGTCGGGCCCGGAAATGTCCTTGAAGTCCACGATGCTACCGAGCATCACCATGTCGCCGACAGCGTTGCGGGTGCGCAGCCGCCCAAGATCGCTGGTCTCCTTCCGGAACGGCAGGTCGGCCTGCGCCGTGACGTGGTAGGTCCGCCCGAACAGGTTAAAGTCGTTGACATAGGTCGAGCCAAAGTACGTTTCAATCGTGTCGGTGATGCTGGCGATGGGCACGCCGAGCTTCTGCGCCTTTACGCGATCGACATCGACGAACAGCTGCGGTGTGTTCGCCGAATAAGGCGAGAACACGGAGATCAGCTTTGGCGACTTCTGCGCGGCTCTGACGAGTTCGTTGGTCGCAGCCGCGAGCAGTTCGGGACCGCGCCCTTGTCGATCCTGGATGCGGATAGCGAAGCCGCCGCCGGTGCCAATGCCCGGCACCGCGGGCGGTGGAATGACGATGATGAAAGCGCCCTGGAGCGTCGACAGCCGCTTGCGCAGATCGGCCGTGATTGCAATCGCCGTCAACCCCTTCTTCTGCCGTGCCTCCGGCTCGTCGAACACCGGGAACAACGCCGCGGCGTTGCCGGCCTGCGTGCGAGTTGCGCCGGAAAAGCCGCTGAACGCCGCGACCCGGACGACACCCGGCGTATCCAGTGCAATCCGCTCGATCTCGCGCACGATCGCAGCGGTTCGCGCAAGCGACGCGGCGCCCGGCAACTGCACCGAGATGATGAGGTAACCGCGATCCTGCGCAGGGATAAAGCCCTGCGAGGTGGTCGCGAGCAGCCAGCCGGCGCTGCCGATCAACGCGACATAGAGCAACAGCATCGGCGCGGAATGCCGGATCCCCAGGAATGCCACAGCCGCATAGCCATTCGACAGCCAATCGAACACACGGTTGAAGACACCAGTGAAGGCCGACCAGCCGCGCGCGATTAGGTTCCAACGCGCAGCCGACCGCTTCTCCTCATGCGGGACCAGGATCTGCGAGGCTAGCGCGGGTGAGAGCGTCAGGGAGCAGAAGCAGGAGATCGCGGTTGCGACCGCGATGGTGACAGCGAACTGCTGGAAGAACTGCCCGGAGATGCCACCGAGGAAAGCTGTCGGCACGAACACCGCGCAGAGCACCAGTGCGATCGAAACCAGTGCGCCGCCGACCTCCCCCATGGTCTTAAGCGCCGCCTCGCGCCGGCTCATACGATTCCGGAGATGTCGCTCGACATTCTCGACCACCACGATCGCGTCATCGACCACGATGCCAACGGCGAGTACAAGCCCGAACAGCGTCAGATTGTTGATTGAGAATCCGAGCGCGGCCATTACCGCGAAGGTACCTACCAGAGACACCGGGATCGCGATAATCGGGATGATCGCAGGTCGCCAGCCCTGCAGGAATACCAGCACCACGATGACGACGAGCGCCATCGCCTCGTAGACCGTCTTGATCAGCTCGTGTACCGACTGGGCGATGAATTCGGTGGGGTTGTAGCCAATATTGTAGTCGAGCCCCTTCGGGAACCTCTCCTTCAGCTTTACCATAGTCGTAGAGATTGCCTTCGCCGTGGCAAGCGCGTTCGATCCGGGCCGTTGGGTCACTACCATTGCAACCGCCGGCTTGCGCAGGATGCGGCTGCTGGTGGCATAGGAGAGCGCACCGAGTTCGACGCGGGCAATGTCGCGCAGCCGCACCGTGCGGCCGTCCGAGCCGGCCTTCACCACGATGTCCTCGAACTGCCTGATGTCCTTGAGGCGGCCGGTGAAGACGAGATTTGGCTGGAACGCGCGATCGGCGATCGGCGGCTCCGCGATCTGGCCGCCAGCGATCTGCAGGTTCTGCGCCCGAATCGCCGCCATTACTTCGGTCGAGGTCAGGCCGAGATTGGCGATCCTCTCCGAGTCGAGCCACAGCCGCATCGAGTAGTCGCGCGCACCGAACATCTGAATGTCACCGACGCCGTCGAGCCGCAACAGCTGGTCGCGGACCTGCAGCAGCGTGTAATTTGAGATGTAGAGCTGGTCGAAACTCTCGTCGGGGGACAGCATGAACACGACCATCAGGATGTCGGGCGAGTTCTTGCGGGTGACGACGCCGTTGCGCTGGACTTCCTCCGGCAAACGGGGCTGCGCGATTGCGACCCGGTTCTGCACCAGCACCTGGGCCTTGTCGAGATCGGTGCCGAGCTTGAAGGTGACGGTAATCGTGAGCTGACCATTAGAGGTCGCCTGGCTGTAGAGATAGAGCATGTCCTCGACCCCGTTGATCTCCTGCTCGATTGGAGCAGCAACGGTGTCGGAAACGGTCTGCGCCGAGGCGCCAGGATATTGCGTGGTCACAGTGACGGTCGGTGGCACTGCTTGCGGATATTCCGACACCGGCAGCGTCTGATAGGCGATCGTGCCGACGATCAGAAGCACGATCGACAGCACCATCGCGAGGATAGGCTGGTTGATGGAAAGTCTTCCGAGATTCATGGTGTGGCACCTGGCGGAGTCTTGTCGCCCCCCAGCGTTTGCGACATGATTGGCGTCACCTTGGCGCCGACGCGGGCGCGCTGAATGCCGTTGATGATGACGTGGTCCTCCGGGTTCAGGCCCTCGCGAATCACCCGCAGGCCGTCATCTAGAGGCCCGAGCACCACCGGCCTTGCCTCCACCCTATTGTCGTCCTTGACCACGAACACGATCTTTCGCGACTGGTCGGTTGCGACCGCGACGTCCGGAATCAGCAGCGCCTCATAGGGCGCGCTGCCGATCAGGCGAACGCGGCCGAACTGGCCGGGTAGGATCGAGAGATCTTTGTTGGGGATGATGGCGCGGCTGCGCAGCGTCGCGGTGGAGACGTCGAGCCGGTTGTCCAGGAAGTCCATCTTGCCCTCATGTGAGGGTTTCGTTTCGCCGGTCAACGACACCTGCACCGGGTTCGCGGTGTCGCGCGAACTCGGCCGCCTGCCTTGAAACCACAGTTTGCTGTTGCGTTGATAGGTCGGCTCGTCGACATCGAAATAAATGTAGATCGGATCGAGCGACACGATCGAGGTCAGCAGGGTCGCGCCGCTTTCGCTCCCCTGCACCAGATTGCCCGGGGTCACTAGATGACGGCTGACGCGGCCGGTGATCGGCGCCAGCACATGGGTGAATTCGACGTTGAGCTGGGCGGCCTTCAATGTACCCTCGGCCTGCGTCTCAGCCGCATGAGCCGCCTGCAACGCCTGACGGCGCTGGTCGACGACCTGCTGCGAGACCGCGCTAGTTTGAACCAGGGTCAGGCCACGGTCGAGTTCACGCTTCGCAAGCTCTTCCTTGGCCCGCGCGTCGTCGAGTTGACCCTGGGCTTGCAACGCGACCGCCTCAAACGGGCGTGGATCGATGATGTAAAGCAGATCGCCTGCATGAACGATCGCACCATCCGTGAACGCGACCCTGTCAATGAAGCCGCCGACGCGAGCGCGGACCTGAACCTCCTCGATCGCCTCGAACCGGCCGGTGAACTCATCCCAGTCGGTGACTGTTCGTTTCACCGGTTGCGCGACTGTCACCGACGGTGGCGGAGGCGCGGCCGCCTGCGATTGCGCCTTGTCTTGGCAGCCAACGAGCGCCAACGCAAGCAGCAGAACGATCGGCGCGCCGCTGCACCGAAGGCGACGAAACGAACTACACACGGGAGGTTCCGCCGCCGCTAAGGACGGAGGTCGCAGTGTCAGCGTGCCCATGGAGCGAGGATTTCGAATACATCGTTGCTTAGCATGTCGACCCACTCTCAAAGATTCCCATGTTGGTCCGGGTGCCGAACCTCGAAACCGTAAATATCCCTCGACGATACTTTGGAGAGTGACCTTGCAACGTCGGCGACTGAAATCACCTCTTGCTATGGAGTTGATAAACGGCCGTTATTGCCGCTCGACCCGCGAGCACGACGCCTAGCGAGGGACCTCAGAAGCCGCACCGCACTCGAGGGCGCCGCGTTACTCTGCTTCCAGGCCGCGTGCAGTCATCGGGTATCGATGCCGCCGCGAAGTCGCGTCAAGGGCTCCGAGCAAAGCTCGTACGACGGGCTTCGTTGCGTCCTCCTGAGACTTAACTGGCGCAACCATCACTGAAGAAGGTCACGCATCGTTTGAGGACCGAGTGTGGAAAGCGGTGTGCTCGTCCACGTTCTGGGACTTCGGCTGACTGGAACTTAATGCATTCTTCGTGACCGGACGGACCCTAGGCCCGCCACGCGCATTGATGCAGTTGTTCACCCGGACGTCGATACGCTCGACGGAGCATTCCTGGCGATTATGGAAATGATAACTTTACCTGAAGGACCTTCGGACTTACCTGCTGAACGCGCTCGCTTGCGTGGACGCAAGGCTGGGATCTCCCACCACAGCTAACATCTATTTCCTGCGGTCACTGGCGGACAAGCTCGTCGAAGTCGATGGATCAATCATTCGAAGGATCGGGACCTAATCGTGACCAAGATTCGCGAAGTTGTTGTCGCAACCGACCCCACCAATCATAGCGCGCTGATTTGCCATGTCGGCGAATCTCGGTTTGCTGTCGGCGGCCCAGATGGCATCGGCCACAATTCTTGTGGACCCAATCCTTACGACCTTCTCAGCGCGTCTCTTGCCGCATGCAGTGCTATGAGCGTTCGTTTCCAGGCTCAGCGCCAGAAACTACCGCTGGAGCGCGTGAAGGTGGGTGTCAGCTTCCATCACGGCTTCCGAGGCAAAAAGGATTCGTTCGAGCGCACCGTGGTGCTTGAAGGAGACCTCGACGCGCAGCAGCGCACATTCTTGCTGGAAGCCGCAAACCTCTGTCCCGTAGGCCAAATTCTCGGTTCTGGTGCGGATATTACCACACGTCTGGACGTTACAACCTCCGGCCACCTAGAAAGCCCTCAGGCCAGCTACGAGGATGACGTGGCTCTGCTCCCGATTCCGAATATTACTCCGGATTGACCGTCTCTCGTGCCGTCGATCACAGCACCGGGGCATCGCAGTCTGTCATACCCGCAGGGTCTTCAATTCGCGGCGCGCGATGCCCCGCGGGGCATTCGCTCCGCCGACGCGCTCTGGGCTTTCGCGTCCATGGCATCGATTGCATAGCCACCCGTCATTAGACCATCGATTTTTCACGACCGTACTTTTGCTCGTCAGCAAGAGAACTTGAAAATGACGACACACCACACACAGGGAGGCCGATGATGAAGGCAATTGTCGTAACGGACCAGGCGGCGGGAACTGCGGGTATGAGGCTCGTGGATCGGCCCCAGCCGCGAGCGGCGATCAACGACGTCATCGTTCAAGTTCATGCGTCGGGATTCGTCCCGACTGAGCTGGAGTGGCCCTCTACATGGACCGACCGCCTCGATCGTGACCGAACACCGTCGATTCCCGGACACGAGCTGGCCGGAGTGGTCGCCGCCCTCGGCTATGGCACAACGGGGTTGTCGGTTGGACAGCGGGTGTTCGGCCTCGCCGACTGGTATCGCGATGGCACCCTGGCGGAGTATGTAGCAATGGAGGCGCGCAACCTCGCCCCGCTCCCGGGTGACGTCGACTTCATAGTAGGCGCGAGTCTGCCAATCTCGGGCCTCACGGCGTGGCAGGGGCTCTTTGTGCACGGCCGCCTTCAGGCAGGGCAGAGCGTTCTCGTGCACGGCGCGGCCGGCGCAGTCGGATCAATCGTGACACAGCTCGCACGAGAGGTCGGCGCTTACGTCATCGGCACCGGGCGTGGCGCTCATCGTCAGAAGGCGCTCGACTTCGGCGCGAATGAGTTCGTTAGCCTCGACAACGACGTCCTGGAAGACGTCGGCGGAGTCGATCTGGTGTTCGACGTAATCGGTGGCGACATCGGGAAGCGTTCCGCCCGCCTGATCCGAGCCGGAGGAACGCTGGTGTCCATCGTCGGGCCGAGCGAGGCGTCGCGCGCTGCCGACGCCTTGGCGGTCGACTTCGTCGTCGAATCCGATCGTGCCCAACTGACTGAAATCGTCCAGCGGGTGCGGGACGGGCGACTGCGGACGAACATCGGCACCGTCTCGATCCTCGATGACGCCGTCGCCGCTTTCAATCCGACCGAGCGCATCGACGGGAAGACGATCATCCGCACTCGCCCCTGAACGACGTGCGCCTTCGATGCACGTGGCCGGGCGCGTCCTATCGGAAGAGCCGGAGCAACGTGGGAAACTACCGAGCGGGCTCCGTAGCATTTCCAGTAAAAGGAGCAAAAGCCCTCATTATCTCAGCCTATTCCCGCACGCAGAACAACAACTTGAGCAACGGAATCACTATGACCAGCAGAAGAACTATGACCAATGAGGTCATCGAATGCATCCTGAGCCGCCGGGCCACGAAGTACTACGACCCTGCCGCCACGTTGAGCGACGACCAAATCCGCGAGTTGGTTCGAATCGGGACCACCGCGCCGACATCCTTCCACTTGCAGAACTGGCGCTTCATCGCGGTGCGCACGCCGGAAGCCAAGGCTCGCCTCAGTCCGATCGCTTGGAGCCAGCCCGCGATCACCGAGGCGGCTGTTACTTTCATCATCTGCGGCCAGTTGGCCGACTCTAGCGTAGTACCCGACCGTCTGGCACCGCTGGTAAAAGAGGGCATCATGCCGGCAAAGATGGTGCCGGAATGGGAGATCCCCGCACGGGACCTGTACATGGAATACCCGCAGCGCCAGCGCGACGAGGCCGTACGCACCGGCACCTTCGGCGCGGCGGCGATGATTTATGCGGCCCGCTCGCTAGGCCTGGGTTCGACCCCGATGATCGGTTTCGATGCGGAAGCAGTGCACCGCGAGTTCGCGCTTACGAAGGATGAAGTACCGGTCATGCTGTTGTCCGTAGGGGCCGAGCGTCCGGGAAACTGGCCACAGAAGCCGCGGCGGCCTTTGGCTGAAGTGTTGAATCTGGTCTGATTATTAGTGAAGCCACCGAAATACAGAGAACATGATGCCCAGGATTGCAGCTCTAAAGCCGGAACAAGTGCCACCCGAATCGAAACCGACCCTCGACATGTTCACCAAGAACATCGGGTTCACGCCGAACATGATGGCGACTTTCGCGGCAAGCCCGATCGCGTTCAACGCATGGGCCGCCCTGCTCGGCTCCTTGAGCAAGTCGCTCGACGTGAAGACGCGTGACAGCATCGGTCTCGCTGTGTCCGAAGTGAATGGCTGCGACTATTGCCTGACGGTTCATAGTTTTACGGCCGATCATATGGCCAAGCTGCCGGCCAATGAAATAATTCTCGCTCGGATGGGTCACGCCAGCGACCCGAAGCGGGACGCCGGGATCCAGTTCGCGCGCAAAGTCGCCGAGACCCGCGGCAAGATCAGCGACGCCGATCTGAAGACCGTCCGCAATGCCGGCTACACGGATGCGAATGTCATTGAGATCGTCGCGCTCGTGGCCATGTACTCCCTGACGAACTTTTTCAACAATGTGTTCGATCCCGAGAAGGACTTTCCCGCCGTTGCGCCGGCTGGCTCGGTCTAAACTCCATCCGGTCGTATCGAACACCTCCGAGAGTGCTCGGAGCGTTCATGTGATGCGAACGCAACACCACTGCCCGGATGCGCCCAGGAAAAATGGTGGGAGCGCCTCCGGGCGTTTTGGTACGTGCCGACGAGGAGTTTACGAAAAGCCAGAACGGCGATTGTCACTATGAGGGACAGCTTGGCAAGTGCGAAGGAACACAGGATCGGCGCGATACCGAGAAGAGGCCGGGCTCGCTCATAGGATCGGAATTGTTATCAGCTCGAAGCCTTAGCGAAACGGCAAACTGGCACTCGCGACATGAAGCGAAGGAACGATAGCAGAATCGGAGAAGACCGTTGATGTGAAACAGTACGTCTCGTCCGCCTCCCTCAATAGGCAATATCTTAGGCCGAGCAAGATGGGCGTAACCCTCAACAGCGGCACAAAAGCGGAAAACGCGGGAGGTGGCCGAAGGGCCGAGTGCGACGTAACGTCCGGGTCTGCTCGGATCGAGTGGTGGGTCGGGGACCTAGCTCCGTGCTACCGCTAGACCTGGGTATGAAAGAACAGCTTCATTGTTAACCGCGTCACCGCAATATGCAGAGTTAAAAATGGGACTCGATCGCGGCAATGGAAGTATTTGCAGACGCAGTCGTTGAGAGTCCTCGTTCGGGCATCATGCGGCGCGGCGGCAATAATGATCGTCTATCGACTCTATGGCCAGAGGTGATTTCCCTCGCCGGCCTTGCAACGTCATTCTTGCCGGGGGGTAGAACGAACAGGAGCTACTCATGAAGATTCAAGTCCGCAGCCTCGCGATTGCCCTCGCGATTGCTGTACCTCTTGCAGTGACCGCCACCGCCCAGTCGTCTGCTGCGCCGATTAATGGTACGTCGATTAGAGCGGCGGGACCGGCCCTGACGATGGACGTGCGCTATCAGGCGCGGCGGGGTCATCCTGATCCTTCGTACTCGGGCTATCCGACCGATGATGCGAACTGGGGTTATCCCGCCTATAGTTCGTATTGGGGCGATCCAATCTATAATTCATATTATCGAGCCTACGGCTACGGATATTACAGGTCAGGTTGTGCGCCCGGACCGCGCGTCGGCGCCTTTGCGACAGCCCCCTGGGCCGACTTGCCGACTTGTCCGCCGTATTGACAAAGTCCTCTGCGCTCCCGAGGGTTTGCGCTTGCATGTAAGGAAGTCGGCGCCGACCTCCGGACGATCCACGATCAGATCACCGCCGTCGATGACACCCCAAGGATTGGCGATGATATTGGAGCTATCCTACCATTACTGTCCGAGCTTCTCTTAGGGTCCGGCTGGCCACGCTCGTCGTGACCCCAAAGCTTGGCGGCGTGCGGCTCCTCACGCCGCCGCTGGCCAACATGTATTTGAAAGAGTTTAGCGTCCCTCGGTCATCCAGATGACTAACTAGGAAGGCAACTGCCACCCCTCTATGATCGTTCAGCATTCCCCCTGAGGATGCGATGGCGTGAGTGCATCTGCCCGTCAACGCACCGATCTTCTTGAAATCCAGCAGACCTTCCGGCCGAGGCCTGCGGCTAACGAATCCGGTAATCAAGTCCGAGGATGGCGTTCACGGCGCCAGCGTCAAAGGCTCGCGGCGTCGCGAACATCGCGATAGTCCGGCTTCCGGGCAACTCGTGTTCCAGCGCCTGGTGCGTCTGAGCCTGGATCGAGACACTCCGCTCCGAATGGCTCGGCGAACTTGAGGGCATCTGGCAAGCCAATATCGAATCTAGTTGAATTCCATGGGTCTAGACGCCTCCCGAGCCGGCCGCTTTCGTGTCGGCCGGCATGGCGATTATTGCGGCTGTAAAAGCTCCGCAGATTGAGGTCCCAGCGGCTACGGCGAGACCGATCTCGTAGCCGGAGTCGAAAGACGCGGCACCGGCGGCTAATGCCGCACCTGCAAGCTGCGCAACCCGGCTCGCTGCATTGTTGATGCCGGAGGCGAGCCCTTCATCCGTCTGGTCAACGCTCGACATGACGGACGCGGTGAGCGGTGCCACGAGCACCGCGAAGGACAGGCCAAGCAGCGTCATGGGTACGATCACGCCGAGCATCAAAGATTCTTTCTGACCGAGCGCCAACCAGACATAGGCGAGCGCGGCACCTGCCGGTCCCGCGATAAGCATGGTCCGCGTGCCAATCTTGTCGGCCAACCCGCCGAAGACATTCGACAACAGCCCCACGCCGAGCGTGAAAGGCAGGAACGCCAGCCCGGCATCGGTCGACGACAGGGCGCGGCGGTCGACGAGGTCAAAAGGTAGAAGGAAGAACACGATCGAAATCCCCATATAGATCATCAGCGTCGCAACGTTCAGCCCGAGAAAGGTGCGGTTCTCCACCAGGCGGGGTGGCGTCATCGGATGCTCGCTTCTGCGCTCCCACAACGCGTAGACGGCGAACCCGAGAACGCCGAACCCGGCGACTATCGTGAGCACCGTCACGGATTGGGCTGGTGCGTTTGCAGCGGCCCGAGCTTGACTTGGTCCGATCTGGCTCAGCGCCCAGGTGAGTGTCCCGAGCGCTAAAGCAAGGATCGCTGCGCCAATCCCGTCGAACCGGCGCTGGATAAGGTCATCTCTGCCCGCGAAGACTAGCAGAACTCCCACTGCTACGAACGCGAGCGGCGGGTTGATCCAGAACACGGATGGCCAGCCAAAGGTCTCGGTCAGCCAGCCGCCCAGGACAGGACCTCCGGCGGTGGTGAGAGCGGATGCCGCTGCCCATGCGCCGATCGCCCGGTTCCGCTCTGCGCGCGGATAGGTTGCTCCGATCAGGGCGAGACTTGCAGGTGTGACGATCGCTGCGGCCGCTCCCTGCGCCACCCGGGCAGTGATCAGCCATGCGGGCGAAGGCGCCAACGCGCAAGCCGCGGACGCCAGAGCGAACAGGACGCAACCGAGGGTGAGCATGCGCGCCTTGCCATAAACATCCGCGAGCGCCCCGCCGATCAATGTCAGGGAGGCGAGCGCCAGCATATACCCGTTGAGAACCCATTGGACGGAGACGAGGTCAGCACCGAAATCGGCGCGCAATATCGGCAGCACGACGGGCAGCGCTGTCCCATCGATGAACGCCATCGACGACGCGAGCACACAGGCCGTGAGCACCATGCGTCGGCATGGAGCCGGCGCTTTCCGCCCGAACTCTCGAGGGCAGGGGTCTGGATCGATAACGCCGCAGCTGCGGCACTCTACATGTTTTTGCGCCATTCATTCACCTTCGCCATAGTTTGCCGCTGCTCCTCACTAGTTTTGCCGAAGGCTTGAGGTCGCGGGCCAGACCCAGACGGCCGAATAGACGGAGTCACGATCCGGCTCTTGGGATTGAGAACAAAGCTGGTTGCCTGGAGATAGAGGGATCGTCATTGGCGATGCTCCGGTGACTACGGAGACCACCGGCGCATCGGAGCCGTAGGCGATCATGAAGCTGAGCTTTTCAACAAGCGCCTCCGTGTTTTCCCGACCGTCCAACGATACTGCTTCGATTTGCCCCGGCCGCATTGTCCACCGTCGCAAAAAACTGCAGGCGGTTACACAGGATGGCGCCGACCCGCTCGCCTGATCGCTAAGCAAATGGATTTAGCCGCCACAGCGCATGCAAAAGCAAGAGAGACGTCGCTAGTCTGCAGCCTCAGTATCGCACTCCTCATTCCGGTATCTGGCGATCAAAGCGCCGGACGATCCTCCACTGCCTTTGCCGCAAATGCGGTCTCACACGATGGCGGTCGCCCAGCGGTGAGGGAAATCATCTCGCGGCATAGAGTTGATAGACCATGGTTATTGCGGTTCTGCGGGCAGCGTGCTGCAGCAACGGACTGCGCAACTCGCCTCGACCTAGAATGGATTGAGGAACGGCACCGTGCCATTCCCAGTTTCCATGCTATACGCATGTGCAATTGGCAATGTTCGTCCAGCGTTGGGATTGCAGCGCGGGCCGGAAGCGATAGCGGTTTAGGAAGAGTCTGCTTGAGGTTGCATTGATGCCGAGAGAGTGATTTGTCAAGGGATGCGGCGGCCCGGCTTCAAGCTGTTGGCCAATGAATTCGCGCCCGCGAAGCGCTCGACTTAAACCTGAAGGATTACGTCGTGAGCAGCGCGTCCCTGATGCCGGCCGACCACCGCCTGCCGCTCTAAAAGCCTAGGCCGTCGGGCACAGCACAAACGTGCTCTCCGCATGCAGCGTGGGCAACTGCCTTATGTTCGTCAGGAGCGCCGTCATCATGGTCCCCTCGCGGCGATTGGCGGACATGGCCCTGTCGCCGTTCCAAGTGCACTGGTTGATGAACGCCGAACTGCGCGGGCCGTCCTCGCGGGGCCGATCTCCACGCCTCGGCGCCACCGTGGTTGGCTCCGCGCCGGCTCATCGTCGGCCGGTCACTGCAAGGTTTGGGCGAAGGCTTGATCCTGCCTGACGGCCTTTCGGTGCACGAGCAGCGATTGCCCACTGACAAGAGAGTCCGTGCGGTAGGCATCTGGTCCGGCGCCACGGCTGTCGCTAGCGGCGTTGCGCCCGCGGTGGCCGGTGTGGCATGCGGCTGACCCGCTGGTTGCCTCGAGCAAGTTGCAGTTCACGCGATGTTTTCAGATCGACGATGGCGGCGCCCGGAGTAACTGACCGGTGACAAAAAGAGTGCGACTTTGGATCAACTGTGAACACGCGTTCAGAACGAGATTTGCTCAAAATCGATGGGATGGAAGGCCCCTGCCCCGCCGGTGCTACGTTCGCACGACTTAGCGTGGCAACCCGGGAGCGTTCGAGCGGAAGAGATTTCTACTCGAGCGCTGGTCTAACCGACCGCGCGGGGCGCCCTGGCGTCTGAAAGCTTTAGAGCGGGCGGCTGGAGATAATGAAAACGATAACGATCCGACATTTCTAACCTCGCGCGGACGGGAATACGCTCTTTATACGCCTTATCGATATTTGGTGGCAGCACGGGTCGCCCAGATCACAAGCCCCTATTTTCGATGTCCCGACAACTCGATCTAGCAGCCCAGCATGCAGGAGTTCCGCCATGTCATTCCGCTTCATCACAAAATCTATCCGCACGTACCTAATCGACTGTCCTGTCGCCGTCGTTTTAATTGTTGCGCCATTCCTGCTCAAGCTAGGCAAGAGCAGTCCCGTCGCGCTGTGGCTTTCGGTGGTGACCCGCGTCTCACTGCTGCTGTCGGCATTCACGGACCACTCGACGGCGCTCGTCCGAGTCCTCCGTGCCTCGCTACAATGGGTGGACCGCGCATTGGGTGTGATCTCCATCAATGCCCCCTCCGCTTTCCATGTCACTGGGCCAGACGCCGGCTATTTCTGGGTTTTCGCCGCAGCAGTCTTGCTGACGACCTCAGCTCTCAACGCGCCCGAGGTGAGCGCCGCCCAGAGAGCGAACCTCAACATGCGGACCCGCAGGCGGGGATCGGTTCGTCTTACCGGGTCAAAAGAGCAAACCCAATGACAGACTATGCTCGATGTTCTGTGCTGGGGGGCAAGCTACTTGCGGAGCTCGAACTGCCGCGATCGGCGGGATGACAGACTGTCGCGCGGGCTACGCCAGCAGGCGCTCAAGATGCAAGAGTGGCGCTGTGGTGCCGTAGATGCTCGCGTTCGAGATCAACGATTCGCGGCTCAACATCCGGCACTGTGGCCGCTGTTTGAGCGGTTATTCGGCGATGCGCAGCAGTTTGGAAGCAATAACCCCCGTTGGAGACCCCACACACCTTCTTTAATGTTGATCGAAACCCGTGCTGCAAATCGATTGGTGTGGTCCCGGCATCCCTATCCAGCACGGCGAGCCCTTCGAAGTGGAAATACGATCCGCTACGATGCCGCGCAACGCAATGTGCCCATTGCGTCCCGTGGTGTGGTTTAGCTGGCGGCGGATCACCGCGTTTCCGGCGAGAGCCGGGCAGGTCAGCTGGCGAGAGCCGTGAGGCTGACGCTCGAATCATCGCGCAACGGCGACTGCTTCCATTGTCATAACGGGCACAGTGAACCGCCCATTCTTCGTTTTGTTCGAGCAGGATCGCGCCGATGAGGCGAACGACGGCGTTCTCGTTGGGGAAGATGCCGGCCACCTCGGTGCGCCGCTTGATCACGCCGTTGAGGCCTCAATCGGGTTGGTGGAGTGCAGCTTGGTCCGGTGCTGCGGCGGGAGGTCGTGTAGGCGAGCACGTCGGTCTCCGCCGCCTCGAAAAGGCGCAAGCTTCGGCAGCTTGTGGCGGAACTGATCGGCGACCTCGCGCCACTGCATCTTGGCAGCCTCGGCATCGTCCCGGGCAAACAGTTTGGAAGGTGGAGACGACGCGCCGTCCGGTCTTGCGGCATGCGCCAATGCATCGCGCATGAAGTCGAAACAGCAGCGCTGCCAGCCGGATTTAAGCAGATTTGCGACGGTGGCCTTCATGCCCTCGTGGGCATCGGACACACGAACTGAACGCCTCTGGCGGCGTGCCCCGAGCGAGTGGAATGGAAACCATAACGACCAGGCACTTCTAATGCTTGGCGTACTGTCATAGGTTTCCTGTGTGTCTAACGGGCTGACCCTTGACGATTGTGCAGAGTGCTTGCTGGCATACGGCGGCACGAGCAGCAAAGCACGTAGGAGTCACTGATGTCGTTCCGCTTCATAACCAAATCTGTCCACGCTTACCTGATCGACTATCCCGCCGCGATCGTCCTGATCGCAGCGCCATTCGTGCTGAACCTGGGCCAGAGCGAACCACTCGCGATGTGGCTTTCCGTTGTCGTAGGTGTTGCCGCGCTGCTCTTGGCCGCTGCAACCGACCATCCCACCGGTCTCGTCCGTATCATCCCCTACTGGCTGCACCTTCGGCTCGATCGCGCCCTTGGGGTGGTGTTTGTGATCCTACCCTTTGCCCTCAAATTCGGTTGGCTCGACGCGTCGTATTACTGGATCCTCGCTGCCGCTGTCCTGCTCACGACGTCAATCTTTGACGCGCCTGAAGAGCCGGTCGTGAGGCGTCCGGGATTGCACACGCGCACAGCGGGTTAGGCATGAGGCCCCCCGCGCCGTGCAGCAAACCTTGCGCCGCGTTTGAATGCAAGTCCCGGGATGCTGCAGCAGCGCCGGCTTGCTAAGCGTCGAGCTATTCAGCCACGTGAAGGCATGCATCGACCACAACCCCGTCGCCCGAGCGCCTCCTCCGGAAAGGCGGCCGGCTCAAGCGTGGCCGATCGTCGGGGTGGGTCGCGGTCTTCCCGCCCAGAAGATGTTCCAGGAGTTCAGGTTGCGGCTCTTTGTGAATTTTCCTCACGTCGGAGGCTATGCATCTCCGTTTCGAGTCTGCCTTCTCGCTCGTCGAAGCGACCGATGAACCGCCGTAAATCGGGCCGGCATCGGAGTAACGAGCGAGTTTAAGACAAGGTATGAGGGCCCTCGCACTTTGGCAGTTCGGGACTTTTTCTAGATGACAATAAACGGCAGCCGAAGCGTTTTACCCTCATTGTCACCGGCTCAGCTCTCTTCGGCGCCGATGTTCATTTTACTCTCCGTCACTGCTAGGTTCAATCACCAGATCGCGATTGAAGATCACGTTGACTCTGCTGTCGGGTCTGGCTCAGAAAATTTTCCGTACCCGATCGAAGCGCCTGGACGACGGCCTGTTATACGCGCCAGCGCTGAGCTCTGACCCAGCGCCCAGGACCGTAGGCAACAGCCCTGCCCTTACAATTCGAAGCCGATTTAGTCCTCAAGACCAGAGTGACGGCCGAGTCGGCGCCCTCCTGTCGCTCCGAAAAGATCGCGCGACCGTTTGACGTTATTAGCCGCGTCCACACCCGCAGCACGCGTCACTGCTCGAATGTGACCGTGGTAGGTTCCGTCAAACGCATTCGCTCTCGATCTAGCTGCGGGCGGTAGGGGTTTCAAAATGATCTCTCTACTTGCGCGGCCATGGCTTGATCTAAGCGGCAAGACAATCATTCATGCGCCCGGAGTCATCGATTGAAGAACGTCGTCGCGCAAATAGAAGTGGTGGAAGAGAGCCGCGGCTGTATGCACAGCGGCAATCCAGAGGATGGCGTTGCCGAGGGTGGTGTGTATTTTCATGATCAGCTGCCCAAGTCCATGCGCCTTCGCGATCAGGGGGGCGATGTCGAATCCGGGAAGGGTGACGGGAATCCCCTCCAGCCAAGTGCCGAGCACCGCGGTTGCCGGAATTGCGATGAGGAGCGCGTAAAGCGCGAAGTGAACGAGCTTTGCGGCCGCAGCCATCCATGGCAACATCGGCTGCTTCGCGGGCGTAGTCTCGATCAAGCGCCATAGCAGCCGCAGCACGACGACAATGAACAGGACAACCCCAAGCGCCTCATGAACCCTGCGGAGCCCGTCCGCGGCCGCGGCATAGAGCGAATAGCCGTCGCCGGTGCTCAGCACATAAGCGGCGAGAACTAGCATGACGGTCAGCCAATGCAGGACTTTGGCCCCGGCGCCGTGGCGAGAGGAATTGCTGCGCAAGCCGATCACCTCGCTCCGATCCCGCCACACGGTTGGTGAACCGTCGCGGCGTCTAGCCAGAGATTTGGGCAGTGGTAAGCCGGCCGGTTGCCCCGGCGATCAACTTTACCTCCGGCCCATTGCCCAGGGGCGCAAAATGGGGCGTCTGAGCCTCTGGTGATATTTAACCCAGACTGCAAGCGGGAGATGATCATCGCCAGGGCCGCGGAGATTGGAGGGGAGGTCGTAAAAAAAGAACCGCCGATTAGCTTCGTTCCGTCGTGCTCACAACTGGCGTGATAAGCGCACAGCGTAGTTGTCTTCGCTCCGCATTGACGGAAAGCATGTTCGCCGGATTCTCGGAGGACGGCCAGCGAACGCCGCCTTCTAATCTAAGCGCCCCTGCCATCCCGTCTTCCAGTTACGCAGCGCCATGCGGCCAAGCGCTCGGCCGGATGCTGATTCATCCAGTCGGCGAGCTGCGGCGCGCCCATCAGGCAGGACTGCATCGAGACCTCGGCGAAGTCCGAGTTGGTGACAATTTGCTCGTGGCAATTTGCCGGAGAGGAAAGACTGCAGAGCACGGCGATGATCTTGATCATGATAACTCGCCCTCGTCACCAGGGGTGCCGCCTACTTGGTGACTTGTCAGTGCCTTGTCCTGCCGCTCCGGCGGGAAGATACTGTCGTGGATCGCGCGAGCCTCCCGAATCGGGCGAACTCGCTCGCGCTCAGATTGTGGGACAAACGCAATGACTTCGCCCATATTCCCTCCGAAAAGCTGCCTCGTGAATCAGCTTCGCTATGATATGACCATACTCATTTCATTCAGATCTACCATCTGAGCTCCAACTTTGAAGCCGTGCGGGCGGTTCAATAAAACTGCTCGTGACCGGGGTCGCGCGCCGGACGTTCGAAAGATCGCCTCGATTTCTTCCGAAGACGAGCGACGAAGCAGCCCGTCAGGTCATGCACGCCACTCACCTCAGTTGTTGGCAACCGATCGAGCCGATGCCGTTGGGTTGATCGAGACGCGAACGTTTTCATCCTGCGACTGGTAGTCGTCGGCAAGGGACTTGAGCCGGGCCGCAATCACAGAGTCAATCACCGCTTGAGCCGTGCGGAGCAAAGTCCGCCCTGCTTCCAAGCACACAGTGCCGCATTGCGAGCTCCGGAGCGTCATGATGGCCCCGGCCGTTTCTCTGGCAGTTGGTTGAAGGCGATCGGGAGCCAGCTTACCCAGTCGCGGTCACTTTCCCTGCGAGCTCTGAAGCGATCGACGCATTTCTTGGAACATAGCCCGGTTCGCCACGAATAGTGTCGGACGAGACCAAACTTGCCGTCACAAACTGCGCATCGCGCGGCTCTGCCAGACTTAGGAGTTTCGGAGCAATAGGGCATCGCAGTCTCCTTCTGGTTTTAGTACAGTTGTTCCTCGATCCTCTTTTTTCCTCATCGCACTTCATAAACTCGTGTGCGCTCCAACACATGCAGCCTAAGACCATCGGGGCCAGCAGCTCAATCGGACATAGGTAATCATCGGACACCAATAAGGGGGCACGGAACGATACGAAGGTTTATGGTGTTCGTCTTTGAGTCGACGGCTCCACTTTGCTCGATTCGCGCTGAAAAACTGCGACGGCCGGAAGGAGGTTTGTTCGGCTCCCGATCTCAGTCAGGTGGACAGCGAGTTCGGCGGCGCGCTCGTAGCAACCCGTTGGTTTACAGTTCGACTGCGAGCTGGGCCACCAACCGGCCGCAGCGGGGCGTTCTATCCCGCGGGGCGCCCGCTTGTCAGCGGAGGAACGCACTCGATCGCCTAGAGCGTGGCGGGTCGCTCGAAGCATCCGAGCACGAAAAGATTTTCTGGTCGGAAGCGCGCATGCACCCGAGAATATCCTTGAGCACCTTGAACCGAGAGGATGCGGAACGTTGATCGAATAACCGCCGAGCTCAGCGGAGCTGGTTCGTTACACACACAATTGTTGCCTATGCGGTTACGCTCGCGGCGAGTTCATTGGTCACTGTGGGTCTTAGGGCCATGCCAGACGAAATCCTACAATGCTTTCTACCTTGCATGGCGTTGGTTTCGCGTTCGTTTCGGTGAAGGCAGTCGGTTTCCACGGCATCATGGTTCAAGACGCGCCGTAAGGCGGCGCTCCTCACCATGAGGGTCTTGTGTTTCAGCGCCCTTTTCTCCGCAAAACAAGTCCTCATCTGAGGAGCTCGCCTCAAGCGGGCGTCTCGAAGGACGCTCCGCAAGGAAGAATCTCTCTTCAGCCCCGCACGCGCCTCAGCATCTGCTCCACGTGGGCGATCGGCGTCTCCGGCTGGATGCCGTGGCCGAGATTGAAGATGAAGCGGCCTTGCGCAAAAGTCGCCATCACATTGTCGACCGCGCGGTCGAGCGCTGTGCCGCCCGTGATCAGCACCAGCGGATCGAGATTGCCCTGCACGGCGACGCGTGATTGCACGCGCTCACGGATGAAGGCCGGCTCCGCGGTCCAGTCGATGCTGACGGCGTTGACGCCGGTGGCTTCGACGTAACCAGGCAATTGCGCGCCAGCGCCACGCGGGAAGCCGATGATCTTTGCGTCCGGCACCTTGGCGCGCACGCCTTCGATGATGCGCCGCGTCGGTTCGACCGACCAGCGCGCGAATTCGGCGGGTGGCAGCACGCCGGCCCAGGTGTCGAAGATCTGCAACACATCGGCGCCTGCGGCGAGCTGCGCCAGCAGATACTCGATCGAATTGTCGACCAGCACGTCGATGATTTTCGCAAAGGCCTCCGGATGCCGGTAGGCCATCATCCGCGCCGGCGCCTGGTCGGGCGTGCCGTGGCCCGCGACCATGTAGGTCGCCACCGTCCAAGGGGCGCCGCAGAAGCCGATCAGTGCAATCTTGGGATCGAGCGCCCCGCGCACGATGCTGAGCGCCTCGAACACCGGCGCGAGCTTGCCGAAGTCGGCCTGCGTGGCGAGCGTTCCGACCTTCGCCGGATCATCCAGCGGCTCGAGCCGCGGGCCTTCGCCGACCTCGAACCGCACCGAGCGGCCGAGCGTGTAGGGGATCACCAGAATGTCGGAGAAGATGATCGCCGCATCGAAGCCGAACCGGCGGATCGGTTGCAGCGTGACTTCGGCGGCCAGCTCCGGATTGAAGCAGAGATCGAGGAAGCCGCCGGCCTTGGCGCGGATCTCGCGATATTCCGGCAGGTAACGGCCGGCCTGCCGCATCATCCAGACCGGCGGGATAGCCTGTCGCTCGCCGGAGAGCACGTCGCTGAAAGGCTTGGTCGGAGATTGGGGCACGAACCGTCCTGTTGCAGATTGAGGTTCCTGATACACCGGCGAGGGCCCGAGCGGAAAAGGGGAACGAGCGGTGCGACTATGCCGGGCTTCAACTCGGCTCAGCTTGCCACGTTGAAGAGTAACTCCTTGGACCTTCCAGAACTTCCCTCGCCCGCTTCATGGAATGTCGTGGGTGGCTGGGTAAACGTCATCCACGCGCCTATGTAGCCGTTGCGGCCTCCAGAAACACGTTAACTTCCAGTTATCCGCGCGCGAAGCTACATTGTAAGCGCCGGGCCCTGAACCCATCTCACGTTCATTAGGCTGGTGCGATAGCGTTCTCACCGCGCACCCGCGAGGTCAGCCGCATCAGAAGACCAGTAACCGCGATAACTACAAGGTAGACGATGAGCTGCATTTGCGTCGGTTGATCACTATAGCCGATCAGCGTGTGCAAGGCGCGGCCAGGAATGCTGGCTTCGGATAAGAACCAGCCCGAGTCCCACACGACGCTGTCGAGCGACGTTAGCCAGTTCGCCCGCTCCAGGAAGGCGACGGCCTGCGCCGCCAAACCCGCCGCCAGGAGGGTGATCAAAACAGTCGTCGTTGCGAACAACGCGCGCGGTGGAATCCGCACCAGGCCCAAATAGGTCAGCAGGCAAACCGCGACCCCGAGCAACAGGCCGAGGCAGCCGCCGAAGGTAAGGCCCAGGGCCGAGCCGCCTTCGGAGGTCCCGACCCCATAGAGAAACAGCGCGACCTCGCTGCCTTCGCGCAGCACCGCGACGCCGACCACAACCGCCAGTGCCCCTAGCGGCTTGCTGCCCTCGGCCACCGCGTGGCCAACCGCGCGCATTTCGAGGGCAATCTCGCGGCCATGGCTCGCCATCCACACATTGTGCCAGGTCAACATCACGACGGCGATTCCGAGGATGGCGGCGTTGAACAGTTCCTGTCCCATGCCTGCGAACAGCTGCGATAAGCCGCCGGCAAATGCCGCGACAAGACAAGCTCCCCCGATTCCCGCTAGCACGCCGCCGACAATCCAGCGACCGCGGTGGACGACATCACGCGTGACCGCGAGCACGATGCCGACGATGAGGCCAGCCTCGAAAACCTCGCGGAAAACGATTATGAGCGCGGCGAGCACGAGACGTGGGCCTATTCGACGACAAGAACGCCACGCGCGCTCTCGTTAAAATCGTCGTAGAACTCATAGCGTCCTGGCTTCAGAGGGCGGACGTTGATAACACCTTGGCTTTTGGCGGCTACGACCTTTTCCACTCTTAGTGAGGTGCTTTCAAACTCCATCGCCTTGCCCTCGAGATTCCTGATCCGGAATAGGACAGGCTTGTCTGCTGGGGCACGCACCTCGCGGGGCTGAAACTGCCCGTTGGAGTAGGAGATCTGGATTTCGGTCGCCTGCTGCGCCGATGCTGTAGAGAACGGCAGCATAGCCGTACAGAGCGTTGCGAAGACCAGCTTCCTGCTCATGGTCAAAACGTACATTCTGAGCCCTGGATTTGAGGGAATTAGAACTCGACGGCGAATTTGAGTTTGGCGCGATTCCGCTGGAATTCGGCAAGATTGAGCGAGAACGGACTGCTGACTTCGCGACCCCATACTTGCGTATTCCACGCCGCTGTCATGAACATCTTTGGCGTAAACCGCACGAAGAGCGTCGGACCGAGCATCACGGCATCACCCGTAAAGGCCGAGAGCGCGAAGTCGTCATAATGACGCAGATACCAGACTTCCGCTCCGATGAGGACGTTCGGCGTGAGGCGGAACGACAGCGCGGCGGAGCCGCCGAGCTTCGTTTCTCGGATGGTCTCGTCAAGCAGGGTGTGGGTGTATTCAGGCTCATACAGGAGATTGAAGCCGGCGAAGAGCCGGTTTCTGACCAGCTCGAGGTCAGCATTCAGAGTGGTCTCGAATTCGTAGTTGTGAACCCGCTCACCACTTGTCTCATCGACTAGTCGAACCGTCGGTTCGAATGCAAGCGTCACCGACAGCGGGTTGTTCGACGTCCGCTCAAGCGCAAGGTAGCGGAATTCACCAAACCCGCCGCTGAACGCAACTTGGCGACGGTCGTCGAGATCAGTAGCATTCCGGATGTCATGGGTCGATCCAAGCGCCCCAAATTCGATTTGCACAAATTGAGACGGGGTGAATTCGAACTCGTACTTCGTCTCCGTCGCACTGTAGCGTCCGCCGCGCTTGCCAAACCGGCCGATCGTGTCGGTCGTGAACTCCTTTTCGCCTTCAATCCCGATACCTGAGCCGGTGGTAAATCCGAAAATGTATTTTGTCTCGATCTCGCGCCATGAGCTTGCATCCGAGCTGGCGGGGCCGCCAGCGCGCGCAAATCCGCTGAGACCAATCAGTACAATGAACGCGCCCATTAGCGCGCTCGAATGCCGTACACGTCCAATTGTTTGGCGCATTCCGTCGGCCCTAGCCTATTCGGCTGCATTGATTAGCGGATTACAGCACTCGATCCAAAGAGATTCCCGTCCCGCTAATTTGGAATGCTTCAAAAGCGGGCGTCAACACGCTAAGCCGGTGTGCGATGGATAAGAAAGGTTCCGGCCAAGCATGGAGTTCCGCGCGACGAATGAGAAATGACGTCACGGTGAAGTTGATAACCCCGCGTTATGATGCCCGTAGGCATCTGAACTCCGCTCCGCGTTGTCTATGCGAACCGGCGCAGTCCCACTGCATCGTCCTCTGCTATTCCGACAATTGGCGGCTATCGGCTTTTTCTTGGGTGTTTGGCGACGCTGCCACGAATATGCAAGACACCAGCGGCGCGACCGACTTGTCGGTCCCCCCGTGTGTACTCTTCGGCCAGCGGGATTCTTGCAGACGACCAGGCGCATTAGCGCATTTCACCGCTCCGCGCGCTAGTTGGTTTGAACCGGGAGACCGCTGGCGCACTCGGCCGGCGCGGGTCGCGCGCGGCCTGTCGCCGGGCCGAGCGGGCGCACGGCCGCGGGCTCCGCGCGGCCGGTCCCCGCCCTAGGGGAACGTCAGGCCGAAAGCAGCCGGATCGAGCTGCTCGCCTTTGCGAGGGACCAAGAAGCGCTCCAGCCCACCCGGCACGAAGCTGAGCAGCAGGATGGCCTGATCGCCGACCACCTCTATTGTATGCGGCACACCGCGGGGAAGAGCCGCGTAGGCGCCCTGCCCCACCTCAATGCGGGCATCGCCGACTCGCGCGATCAGCTGCCCCTCCACAACGAAGAGCAGCTCGTCCTCGTGCGAGTGGGTGTGCAGCGGCGGCTCCTCCCCGGCCCGCACCGTCCACAGGATGGTGCCATATTCGCCTCCAGTCTGGCTGCTCTCCACCTTGATCTCGTGCGTTGAGCCCCCGCTCGACGTCACCGTCTCACCGCCGTGGGGCGGCGTAAGAACCGGCTGCTTCACTGCCATTTGTAGCCTCCTGATTGTGGACCCTTTGCTCGGGTCTCGGAGTGGCGACGTAAGTTGCCGCTCACACTCGTCAGCATGAGATTGCGCGCGGCGTATGGGAAATGACGTCACGCCATGAAGTCGATAGCCGCGCGTTATAGTGGCCGGGAGCACGTGAACGTCTCTTCGCGGTCGCGGAGAGTTCCGTTTCAGGGATTGATTGTGGATCCCCTGCGGCACCCAGTTTGGTCTGCAAGATCCTCGAAGCCGCAAAGACCCGGCGAACGACACCGGACAAGCTGCGGGAGACCGGCCGAAAAGCCCTGACACACGTGGCCTTGATCGGGCGAGGTGCGGGTTGAACTTGCAGGTGACGGTGTTGAAGATCTTGGTGAGCTACCCGGACAGGTTCGCTGTGGTGGCGGACCTCAACCGCATGTGGCGATCCTCGCCACCAGCGGACGGAGTGGGCCGAGCGCACCAAGCGACTGGCCGCGCGCGTGCCCGGACTGGACATCTTTTCGGACGGCCTCGTTGAGCGTCAAAATGGCGCTTAGAGGGTCACTGCCAAAGGGCGAGCCGTGCTCGACGCATGGAGGCGCACCGAAGCCAAGACCCTGCGATTGAGAAGGACCCAACAGAAACGGCTGGCGCGCCGGTGCCTGCGTTGCCGCAGCCGATAGAGCGAGCGAAGCGCCGACGCGAACGTCGCCAGCGTCGCTGAGAAGCCCGTGAACGCGCGAGGGCGCATGCATCATAAACGTGGGGGCGGCGCTCAAATTGTCGATTCCGTCACACTCCGCTCAACCGTCAGTCTGCCGAGCGGCTATTTTTCCCAACTGTTCTGGGAAACGCATCCGTCTCTCCTCGTGGAATGCGCGATCCGTGGCCGGCTAACTCGCCCGAAATCCATTGTATCAGACGAATCTTGAGCAGTTCGTGACTAGAATCCCCTTGCAATGGGTCGCGGTCGTGATCTCCCTCCGGTCGGGCGTGGCGCCGAAGAGCTGGTCGCCGAGCCCGATGTGCCAGCTGGTCTGCTGACTGGGGTTATCGCTGTACTGATCCAGCCAAGGATCACGTTCAGCGAGGGCTAGTTCGTGCGCCTCTCGGTCAGTCAGCGCCTTGGGTCCGGCGCTCAGATTAGCCCAGCGGACCTCAAGTCCAGGGAGCGCCTTGAGCCGACGGAACGCTGGTGAGTCAAAGCAGGCGGCTGATAGCCCCGCTGGCTCATCAACGAAGTAGTAGCACGCGCCAACGGCATGGGCAGACCATCAAATTGGCGCCGACATGGATCAACAGGCGATCGGCGCTAAGTCCCACCGTCCGCCGCCCGCATGCGGCACCGCCACGAGCACAAGGAGACCTAAATGCTGTATTCGTCTTTCAACAGATCGGCGCTGCCGCGGCTCGATTGACTTGATCGGGATCAAGCAGCATTAGGGTGGGCATGTCAGACAATCCCGGGATCCACCGTTGATCTCGACAGCTGGCATGATCTTCGTCGCCTCATCTTCCGGAAACAGACTTCCACGGCGCTCCGCGCTCAGGTCGGCAGGGAGCCACCAGGCTGTGAGCAGATGCGAGAGCTAGTGTCGCGGCGTTCGTCCGCGTATACGGTCGAAGCCCTGCTTGATCGCTGCGAAGCGGTCGTCGATGAACGATTCGTGCTCGGTATCCGTGAAAATGTAGGGCCAGTCGTTTTCGATGGCCTCGCGAACCAGTTCGCCCACATACAGCGGATCAATGCCGTGGTTGATCCGTTCCTGTAATGCTTTGATGAAGTTGGCGCGGGGTCCTTCTGTCGGCGGAGGGGGGCCGACAGCCAAAGCAAATCGCTGCGGCACGTTGCGCCGAGAGTTCATGATCTGCGTGCGGATGACGCCCGGACACAGAACGGAGACCCCAATCTTCCTCGGCGCGAGCACGTTACGCATCCCCTCGGACAGCGCCACCACTCCATATTTGCTCACATCGTACGCCAAACTTGGTCCCGCAATCAGCCCGGCGACGGAGGCCGTGGAGACAACCTGTCCTCCTTCGCCGTGCGCTTCGATCAGCGGACCGAAAATCTCGAAGCCCCAGATCACCGACATCAGGTTGACGCCGAGGACCCAGTTCCAGCCTGCATCAGTCCACTCACCATAGGTGCCGCCGCCGCCCACGCCCGCATTGTTGACCAATATGTGGATTCTGCCGTACCGGGCGACGGTCGCGTCCGCTGCCGCCTGAAGTTCGCCTTTGAGCGAGACGTCGGCGTTCACGCCGTCGACATCGACGTCGGTCCGTGTCTTCAGGTCCGCGACCGCTTTTTTCAGCGCCTCTTGTTCGATATCGCAGAGCATAACCTTCACCCCGGCCTGTGACAGCGCGGTCGCGATCCCCAGTCCGACCCCCGAGGCAGCGCCTGTCACGAATGCGGTCTGTCCAGCCAAGTCTCTCATGCGCTTTCCACCTTGCTTTCACTCAACAAATTCACCCGCCAGGCCGCGCCGCAGAGTGGCACAATGAACGCGGCGTGGTCTAATGTTCCGCGCCCCCGCGCCAAGCCTAGAAATAACCGGTCGCGAGTTTCAAACTAGCACATTGGAAACCACTGGATAACGAGGGTCAGGGTCGGCTTTTGGAAGCGCTGGCTCCACAATAACGATAGACACATTCATTGGTTCATAAGGAGAAGCGAGACGTCCTTCGTCGCACGACGATTGGCGGCGTTTTCGACCGCCATTATAATGCTTGCTGCCAGCGGAGGCAGCGTATTTGCCAGAAGAAATACGATGCCGGCGCAACCGACACCGAAATCAAGATCGGCAACATCACCTCTACAGCGGCGTCGGCTTACGGTACTACAGGCAAGACCGAGGCCGCCTACTTTCGCGAGATCAACTGCGAAGGCGGCATCAACGGCCGCAAAATCAACTTCATTTCCTATGACGACGGTTACAGTCCACTAAAAGCGGTCGAGCGGGCGCGCAGACTGGTTGAGAGCGAAGAGGTTTTCCTCATCTTCGGTGCGCTTGGCACGCCGTCCAACACCGCCACACAGAAATACATGAACGCGAAAAAGGTGCCGCAACTGTTCGTGCAGACCGGCGCGACCAAATGGAATAATCCGCAGAACTTCCCGTGCACTTTAGGTTAGTCGCCCAACTATCAAAACGAGGCGCGGATCTAGGCGAGGTATATTTTGAAGGAAAAGCCGAACGCCTAGTCGCCGTTCTCTACCAGAACGACGACTACGGCAAGGATTACCTCAAACGCCTGAAGGATGGCCTCGGCGCCAAGGCTGCGTCGATGATCGTTGCCGAAGACGCCTATGAGGTGGCCGAGCCGACCATCGACTCGCACGCGGTCAAGATGAAGTCGCTCAATGCCGACGTATTCGTTGACATCGCCACGCCAAAGTTCACGGCGCAAGCCATCAGGAAGGCGGCTGAGATCAGCTGCGTTGGAACTCCTGGGGCCCTGCGACGCACTCGCCTCTGCCGAGGCCAGTGCGCACGCCGGCATCGGAAGGACTTCCTTTCCAAGGTCGGTGAGCTGCGTCAGCTGGCGCTCGCGGTACAGCAACGGGTCGCCGAGTTCCAGCTCGCGCCGGGCAAATCGCTCGTAATCGTGCTAAACGAACAAGGATCTACGTCCGCCCTACCCGGCAAGACAAAGGGAAGGCTGGCATTTCTCTGGTGATGGAGTACCATTTCTCGAGGCGGAGAGAGGCCGCGCGCGTGGCGCGCGAAGAGCTTGATCAGCCGACTTCAAGCCGAAGCCCCCACGGCGGAGTTTGACGGATGGTGCAGCAGTCGCTGAACGTCACGTACTCGGACGGCGGCTCTGAGGTGTTGTGGGAGGACGGCGAGCGCGTGTTCAGTCGCGGCTGGCGACTGGACGACAATGGCAACCGGCTCGCCGTGCTACTTGTTGCGCCTGCCGCCGACCACCCGGCCCGGGCGAGACTCGATCGCCTCACGCACGAATACGAGCTGAAAGATGAACTCGACGGGGCATGGGCGGCGCGGCCGCTCGCCCTCATGCGCGACGCCGGTCGGACCGTACTGGTGCTCGATGATCTCGGTGGCGGGGAGCCGCTCGATCGTTTGCTCGGGGGGCCCATGGAGGTAGGACGCTTCTTGCGCCTTGCTATCGCTGTTACCTCTGCTCTGGACAAGGTTCATCAGCGCGGGCTCATCCACAAAGACATCAAGCCAGCTAATATTGTAGTGGACTGCGCGGATCAACACGTGCGGCTCACTGGGTTTGGCATCGCATCGCGCCTGTCCCGCGAGCGGCAGGCGCCCGAGCCGCCCGAGACCATCGCAGGTACGCTTGCCTACATGGCACCCGAACAAACCGGGCGGATGAATCGCTCGATCGACGCCCGCAGCGATCTCTACGCCCTCGGCGTCACGCTGTACCAGATGCTCACGGGCGTTCTGCCCTTCACGGCGGCTGATCCGATGGAATGGGTGCACTGCCATATTGCCAGAAAACCAGTGCCGCCAGGGGAACGGCTAGAGGATGTCCCAGCGCCCGTCTCGGCGATCATTATGAAGCTGCTCGCCAAGACTCCCGAGGATCGTTACCAAACCGCCGGCGGTGTCGAGCGCGATCTGCGACGCTGCCTGGCGGAATGGGAAGCGCGCCGCCGTATCGATGACTTTCCGCTCGGCCTGCTGGACACGCCGAACCGGCTGCTCATCCCCGAAAAGCTGTACGGACGAGATCGTGAGATCGCCACGTTGCTTTCCTGCTTCGATCGCATCGTCAAGACCGGTGTACCAGAGTTGGTGCTGGTCTCCGGATATTCCGGTATCGGCAAGTCCTCTGTCGTCAATGAGCTGCACAAGGTGCTCGTACCGCCCCGCGGTCTTTTTGCATCGGGTAAGTTCGACCAATACAAACGCGACATCCCGTATACCACGTTCGCGCAGGCCTTCGGCAGCCTTGTCCGCCCGCTTCTCGGCAAGGAGGAAGAGGAGCTGAGCATCTGGCGCGATGCCTTTCGCCAAGCGTTGGGGCCAAACGCGGAGCTTATCATCGATCTTGTCCCGGAATTGAAACTAATCATCGGAGAACAGCCTCCGGTTCCTGTCCTTCCGCCATTGGATGCGCAACGCCGATTCCAATTGGTATTCGGGCGATTCATCGCCGTATTCGCGCGGCCGGAGCACCCGCTTACGCTGTTCCTCGACGACTTGCAGTGGCTCGATGCAGCAACGCTCGATTTGCTCGAAGATCTTCTGAGCCGGCAGGACCTGCGGTACATGATGTTGATCTGCGCCTACCGAGACAACGAAGTGGACTCCGCCCATCCTCTGACGCGCAGGCTCGAATCAATCCGCAAAGCTGGCGCGCTAGTGCAGGAGATCACCCTCGCGCCCCTGGCCTGTGAACACTTGGGACAATTGATTGCGGACTCCCTTCATTGCGAGCCGGAGCGCGCCACATCGTTGGCGCAACTAGTTCACGAGAAGACTGCTGGCAATCCATTCTTCGCTAACCAGTTTATTTATGCGCTTGCCGAGGAGGCGTTACTGAGTTTTGACCACTGCAACGCGCGATGGTCTTGGGATATAAATCGCATTCACGCAAAGGGTTACACTGATAACGTGGTGGAGCTCATGGTCGGGAAGCTGACTCGGCTGCCCGTTCGAACTCAGAACGCATTGCAGCAGCTTGCCTGCCTAGGCAACAGCGCGGATTTCGCACTACTTACGAAGGTTTACGGAGGCTCGAAAGATGTAGTGCATCGAGATCTGCTGGAAGCGGTCCGAGTTGGGCTCGTTCTCCACTCCGAAAGCGCGTATAGCTTTCTGCATGATCGTGTCCAGGAAGCGGCTTATTCACTAATACCTGAAACGGCCCGCGCCGAAGCTCATATTCGAATCGGCCGCCTCCTCGCAGTCGGCATTCCGCCAACGCAGATCGAAGAGAAGATCTTCGATATCGTAAACCAGCTCAATCGTGGCTCTCATCTCATAGTGTCAGATCAGGAGCGTGAGCGGGTCGCAGAATTGAATCTAATTGCAGGTAGACGCGCGAAGATCTCAACTGCGTATACTTCAGCGCTTTCGTATCTCGCCGTTGGGCGGGCGTTTTTGACCGAGCAGAGTTGGGACGACAACTACGAGCTCATCTTCGCCATCGAATGTCTCACAGCCGAGTGCGAATTACTGACCGCGAGTAAGGTGGCAGCCGAAACTCGACTTTCGATGCTGGCGCGTCGTGCTAGAAGCGGCCCCGACACCGCCGCCGTCACACGTTTGCGGCTCACGCTTTATACCACTTTGGACCGGAGCGATCGCGGCCTCGAGATATGCCTTGAATACCTCCAGCGCGGAGGCATTGATTGGTCACTTCATCCGACTCGTATCGAAGTACAACGCGAATACGATCGAATCTGGTCCCAGCTTGGAAGTCGACAAATCGAGGAACTCGTCGACTTGCCTTTGATGAGCGATCCGGACTTACTCGCTACTCTAGATATATTAGCCGAGTTTCCGGCAATGCATATCGAGGAGAACTTATCTTCGCTCGTTGTTTGTCGAATGGTGAATCTGAGCCTCGAGTATGGCAACAGCGATGGGTCATGCTTCGCTTATGTATGGTTCGCCCAGATCGCGGGACCTCGCTTCAGCAACTATCAGGACGGTTTTCGTTTCGGCCGGCTTGGCTATGAACTGGTAGAAAAGCGCGGCTTGAAGCGCTATCAAGCTCGAACGTACATGTCCTTTGGTAACATTGTCATGCCGTGGGCAAAACATGTCTTAGAGGGACGTGATCTGGTACGTCGCGCCTTTGCTACTGCTGACCGCACAGGGGACGTCACATTTGCGGGTTATAGCTGTAATCACTTGATAACCAACTTTTTGGCAGCGGGAGACCCGCTTGCTGAGGTGCAGCGGGAAGCCGAGAGGGGTTTCGAGTATGCGCAGAAGGTTCGGTTCGGTTTCGTCATTGACAATCTCGCCATGCTGCTCGGATTTATTCGGACGCTTAGCGGACTGACTCCGACGTTTGGCTCCTTCAACCACGAGGGTTTCGATGAGCTTCGATTCGAGCGCCACCTAGCGAGTAATCCGGTCTTGAAGCTGCTCGAGTTTCGATATTGGGTCCGTAAGTTACAAGCACGGATCTTCGCTGCGGATTATGCTTCCGCCATGGATGCGTCATTGAGAGCGCAACAGCTACTTTGGACCTCACCATCACATTTCGAAACGGCTGAGTATTGCTTCTATAGTGCGCTCGGCCACGCGGCAGCATGGAATTCCGCATCGCCGGACGAGAAACAGGAACATTTTGAGGCTCTTGTGGCCCACCGCAATCAACTCGAAGTATGGGCGGCGCGCTGTGCGGAAAACTTCGAGAACCGCGCTGCCTTGGTCGGTGCCGAGATCGCCCGCATGGAGGGCCGCGTACTGAACGCTGAGGAGCTGTACGACAAGGCGATCCGCGAGGCCCGCAAACATGGGTTCGTGCACAACCAGGCCATTGCCAACGAGATTGCCGGGCGTTTCCACGCGGAGCGCGGTCAAGAGAAGATCGCTGCGACCTATTTGCGGGCCGCGCGGGCCTGCTACCTGCGCTGGGGAGCCGACGGAAAGGTTCGCCAACTCGAGGAACGTTATCCGCACCTCAAAGTGGACAAGGAGTCCCCGGCGACGATAGTGAAACCCTTCGAGCAACTCGATTTGGCTACCGTAATCAGAGTTTCGGAAGCGGTGTCAGGCGAGATCGTTTTCGAGAAGCTAATCAACACGCTCATGAGTGCGGCAATCGAACACGCGGGTGCCGATCGAGGTCTCTTGATTCTTCCGCGAGCCGATAAATATCAAATCGAAGCGGAGGCCATAGCCAGCAGTGACAACGTGACCGTGGTCCTGAAACAGGCGCGCGTCACGACTGCAGATCTACCAAGCTCGGTGTTTCACTACGTGCTTCGCACAAAAACAAGCGTTCTCCTGCACGATGCGTCCAGTCAGAACCCGTTTTCAGCGGACGACTATATTCGCGACCGTCGCTCACGGTCAGTGCTCTGCCTGCCGATACTGAAACAGACCAGGTTGATTGGCCTGCTGTACTTGGAGAATACGCTTACGACTGCCGCATTTACTCCTACTCGAATGGCGGTGCTCACGCTGCTCGCCTCCCAGGCGGCTATCTCAATAGAGAACGCTAACCTGTACCGCGAGCTGGCCGAGCGGGAGGCGAGGATCCGACGGCTAGTGGATGCCAATATAATCGGCATCCTCTTCTGGGATATAGACGGCCGGATCATCGATGCTAACGAAGCGTTTCTCCGCATCACCGGATACGGCCGCGACGATGTTGTCTCCGGTCGACTGCGCTGGCGGGATCTGACGCCCACCGAATGGCGCGATGCCGACGACCGACGAATGGCGGAGCTCGAGGCGACCGGAACGGCGCTACCCTACGAGAAGGAGTACTTCCGGAAAAGCGGCAGCCGCGTACCGGTGCTGGTCGGGGCAGCGACGTTCGGCGGGCGGTCCGACCAGGGCGTGGCCTTCGTGGTAGACTTAACTGAGCGCAAGCGAGCAGAGCAGGAAATTCGCGAAAGCGAGCGGCGCTATGGCGAGGTGCAGATGGAGCTCGTGCACGCAAATCGAGTCGCGACACTGGGGCAGCTCTCGGCTTCGATTGCCCATGAAATCAACCAGCCGATCGGGGCGACGCTCAACAATACTTCCGCTGCGTTGCACTGGCTGAGCAAAGAACCGGCAGATTTGGAGAAAGCTCGGCAGGCTCTCAACCGGATCTTTGCAAACGGCAATCGCGTCAGCGACGTCGTCGCTCGGATGCGCGCCCTTTTCAAAAAAGCACCTCTACGGAAAGAAGACGTGGACATTAACGCTGCAATTCTCGAGGTCATCACCCTGACCCGTGGCGAGATCGTGAAGAACGGCATTTCGGTCAAGACGCAGCTTGCGGACGACTTGCCGCTTATTCAAGGAGATCGGGTTCAGCTGCAACAAGTGATCATGAACCTGATCATCAACGCCGTCGAAGCGTTGAGTGCGGTCAGCGAGGGGGCGCGAGAATTGGTGATCACCACTCACACCGGAGAGCCCTCCGGCGTGCTCGTCGTGGTGCGGGATTCGGGTCCAGGTCTCAGTTCAGAGGGTCTTGAGCGTATCTTTGACGCCTTCAACACCACAAAGCCTGGCGGCTTGGGGATGGGTCTGTCGATTTGCCGCACCATCATTGAAGCGCACGGAGGGGGACTCTGGGCCACCGCTGCCCAGCCCCAGGGCGCAAGTTTTCAATTCACGGTGCCCGACCAGTCAAATGAGGCAGCGTAAATTGAACATCTGCAGCAGGCCATCACCGGAGCGAGCGCCTACAGAACTGACGAATCTCGATATGATTCTTGCAGTTTTGTGATTTCAAGCACGCGGCATTGCCCGCGACCGGTTCGCAGCAACTATGCTGCAAAACCGGACACAAATGTGCCTCTCGTCTAGCCACCCTGATGAATGGTGGAGAAACTGAAGGATGCCTGGAGTCGTCTCGTCTCCGCATGCGGAGCGAATGACGGGTCCTTCGGATTCGCTTGAAGAAGCAGACGAAGAGTCGGGGAGCCACCTGCAAAAAGTGGTGCGGGCTTGAGCCTCCCGATGGGAGAACCGAAGATCGACGCCGAGATCGAGGAGCTGATCGAAGACGCCGCGAAAACCGACAGTCGCCATCGAATCGCGGCCGCTGGCTTACGACACGCGCGGGGCGGCGCTAGGTGGTCGGAAGCCGGGAGACCACTAGGCGCACCCGACCGGGGCGTGAAATCAATCATCCGACGCTCGCGCGCGGCCCGTAGGCCGGGCCCGAGCGGGCGCACGGTCGCCGTTCAGCGAAAATGCGCCGCCGACAATCGGGCACCTCGCAATCGAACCTCCGCGTGATCACGCAAAGGCGCATTTTCCTTGCCTGTATAGGCCAAATCCGCAGCCTGTCGGTCGTATGGGCTATGATTCTTGATCTCGCCCGCACGATGCGCACGCGGCCACGCCGCTTTCCGCTCGGGCCGCTGCAACAATCGAGTCACATGAATCACCTGCGCTCTGGATAACTGACCCACTCCTCACAAAGAAGGAAATCCAAATGCTAGCTTGCATGAGCCTGAGTCCTCCGCTGGAGAAACGCAAGCTCGGCAGAAACATCGTCGGATCTGAGTCCGACCCAATGTTCGAGGCCGATACACACTCAGTGCCTGCGGAACGACTGAACCGGTTACGGCGAATGAGACACGCGCCCGCTCGTATTATTGAGGCGTCTCTGGGTCGACGCGACGGAAACAGGGCCGGACGCGCATAAAAACAAGCCGACAAAACACTCCTGCAAGAGATTGCGTCAGAAGGCAAACTGCGTGCGCATCGCCACGGCATCGAATTTCGAGCCGACATCGGCAGTCGAGACCGGCGAGGCCTGCTTGGAGATATTGCCATGCAGGTAGTCGAGCATGAAGCGGACGTTGCCGTTGACATACCAGTTGAGCGCGAGCGTGTAGACGGTCTGGCGTCCGCCGGCGATGCCATTGGCGGTCGCGAGCTGATCGTTGAGGTCGATCTGGCTCACGCGTCCGGCGACTTCCCAAGCACCCCAGCCGCCGCCATCCAGCGAGAACGGATGCGCCGGCTTGACGCCGTTATAGGCCGCGTTCGCCGCATTGTAGCTACGACCTTCGCCGGTCAGCACGTAGCCGGCCTGCGCGTAACCGCCCTGGAACTTCAGGCTCGACGCACCGACCAGCGGCACGCCGGTGTTGGCGGTGCGATCGACATTGTACCAGAAATACTCGCCCTGGAGGATCAGTGGTCCATAGGTGGCGGCCGCCTCGAGACTGTAGACCTGCGCGCCCGAGACATTGGCGATCGCACCGGTGGACACCAGCGTCGTCGGGTCCAGACGCAATTCCGGACGGTCGCTCAGCGTGACCGTCTGTGTGTTGGCGATGAGATTACGCGGCGGCTGGATCAGCCACTGCGCGTCGGCACCGATATGCACCGAATAGTCCTTGCCGCTGATGGGGTTGCCTGCAACGCGCGCCACGGCGCCATATTGCTCGCTGGTGCCGGCTGGCGCGGCGCTCGAGGCGGAGTGGATCGCGCCCGTCGCTGGTCCGGTGACATAGCCGCCGACCCAGAGCTGGTCGTTGTACCACCGCGTGCCGGCCGCGGAGCGGAAGTCGCCGGCGGCAATGTTGGTGGCGATGATGCCCGGCGAGGCCCGCTCCATGAACATGATGTCGTTGGAACTCGTGGCCTCATCGAGAGTGTAAGGCAGGTCCATGATGCCGGCTTCGACTGCCATCCTTCCGCCGAACGGCTTCAAACCGGTGTAGCTGAGATAGGCATTCTCGAGGCCGGAGACGCCGCCGCCGGGCAGCGATCCCGGAGCTGCGCCGCCAAATCCATCGGAGGTGCCGCCGAAATCGTAGACCAGTGCGAAATTCCAGTCGTTGAAGAATTTGCCGGCGAGCCCGATGCGGGCGCGGCGGACGTTCTCGCCGCTGTCGAGCTTCTGCGGCACCGTGGCCGCGGTGTTGGGACGATAGTCGTAGCCGCCGACATCCCAATGCACGCGGCCAGTGATGGCGACGCAGTTCGCTCCATCGGCGGTGCAGATGGTTGGCCGGTTGTTCGGCATCGTTACGACAACGCCGGATGCCGGTGCAGGGCCCTTGAGCGGGATCGCAGCACTTGCGTTGGCGACGACAGCCTTGGCCTCCGACCGCGCTTCGGCCTTTGCCTCTGCCCTTGCTTCGACTTTGGCCTTCGCCGTGGCGGCCGTGTTCGCGGCAGTCTGGCTCTGGAGCTTATCGAGCTTCTGCTCCAGCATCTTCAATTGCTGCTTCAGGAGCGCGATCTCCTGCTCGCTGTTGCCTGCCGACTCGGCATGAGCTTGCGATATCATGAGGGCACCGGCGATGCCCAGTGCCGTTGCAAATGCTTTCCTGAGCATTTCACATCCCCTGCTTTCCATGAGACGTCCACCCTCATTCAACAGCCCGAGCGCCAGGATCACATAAACTACGTCGGTCGCTCGGAGCCGTCGTCAATTCCTCCGACGCACACACCTGCAATAACGTTGCGCCGAGTGAGCTCAAATGCCGTCGAAGAATTGTCGCACTACTTGACCATAAACTAGACCTTGTGGCCAAGAGCGCTAGACGCGATGCCGATCCTGTCGTGCGCCCCCGTGCTGATCGATGCGACCTTCGCAGGAATTCTCTGTCACATCAAGGTATCTGTCGTCATGATTAAGCGGCTACCGGCGCGGTGCCGAAGCACTATAACGAAGGATGCAGAGCAGTTCGAAGAAGGCTTGAACCCTCCGTTCAGCGCTCTCGCTCTTGCAGTCTGACATGTTCACTCTTGTGGGTTTGATAATCCCCGTGCTTGTCACGGCCCAGTTTTTCACCGCGAACAGGTTCCATTACTGTCGCGCGCCTGAACGAATGCCCCTTCTCGAGGTGTTGGGCGATGCGCTCCTTTGCGGCTGCAATGATGCTCTCACGTGCGCGCTCGTCCTTTGGGAACGCGCGTGCTAGCAGCTTCTCGATGATGGCGACTTGCGACCGTGCCGCGACCAGATCGGGATCCCGGGCGGCCGTAGGTCGGTCGGTTACGCGAAATTTCTCCGCGGTCACACGCCAGCGGTTTCGCGGCACCTGCCGCCTTTCCGTTCGCGCACCTCCGGCTGCATCGATGACCTTGATAGTTTTGAGGACGCGCTCGACGCCCTCCCGGCGCAGTTGGATTTGGTCGCCGGGCCCTGCCTTGCTGTCGGCGATCGCCTTTTCCAGACCCACGCCCCACACTTTATGCCGCTGGCCGTTGTCGAGCTCGATGGCCAAGTAGGCCGTTGTCTCGGCGTTGCTCCGATTGCCGTAGGGTGCCTGGCCGAAGTCGATCAAACGCCCCGAAATGCCTTTGTCGTAGTCGAGCCTTGCCGTGGGCGCGTCCTTGTCAACATTTGAACGAGTCTCGACCTCACGCGTGCGAGGGTATGTTCGATTCCGGACTTCTCTTCGGTCGGCCAGCGCCTGCCGATCGAGATCGGTCGGCTGATACCCCTGAACTTCGATTCCGCGCGCACCAGCCTCAAGCCAGGCCTCGCGTCGGAATTCCGCGGAGCCGCGGACGTGAAGTGCCTCCCATTGGCGATGTTGTGCCACGCTGACCATGTCCCGGATTACTTCCGCTGCGGCCAGCCGGGTGACCAGTCGATCTTCCGTGATTTTGAAGGCCAGATACTCGCCACGTTCGTCGGCATAGAAGCGCGTTTCCCCGCTATGCCGGTCTCTTCCGGTCTCATTTGAAATGACGTAATATTTGCGACTGATACGCTCGGGGAGCGCATTGTCATCAACTATCGCGGCGGACGACCTCGCAGCCGACTTTGACTTCGCTTGCGCCTGGTCGCCCGGTTCGTTTCTCCCCGGATCGCGCCCGGCGCGACGTTGCCGCTCCAGGCTGAATTCCTCGCCAGCGTCATGCTTGTCGTTCATGCTGCTCACCCTTCTGCCTGCGGCCGGCCCGCCGCGGCGGCGGAATGACCTGAGCGTCGATGTAGTTCAGGGTCCAGGCCTTTAACTCGTCTTCGGAGAGCCCTTCGAGGTCCACGTCCACGTCCCCGAAATCGAAACTGGCACCGGCAGGAATGGTGGAGGGGTCGGCCACCTCCTCGTCGGTCATCGGTCGCGACCGAAATACCATGCGGAGCTCAGCGACTTCGGACCGAAGCTCTTTGATCTCTGCCTCAATCAGCGCATTCGAACGGCCTTTGGCCATCTCCGAAACAGGCGGCGGGAGCAGACGCCGCAGGAAAGCCTTGTCTTCGTGATACACGATCTTGTCGGCGATGACGGGCGGCAGCCCCGAGGCTAGGATGAAGGCTTTGGACCTAGGCAAGAGTTTCAGTTCCTGCGGCAGCATCAGGGCGCGGCGATGCTCGGAGACGGTCTCGCTGGTCGCGCGCCTCGCCAGCCCTTTTGGTCCGCTCCGGCTGCGCGCCTTCACCGTGTCGTAGCCAATGCGCTCTGACAGCTCATTGGCGACATCCTGTTCCTTCGGCGCAAAAACGACCTCGACGGCGTGGTTGGTCATGAAGTTACGGGCGGCGTCCACGCCGTAAATTGCGCGAAGCTGAGCCGGACTTTGGACCACCGTGAGAAGGCGGATGCCGTATCCGGCAATGAAGGCGACCGATTTCGCAAGCACATTGACATTGCCGAGCGCCGGAAACTCATCGAGTAACAGCAGCACCTTGCGATTGAGTTTGGGATTCTGCTCCGGCAGTTCGCGGGTGTTAAGATCGACCACCTGCTGGAAAAACAGATTGAGAAGCGGCGCCATACGGTCGAGATTGTCTGGCGTGACCCCGAGATAGATCGACATCGGCCGTTGCCGCAGCTGCCGCAAATCGAAATCGTTGGTCGAGGTCGCGGCATCGATGCGAGGGTTGAGCCAGAGACCAAGCCGCGCCGTCACGGTCTTGCGCACCGAGTTCATGGTGTTTTCGGAAGCGGCGAGGAAGTCGTTTAATGCCGTTATGCAATGCCGCGACAGTTGCGAAGGGCCTGACTTGCGAGCGGAGATGATTTTCTCGAAATGAGACTTGAGGTCGCTTGCTGCCGAGAGCTGGTGCAGGATCTCGCCAATCGTCAAGGGCAGGCCAGGCGTTTCCGCGACATAACCGCCAATCGCCACAAAGGCCGAACGTGCCGCCTCGAACCAGAATGGGTCGCCCCGGCTTTCTGCCGGAAACAGCATCACCGCGATGCGCTGCAGATCGTCATAGAGATCGGCGGGATCGCTGCGGACATAGCCCAGCGGGTTGTAGCGTGCGGTCCGACCGTTCTCGTCAAGCGGGTCAAACAGATGGACCTCTTGCCCGTGGGCTGCGCGAAATCCCGCCGAGCGATCCCAGTTCTCCTTTTTCACATCCAGCACGACAACTGAATCCGGCCAGTTGAGCAGGTTCGGAATGACATAGCCGACGCCCTTGCCCGCCCGAGTTGGGGCGTAGACCAGGACATGCTCCGATCCGCCAAAGCAGAGCAGTTTGGCGTCCTTGCGGCCGAGCAGCACGCCCTCCTTGGATCGCAGGCCGGCGGCCTTGATCTCGCGCTCCGAGGCGAAACGGGCGCTGCCATGAAGCGGCAGAGATCGCTGCCGGAGGATAGCGCCGAGCAGGCCAAAGACGACGATCACCCCGGCTAGAGTTGAGAGCGTCAGCCAGCGGTCAAAGCGTGGGTCAGTACCGTACCGGGGCCAGCCGGTGGCGATTTCGGACCAATGGATGCCTCCGTCGTGATGCCTGAGCCCGAGCAGCAGAATATTTGACGCGACCAGCAGAAACAGCCCGATGGCGCCGACCGCAAGCGCAGTACCGAGCGCGAACCTAGTGGGCGTGGTCGCGTTTGCGAACGGGGTCATAATAGATTTCCGAGATGCGATAGCGGCCGTCGCGCTTCTGCATCTGGACGACGACGTCGACCAGAAGCAGCAGCAGCGAGCGGATATCGTCGCGATGAAGGTCGCGGCCTTCCGCGCTTTCCTTCACCAACAGGGTCAGTTGCTCGAAGGCGAGCGGGGCACTGTCGGCATGGACCGTTGTGATGGACCCTGGATGTCCGGAGTTCACGTTCCTCAAATAGAAGAACGCCGTCCCATCCCGAAGCTCCTGCAGCAGGATCCGATCTGGCCGCATCCGCAAGCACGACTCGAGCAGTTCGCGCGGTCCAATCTTGGCGACGCCCTGCCCGTCCTTGGCATAGAGCAGCCGCACGCAATTCTGATGAGGGATGACAAGCTCGGCGGTATCCTCAATCGTGATGAGCCGCTCGTGCGGCGGGATCGCCGCGATCAGCGCCTTGGACAGGGTGGTCTTGCCGGAACCGGTTGCGCCAGAAATGAGAATGTTGCGGCGAGCTCTCACGGCCAGCTCGAGGAACTCGCGCCATGCGCCGGCTTCCTTCAGGGCAAGTAAGCGATGCTCGTCAGGGCTGAGCTCATTGCCGGTGACACGGATCTCGTCGAACAGTTTTGCCTGTTCGAAGGCGTCAAGCGTCATGGTCAGGGTCGAGGGCTTGCGGATCGTCAGACTGATCGTCCCGGTCGGTACAGCCGGCGGGACCACGATCTGACAGCGCTCCTCGCCGATCAAGCTGGTCGAGACGACCGGATGCTCTGGACCGACGTCCTGACGGGTGTGACCGGCGGCGGCAGTTGCCAGATGCGACAGATAAGCGTGCGTCAACGCCGGCGCCTCATGCCGGATCCAACCGCCCGGCCCTTCCACGAAGATCTCGCCCGGGCGGTTGACGACGATTTCGGTCAGGGTCTTGTCCGCCAAGTATGATGCCAGCGGCTCCAGATAGCGCTCCAGGACCAGGCGGCCACCGTCGCGTTCGCTCGGTACACCCGCGCTCATTTCGTCACCACAGCCGGTGCTGCGACGTTCCCGGGAATGGTGCGGTCGAGAATCTGGGTCCGGGTCTCAATTCGCCGAAGTTGATAGACCGAGGAGAAATCGACGTCGCGTGCGACAAAGATATTGACGAGTTCGCCCTGGTTCTTGTTCAGCGTCGGCGGGATGTTGATCGACTGCTCGACAGCGATAGCGGCGGCCGTATTGGTGGCCCCCGCGGTGTTGTTGATTTGGATGGAGCCGTCCTGCATCTGCTGACGGCCGATCGATGAGGCATCGCTGACGATCGAGAGCAGGAGCGCCGAGCCAAACCGCTCAAAGAAGTGGGTGTCAATGTCACCGTCGAAGCCGGCGCGGCCCAGCGCATCGGTGGCCGGCGAGGCCAGTGCTGCAATCACGCCGGTCGGCGTCTTGGCGCGCGTCCATAGCACGAACAGGCGTTTTGAACCGCGCCGCACATTGCCGCGATACTCGCCAACCACCTGCGTGCCTTTCTCCATGAGCACCACGTTGCCGGAATCCGACATCACGTCCCGTATGACGACGCAGGAGACGAAGCCGGCCACGTCTGACGACATCGCAGTTTCTAGTACGCACGGAATTGAAGTGCCTTGGGTGACGAGCAGATTGCGGTTGGGAAGCCGCGCGGCGCGCACGCCCTCGATCGGAGTGGGCTTCAGCCTGTCGGCAAGATCGTTGCGCGGCTCGCTCCGTCCAAACTCATAGGGCTCGGTCAGGACGCTTCCGGTGGCGCTATCGCGGGCGGGGCGCCCGGAAGAAATCGGCCGATTATAAGCGAGTACCGGCGCCCGCCGCGCGCTCTCTAGGAGCTGGTCGGACGGAGGTGCCGGTGCCGCTGGGGCGGCTGCGACCGGTATCGCTATCGAGGCTGTGGTGATCGGCGCCGACGGCTGTTCCGGGGCGGGTTCGAAGGCCGCCGCCGGCCGGATCATCAGCTTGCGAGCGGAGTCGCTCACCGGCTTATCGCTCTTCCAGGTGCTCCAGATGATCAGAAAGGCAAAAGCGGTCAGCGCCAGCGCGCCGAAGCCGCGCTTGAGTATCGCCGTTCGACCATTGTCCCCTCCTCCTACGGGGGTAATGCCGCGGTCGCCGGCAATCGTCTCGTCCTCATGCTCGGTCATGTCGCGCCCGCCTATCGTGACTTCAGGGTTGGAGGTGATTTCTTCGCCCGCCTCTCAATCGAGAGACTGGTGGTATTGGTGCCGGGGTTGATTCCCACCGCGTCGAACGCCTCGTTGAAAATGCAGAGCACGTTATCGCCCTTGCGCAGGCGAAACTCTCGTGCTGTGGCATGAACGACCACGAGCTCGCCGCGGACATCCTTAGGGACGAGGCCTTCCGAGCCGTCGGAGTTGATCAGATAGATCGCCGGCATTTCGCGGTTGCCCGCAAAGCGGAATGTGGTCTCTTTGCCGTCATCGAACACGGCTTCCGGCTCAAGATCGATCGAGCCCTGCGCCGAAAACCGCCAGTTGCGGGCGCCATAGGCATGATGCAGGTCGAAGGTCTGCTCGATCAGCGCGCCTTCCCGCTCGGCGCCGCGCGCGGCGGCCTCCGTGCGACGGCGCTCTATCTCGTCGCCTGGATAGGCGAAACGGACAACAAAATAGCTGTCCGCCAGCGTGGTCTCGGCGATCGACAATTCGAACTGGTACGAGCGCTTGCGGCCGTCAGGACGGGTGGTCACAACCTGCAGATTGGTCGGCGGATGCTTTTCGCGCGGCTTGAGGAATAGGATCGAACCCGCCGGTGCGACTTCCCATGCGACCGAGTCGCCGATCGCGACATGCGCGACCTCCTCGTCATCGGCAAACAAAATCTGGGTTGAAGCCCGGATGACACCATTGACCCGCACAACGTTGGCCGGATCGTAAGTGACCGTGCGCACGCGAGCGTCGCGTTGACCAGGTGCGGGCTGCTGCAGTGCCAGCACCGGCCCCGCGAATCCCAGCGCAAAGGACATCAAAAGGAGGAAACGTTTCATGGCACGACCTCCGGATCGGCGCGATATTCCGAAACCACAAAGCCGAGGGGGTTGATGAGACGATCGGCGGAGGACATGGGCGCACTGGCATAGGAGAACGTCAGGGTCGAGACCCAATGGGTGATGCGGGTCTCCTCACCTTTGCGGCTCTCCTTCATGAACCGTACGGAGGCGACATTGTCGGCCAGGAGCGAGATCGCCTTGATGCGTACGGTGGCGACCCCGAAACGGCCTTGAACGACCTGCGGGCTTTCGGGATTGGAGCCGCGGTACCACGCCGCGAAGCGGGCTTGCTCGCCCGCCCCGGACAGCAAGGAAATGGTTCGAAAGTTGGTTTCCGCCTCCGGATAGCTGTAGCCCTCGCGCGCACGCACATAGCGGCCGAGAAAATACTTGGTCACGGCTTCATCGTAGCGCGCCGGCGTCGATTTGAGCGCGGAGACCGTATCAACAATGCCGGTGGCATTATCGACCCGGATGACGAACGGCTCGACTGTCTTGAGTGGCGCAAGTGCTGCCACCGCACCGACCGAGGCGGCCGCCAAGACGCAGGCACCCGCGGCGATCACCCATGCCGTTCGGCGCGAACGATGGGCCGACAGCAACAGATCCTGTTCCCACCGGCGCGCGTTGTCGAAATAGGTCTTCAGATCATCCTGCCGGACCATCTCACGCCTCCTTGCCGCAGGCGCGGTAAGAGGCTGCAATGTCCAACCGAGAGCTCGAATTGGCGGTATGGCTGGATGGCGCTGACGGCCCAATCTCGCCCTTGCGGATGATGGGTGCTGGCGGCGACGGCGGAATTGGCGGCTCGGGCGCGGCCAATGGCGTGCCGTTCTCCCAACCCCAAAGTGAACGATTGAGCGGTCGGCGCGTCAGACCATCACAGGACGGCGGCCCCTTTGACCAGTTCGCGCACCCCCCAAGCTGCCATGCGATAACGCAAATGATGAATAGTCGACGCCACATCGTTCTGATGCCCCTGTCTTTCTTGTCGCCTGATGCCGGCGATCTTTGCTTACGCTGTCGTAGTGCCCTGGGATCGGACCCGCCGCATACTGCCGCCCTGCCGGCTGGCTCTGACTGCAGCAAGACCCTGGCTTGCCGACCAGCGTGCGCCGGCATAAGCGCCGCCGGCTGCGGCCGTGGCATTGGCAATCAGGGGACTTGTGACCAGCCGGCTTGCGAGCGATGCCCCACCCCCGGCAAGACCGCCTGCGATGATCGGCAGTTGCAGCGAGATGTATCCGGACAGACCGAGCACTGCGCTGATCGCGACCGCGGCCACCACCATCTCGCCGGCTGTACCCGCATTGGCTGCGAACCTGTCGATGAAGCCGCTGACGGTCGTTAGCATCAGCCCGACCAGAGCGACCACCAGCACCAACAGGATCACGAAGTTGGCGACCTGCCGAATCCAGGCTTCCGTAAACGGCCGCGTGGCGTCGAATAACCCCAGGGCAATGAAGATAGGGCCGAGCGCGATCACGACACCAAGACCAACCTTGGCGTAGAGCAGGATAGCAAATTGCAGGAAGGAACCGACTGCCACGAAAACCAGGAGAATAGCGGCGATCAGTGCCGGCGCGATGTTGGTCAAACCGGCTTGTTCGTAAATCGTGTTGGCGACGTCGATGCCTTTGGAGAGAAGTTGATCGAAAGGCGCCCCGGAACTGGTGTTCAGTCCCGAGCCCGCTAACACATTGCCGATTTCCTTGGGCAAGGAGTCGAAGAACAGGCCTGTGACGTATTGCTGGAATGCGCTTGAGTTGGTCGCGAGCAGAACCACGACGACGATCCGCATCGCACGCCAGGCGAATTCCATGATCGGCTCAGAAATCGCGCCGCGCATTACAGCAAAACCGTAGAGGACAACATAAAGCATTACGGCGATGCGCAGCGGGCCATCGATGTACGACGCGAGATTCGACACCGAGGTCGAGACGAATGCCGTAATGGGTTGCTCGAATTCTTTCAGAAAACTGTCAAAGACGTTTATGGCCATCGCAGCGGTCCTTACTTCAGGGCGTCTTTCATCTCTTGGATGGTGACCTTGTTACGCGCTTCATTCGCGTTGATGCAGTCGGGCGTGTTCCCACGTTCGCCTGGGTTATCGCGGCACGCCTTGAGCGTTGCTTGAAGCTCGTCCCGATGCTCGAAAAACCAGCTGACGGTCTTCGTCTGCTGACTCCTGTCGGATTCGTTACAACCCGTGAGAGCGGCGGCAACAGCGATCAGCAGAATGGATGGTTTGATCATCATTGCAGGGCCGCCTTCATTTCATCGATGAGTTGCCGCTGCTTTTCCCGCTCCCGCTGCCCGTCCATCTCCGTGCGAGCCTGCTGGATCATCGCGAGGCCCTGCATCCGGAGCACATCGTTCTGCAGCAGCGCCTGTTCGGCCTGCAGCCGGGCTGACAAGTCCAATGTCTCCTTGACGTCGGTGGCCGTGCTGATGCGAGTTCTGAGTTCTTCAAGTGCGTCGATACGCTGCGAGGCGGTATCGTACACAGCCTGGCCCATGGAGTGCTTGGCGCCGGTCTGCCGCGCGATCCGGTCGAGCTCGCTCTGGTAATACGAATTGCCGCTGTTGCCGGCATATGCGCGGTTCTGTGACAGATAGTGGTCGATCGCGTCGGCAAAGTTGCCGCCACCCTGCCCCGCGACGAGACGTTCGATCTCTGAGAATTGCTGGGGCAGAACTTTGCGGAACTGCGGTGTGTTCAAGAGCGACCCGATGTCGTTGGCATTGGTCCGCTTGTTGAAGCTCTCATAGAGCTGCTTGGCCTGGTTCAATTGGTCCTGCGCCACCTTGAGCTGCGACGTCAGGGTATCGACCTGCTTCTTCAGCTCCGTCAGTTGCTCGAATTGCCGCGCGAAGACGTTGGGGTCGAACACAATCTCGGCTGCTGCCGGAGACGCGATCAGGAGGGCTGCGACTGACGCGGAGGCAAACATCCCCGACATGCGCTGAACCATCATCGAACTTTCCTCCGCTCCGCGTGAAATACCGGCAGCCATTGGGCCGGATCGTTGCCGACCTCGCTGCGAATGCGATCGAGCAGTTCGACCGTTTCCGTCCGCCCTGACAGCACGGCAAGGGCGTCGTCGAAACCGCCGAGATCAAGTTCCGCCACGACCGAGTTGTGGCCCTGCTTGACCAGGAACCGCCGGCTTTCGGGCGCGAGCTCCTCCTTGATCAGGCGGAATTCAGTGTCCGTCAGATGGAAGCCGTCGATGTAGTCCGAGCGCGTCCCACGCGCGTTCGGCAGGAATATCTGCGTCGGGCATTGCTCCACAATCGTGTGCGCGATCGGCGAGGCCAGCGCGTCGCGTGGCGACTGCGTGCCGAACACTATGACGCCGTTCTGCTTGCGGATAGTTTTCAGTTTGTTGTTGGCGAGATCCCGAAATGCCTCGTCGCCGAGCGCCTTCCAGAACTCGTCGATGTCGATGATAAGGCGCCGGCCGTCGATCAGCCGCTCGACCCGATGGAAGAGATACATCATCAAGGGCGTGCGAACGGTCGGATGATCCAGGAGGTCGGTCATGTCGAAGCCCATGAACCGGGCCTCTAAGGCGACGGCATCCTGGTCACCATCGAGCACCCAACCGAAAGGCGCGCCCCGGCACCATCGCTCCAATCGGGCACCAATGCCTTCCCGATCCTGCTGGCCGAGAAAGGCCCGCAGCGCCCCGAACGAGCGTTCCGCCTGCCGCAGTTGGCCAAGAGCTCTTAACCCGGAATCGATCCGCTCCTCCTCAGCGACCGTCAGCGGGCGGTTTTCCGGCGTGACGAGTTTCCGGATCAGTTCGCCCAAAAAGGAAAGGTTCGCTGGTGTCAGCTCCAGCGCCTTGAGCGGCGCGCAGCCGGTGGCAATGCCGTTGTGGAGCGTTAGATACGTGCCGCCAGCGGCGCGGACGAAAATCTCAGCCCCGCGGTCCTTGTCGAAGAAGACATAGGTGGCCCCGAGCCGCTCGGCCTGGGACAGCAGGAAGTTCTGCACGACGGTTTTACCGGAGCCGGACGGCCCGCAGATGAAGGTGTTGCCGAGGTCGCCGTGATGGAACGAGAAGTAGAACGGCGAGCCCGAGGCTGTTTTGAGCATCGCCACCGCCGGACCCCAATGGTTGCCGGCAGCCCTTCCGGTGGGATAGGTGTGCAACGGGGAAAACGCCGCAAAATTGCGGGAGGTGATCGCCCCAGTTCGTGCCCGATACTTGAATAGCCCCGGGAGCTGCGCCCAATAGGCCGCTTCAAGTCCAAGATCTTCGCGCGCGACCACGCTGCCGGCATCGGCCAGTGCGCGCCGCGCCACGCTCATGTGCTCCTGTAGCTCCGAAGGGGTTTCCGCATAGATCAGAAGCGAGAGGTGATGATCGCCGAGCGCAAATCTGTTGGATTCGAGATCGTCGAGTGCGTCAGCGAGTTCGTCGATCTGCGAGGCCGCCGGATCCTGAGCCGAGACCAGCTGGTTCTGCTTGCGCGTCAGGACCGTCTTGGCGTCGGCTTTTGATAGAAACGCAAAAGATTGCGTAAGGATGATCTCGAAGGGCGCGGAAAGCAGCGCGTTCAACAGCCCAGGTCTGGTGGACGCCGGATATTCCTTGATCCCGAACATGCCGGCGAAGCGCGATCCGCCGGCCCCCCGGATTTCGATGGCTTCGCGGCCGAAAATGACACGGTTTGAATAGAGCGCGGGGCCGATCGGCCCTTGCGGCAATGGGACCGGGAGCCACTCCCCGCTTGTGATGGCGTGGAGCAGTTCCATGGGTTCTGAAAACACGATCCCGTTGCGCTCGACCAATCCAAGGGTATGGGCACCGTAATGCTCCAGGGCCGCGACCATGTCGCGCCTGGCATCCTCGAGCCGCTTCAAGGCGTCGATGTCGACCTCGAGGGAATGCCCAGCGTTTCGGCCAAGCTGCTTGAAGAACGCCGCGGCCACGTCCGTGGTGGCACGGCCGGGATGCCAGACCAGTGTCAGATAGAGATCATTACGAAAGAGCGCTTCGTGACGAAGCCGATCGCGATATTGCGCGTCAAGCGCGGCTGCAAATGTCGATCGGAATGTACCGGCCGGATAATCGGACGTGCGGCGGCGCACCAGATGGGTCCATAACGCCAGCCGTGGATCCGCAACGTTGCGTAAGGTGAGGTTCAGCTTGGCGTGAAGGTCGTTCAGATCCGCCGTTTCGGCGGTTTCGAACGAAGTTCCGTCAAGCCTGATCACCGTGAGCAGCGCTCGTGTCGTGAGACTGATCACCGTATCCGTGACATGCCGGCCGAACGGCAGGTAGACGTCAGGCCCGATCTCTCTGGTCTTGAGCGCTGCGTTACGCATATCCAAGGTCTCTTGTTCGATATCGCCGAACGAGCTTGAGCGGCGTGCAGGACGATCCACCCCAAAATGACGTGTTGCGCGTGCGCCCTCGCGTTTCGATCCAGGCCAGCAGAATCCTGAACATGTTGGGGTCGTGCCGGCAGATGATGCGGCAAAGCCCATGGATGGGAATCGCGACCAAACCGTAGAGAATGCTGCCAGCTACTAGAAACAGGATGCAGGAAAACATCACGTTGAGCGCCATAGCCTCCATCGTCACGCCGGCGACCATGGCCGGACGCGTGCAGGCCAGGAACAAGGTGTCCTCCGTGAGACGCGCGGACTCGGTCATCAATGACCCCCGGTCAAGGTCGAGACCACCTCGGAGGCGCCGAACGTGATGGCGACTCCGAGCACGACATAGGCAGCCTTGCGCAGATCGAGATAGCCGAACATCCAGGCGATGCCGACGATAATGACCGCTAGCGTCGCCAGCAGGCGGGCGACGTTGCCGGTCAGCATGTTGACGATGTTTTGCAGCACGCCTTCGATGTTCGCCGTCTGCGCGAACGCCGGCTCAACCAAGGCGACGCTGAGAACGGCGCCCAAGCAAAGGAGGGCAGCGGAGTGTTTAACAGGAGAAGTCATGGCACGGCTCCGATTGGCACTGCAGCCGGACCCCAGCAGCCCGGACCGCGGCAGTGAGTTGAGAAAAAACGGCGATCCTCATCGTTCGTAAACAAAGGCTGACGTGCCTATTCCCGAGCGATAGACGTCCCAGGGCCGGCGCTCGCTGGCAGACCCTGCGGGTGGATTGACTATCGTATCGCCGGTGGGGCGATCACGACCGGTGGTCGCGATCGGCTCGACACGAGGCTCCGAGAGCTGACCGGAAGCCTTGGGCGCGAAGCTCGCGATGACTTCGGCAATTGCCTGGTCGCGGTCTGCGCGTTTTACGCTCGCCGCTTGCAGTCGCGCGTCGAACAATCTGCCAAGCCCGGCAATGTGCTGACACGCATCGAAGGTGGTACTAGCGGTCAGCCCGGCCTTTCGTGTTTCCTCCGCATCAAGTTGACCGAGACCCGTTCGGACCTGCTGACCGGTCGCGATGGCCTCGGTTGCGAGCTGGATGGCTTCGTCCCGGTCGGTTGCCTGAATCGGAATCGGCTTGCGCCCCTGAATCGTGATGAGCAGCGGCTCGAAGGAGCTCGCCTGCCGGACGAGTTCCGTCAGCGGCCGAGCCATTGCCGTGGGGGCGCATCGTTCGACCAGAGCCGCGAATGCAGCTGGATCCATGGTTGAGAGCCTTTCTCTCAGCAGCTGAGATGTTCGATGCTAGGCGGCGATCGCCAGGCTTGATGGCGCGCCAATTGCGCAGCTTGAGATCTGCCCGGCCGCTCGGATCGCGCCGAGAGCCTCCTCGGTAATCGGCAACAATCCGGCGACGGCTTTGGTCGCCCCGATTTGACGAGGCGTGCCGAGGCGATCGAGATGCCATCCGGCCCGACGCAGGATGCGTTCCATGCGCAGATCAGTGACGGTTGCGATGGCCTGAAGATTCTGCTGCTGGCCGCATTCGATCATGGCTGCGAACAGCATGAACGTCGCTTTGCGCAGACCATTCTCTGCTGTTGCCGCAACGGTCTTTGTATCAACGCAAAAGCGCGAGCTCTCCCAAATCGTGGTCGCCTTCGGCGCCGGGTTGCCATCCAGCAACACCGGGAACGTATCCGCGAGCATGTTGCGCCCTGTGGTGGGCAGCAGACGAACACAACCAACAACGTCGTTCTGCTCGAGTGCGAGGAGATAAGTTGGCTTGAAGGTGTCGTACTGATCGATCTCCAATCCGTTGCAGACAGAGACGTCCCAGTCGAGCCGTTCCTTGAACACACGCCCACGCAGGCGGTGCATTCCTAGCGTTAGTTCGGAGTCGCGCATGAGTGCCGCACGGCTACGCACAATGACCTTCATTCTTAACCTCAAACTTACGAATCACAGCTTCGAGATCAGGAAAGCAGCCACGGTCACGGCGTTGCGCTGTCAGTTCTGACAGGGCGCTATGGATCTGCTGGGTCACGAACCGTGTTCGCAAGGCACGGTTATCCGCGCGCGCACTTTGGAACTGTATAAGTTCCGCGATGCGCGGATCTAATAGCGCAGAGAAGGAAATTCCTTAGCCTCTACCAAGAGGAGAAAATATTTTGTTTAGAGTGGCTGCAGTCAGAGGTTGTTCTCCTCCGTCGTATGTGCGCGTTGCTGCTGTAGGTTTGAAAGGGGCGATATCGAATTGTTCGTGCCGCAAAGCTGCCGCAACGTCGCAATAAATGCCTGCACGTGGAGCGCGAATCATCAAAATATTCGCGTTGTGGGAACTAAGAAAAGACTGAAGTGGCGCAATGAAAGACGTCAAAAGAGCATGCGATGAATTTGTCGATTGTCTGCACGCTGCCCATACGGAAGATGATTTTCGGCGTGTTGCGGAACGAGCTGCGCATGCCCTGGGATTCCGGTGGTTTGCCTATTTTGGTCAGCGCGCCAATGGCCCCATTCTGATCTCATCCTATCCGAAGAGCTGGACCAGCCACTATTTTCGCGAAGGCTATCACAACATCGATCCCGTTCTTCAGGAGCCGCGAAACACGAGCCGTGTGTTCCTGTGGGATGGACGTGAGGCGCGAAGCGCAAAGTCGGCGAAAGAGCGCCGCCTGTTCGATGATGCGCTCAGCTTCAAGATCAGGACCGGCCTGACCATTCGCATTCCCTCAAGCCAAAACCGGTTCGCGGCGTTCACGCTGGCGGTGGATGAGCGCAGCCTTGACCTCGATCGCTTCGTCGAGAGCTCGCAAGATATGTTGCAAATGGTGGGGCTCACCTACCATGCCCATGTGAGCGCTGCCGGAATTGGACGGACGCCTCGGTATGCTCAGCAGGTCTACACCTTGACCCAGCGTGAAAGGCAATGCTTGGGGTGGATCTCCGAGGGCAAGACGATGCAGGATATTGCGCAGCTCCTCGGTGTTCGCCCGCGGGGTGTAAAATTTCATCTGGACAATGCCCGGCGGAATCTTGCTGCATTAACCCTCCCGCACGCTGTGGCTCTCGCTCTTCGGCAAGGATTGCTCCCGTAATGCGCAAAACAGCCGTCCAATTTGTAAGATGTGCCCAAAATCGACCGATCAATCGGGATGGGAGACTGGGCGGTTGCACTCAGGGCGCGGGATCCTTTGGCACATAACCACGGCGCCTTTTGCGGACGAGCCACGCCTCCAGCGCTTCGACGGCCTGGACCCTCCCGGCAAACAGATCCATCCGCCGGCGGCCGCGGTGGCCGAGACGCCCCCATTCGCGCACCAACGCCGTATCACCGAACAGAGTCGGTTCGATCGTGAGTACATAGAACCTGGCCATATTGCAGGCCGGATCGGACCGTTGGAGCACGAGGTAGGGCACTGTGAGTTCTGACATGCGCAAGAATCGCAACTGTCGAAACCAGCGTCCAATTAATTTATCGAATCGATCAGGCCTCTCGATTCAGAAGTTTAATAGGGGTGATGAAAGCCATTGAGGTGTTCAGCGGTCTCCAAAACTATAGGGTGTTGTGCGCCTCTGACTGCGAAGAAAGTGGGCGTCGCCCTGCGGGTCGGGCTGGAGGCTGCGCTGAAGCCCCGCGAGCGGGTCTTCCCCCTTACGGGCTGCCATCCCTGACGCGAAACGGCCCGAGTCCCCGAACAAGACAGCTGCTGAGTCATCGAAAGCTACGGCATATTCGCGTCGGACCTTTCGCAGAGCAACCTCCAGGTGGGCAAATCCACTTTCGCTCCCGACAAAAGGACGGCGGCAGTTCTCGCTCTCAATCAGACTAACACTGCGTCCGCTGGACGAAAGATGTGCGCCCTGGCTCGCCACGCTTTTCGGTGATGGACCAACCCCGCTCTCGAATGGGCTTTCCTTGGTTCTGGTGCGGCCTTCCACGATCAACCCGCAAGGGGTTCGCTACGCAAGCGTGCGACCTCTTCGGCTTCGCCTGCGAGGTGACCGCAGCCACCCCCGAACACGTCGGCGCCTGTCGAGCGGGGATGGTCCCCGCCGCAAGACGGGAGCCTTTCGATGTCGCACGATCTCACCCTCGCTCAGAACCACGCTTTCGATCTGGCCCGCACGCTGATGGTGCCGGTCATCCTTTTCCAGGCTGAGAGCGAATTCGGTGTGACGGTCTCCAGCGAATACGACGGCGACCAGGACGCCATCGTCCATGAATACGACCCCTGGTGCCCGGCTCATTGAGCCGGGTGACCGGCTGCCGCTGGCGCCATGCCGGCTGCAAGGGAAGCTACGCCGCGCCCAGCTATCTGACGAATTCGACAGCTTGTACGCGCGCCCTTGCATTCGGCAGGCTTCGCGGCCGGTCGGGGATGTGCCGCAAGGCCAGGAACAAGTGAGACCAACAGAAGAAGGGGCCGGACGCCGCGTGCGCGACGCCGGTGCAAACAATGGAAAAGAGAGAAATCGAAGAGCTGCGCGAAAACGTTAGCTGCGGAGCCATGCTGGAGAAAGACGGTTGGAAGGTCGATCTCAAGGAAAGTACCCGGCGTGCGATCAAGTATCGCCGCGACACCAACATCATCATTGTCATCCACCAGGGCCGCGGCTGGTTCGATCCCCTGTCGCCGGCAAAAGGGGACGTGTTTTCGCTTGCCCAACATCTTGGCGCCGTTGGATTCGCTGACGCGTATCATCGCGTTTCCGGCGTCGTCGGCTTCATGCCCAGCGCGCCCGCCTGGCGACCTGCCGCAAAGCCAAAACCGCTCGCCTCGACCGCGCAGCGTTGGCGTCGCCGATCCGAACCTCGGCCCGGCTCCGCGAGCTGGCGCTATCTGGTCGACGAGCGGCATATCCCCGAACGGATCATCGTCGCAGCCATTGCCGAAGGACGACTTCGCGAGGGCCCGCAAGGCAGCATGTGGGCGGCACACAGCGATTCCGCCGGCGTCATCACCGGCTGGGAGGAGCGTGGCCCGAACTGGCGCGGGTTTGCGACGGGCGGTGCGAAAGAGCTGTTCCGCCTGGGCGCCGCCGATAACTTACGCATCTGTGTGACGGAAGCCGCAGTCGATGCGATGAGCCTTGCCGCTCTCGAAGAGCTGCGTGATGACACTCTGTATATCAGCACGGGCGGGGGATGGGCGCCGGCAACAGAGACGGCGGTCCGCGCTTTGGCCGGGCGCGCCAATGCCGTCATTGTCGCCGCGACCGATAACAATCGGCAGGGCGAAGTGTACGCCCGCCGGATTCGGGAGATCGCGGACGAGGCCGGCTCTCGTTTCCTACGGTCGCAGCCGCGCACCGACGATTGGAACGAGGACCTCAGGGCCGCCCGAATCGGAGGTGGACAGGAAGGCACGGCATGGTTCCGTGCTGTATGTCGTCCGCGCGAAGGCGAACGAATATGAGGAATGAGAAAAAGCGAGGGATCGCTGCCGCATGCCCGGCCGGCGCGTCAAGGGTGAAGCTTCGCCCGCGTGCCGCGGCCCTTGACCCGTCGGACAGGCGGCTGCCGAGGAGGTGTGACGAAGGACTGAAGTGATGAGGAGATCAGGCGGATCGCTCGCGCTTCAGCCCGGTCAGGCTGAAAAGGAGCCGCCGATGCACACCTCCCCCAGCATCCGCAAAGTCTTCGAAGGCGTTGCGACGCGCCACGAGATGCACCGCTTGTTTAACCGCCATCGTGGTGACCCCGCGATGGCCGTAGGTGAAGGCCAGCATCTCTTTGCCCGCGAGTGGTTCGAGATCGCGGAATGCGATCATGATTATATGCTCGAGATCCTGCCGCCGCTATGGATGCGCGCCGACGTGTTCGCGATGCGCGAATTCATGACCGGCAGCGTCACCAGCATCTTCTTCGCGCTCACCATCGACGGCAGGCGGCGCTGGTTCCACAGCTATTGCGACTTGTCTGACCGGGGGTCGCCGGAGCGGATGAAGGCAGAGATCATTGAGCGCGAATCGCGGCCGGTCCGCGCCATGACGCGCGACGAGCGGCTCGAGCACATCTGGTCGTGCACGCATGACGACTATCGCGGCTATGCCGGCGAGCGCTGGCCCGCGCCGATGTGCGGTCGCCGCACCGTGCTTGTCTACGCCCTGCGCGGGCACGGTCCTGAAGCTTCTCGACGACCTCTGCGAGGCGGAGATCGCGGCCAAGCTGCCGGTGCAGCTCCGCCATCTGCCGGAGACGGTCGCGGCCTAGCCTGACCCTTCCCTTCCCGACCGCGAGCAGCCCGGCCGCGCGCCGGGCTTCGCATTCCCACATCCGGCCGTCGCGCCGGTCCTCCCGTCAATCCAGCAACGCCATGCCGTCCGTCGCCGCTCGCGGCGGCGGTTGGCCGCGCGTGGAGGAGGCGCGCCGCCAGACGCAGCGCCAGCTCGACATGATCGACCGGCAGATCATCCGACGCATGACGACGCTGATCCCGCAGCTCGGTCGCAAGCGCTCGGGATACCGCCGCGGCATGCCGCCCGACCCGAGTGCGTTCCTCGAACGTTACCGTTCGAACCTTGCGGCGATCACCGCAGAGCGCCAGCCGGAGATCGATGCCCTCTCGCGCAAGCTCGCCCGGCAGGATGCCGCAATCGATACGCTGCAGGCTCGATGCACGTCAGAGTCTGGCCCCGCTGGTGACGACCCGGAATGCACATCGCGCGGACGAATGTCGCACTCCTGTCGTCTGGGGAAGCAGCATGGCACCGCGGCATAGCAGGACCAACCGACCTTGCGGCTCGCTCAGGCGAACGTCTCGATCATGGCGCTGCGGCGGCGGTCTGCCAGGGCGAACCTTTCGGGTATCGCCACCCGCCCGTACTCTGTCGCCTCTCCCCTCGGGTTTGCTGCGGTCTACGCCCCCGACGGTCTGCTTCAAGGCCAAGTCGCAAGCAACCGGAGACCGCCGATCTCGGCAAGGCCCGGCCGCATCCGGCGCAGGGCCCAGTAGCGTGGCCCCGCTTGTCCGCAACCGAACCTCGCTCGCCTGGCGGTGCCCGGACCTTGAAGCGGCCCTCATCCCGGCGGCGCCGGGCGACCGCACCCGAGGGGAGAGCCGGCAGGGGCCGGACCGAACCCGACGGCGAAACCAGAAAAGGACTTCACCATGACCAAGACCGCTCGCGCCCCCCGCACCAACGCCCGCGTCGTCCCGCTTCGCCGCGGCACCACCGTCGAAATGGTCCGGCTCGTTTGCCCGGACGCCGCCCAGGCCACCCGCATCGCCGAGAGCTTCGGCCTCCCCGTCCTCGACAGCGACGGCATCCGCGATCTCCATCAGCGGCTCATCAGCGAGACCGCCGACGCGCTCGGCGAAAGCGTCAACGAACGCGCCATGCAGATCCACCTGCAGCGGATCGTCGGCTCCTATGTCGGCTCAGCCCACGGCGCCGGGCAGTTCTACAGCCGCGCGGTCACCGAAGCGCGCGAGGCGACGGCAAAGCTCGCCAACGACACGCGCGACGAGGACCTCGACGGACCTGTCGGCTTCGAATCCGCGGCCCAGCGCAAGCGCGAATTCGCCGCCGAGGTCGCCGTTCAGGCACACGCACTGCGCATGGCGGCCGAAGGCGCCGCCGCAGCCTACGAGCACGTCGTCGGCGAGAGCTGGAAGCCGTTCGAGCGCCAGCCCGAACAACCCGGCGAGACCGTCAGCCACAAGGCGGCCGAGGTTCAGATGGCGGCGTTCGGGTGACGCCGCCGGCGGGGCTTCGGCCCCGCCTTTGCTCGTTCACAATCCGACGTCGGCCGGCCCGTGCGGGCCGGCCGTTTTCATGTCGCACATCGCGACAGCGCAAAAGCGCAAAGAGAAATGACCGGGATGGAGCCCCCGTCGCGGCCCGTACCGGCTTTCGGTCCATGCTCCGGCCGGCGCGGCAGCGCAACGGCTTTGCCGTCCTCCACTGCGTTCCGGTCCGGCGTCTCTCCCCTCACCCCGACGACCAGCGTCACCGGATGCGCGACCCCGCAGGCCTTCGCAGCGGACCGCCGTGACGGGCCGCGACAGGCGCGGCCTCCAACGAAGGTTAGAATCATGACTGGTAAGGAAACCAAACCCCGCGCCGACATCTATGCGCGGATCACCGATCGCATCGTCGCCGACCTTGAGCGCGGTGTGCGTCCGTGGGTCAAGCCATGGAATGCGGCCAACGCGGCTCGGCGCATCACGCGTCCACTGCGTCACAACGGGATGCCCTACCAGGGCATCAACGTCGTGCTGCTGTGGTCGGAAGCCGTCGCGCGCGGATTCAAGTCGCCGATCTGGATGACGTTCAAGCAGGCGCTCGAACTCGGCGGCCATATCCGCAAGGGCGAGAGCGGAACGATGGTGGTCTACGCCAACAAGATCACCAAGACCGAGACCGACGAGCATGGCGACGACGTCGAACGGACGGTTCCGTTCCTGCGCGCCTATACCGTGTTTTGCGTCGACCAGATCGACGACCTGCCGGATCACTATTACGGACGCCTGGCGCCGACCATCGCGCCGGCGCAGCGCATCGCGCATGTGGACGCCTTCTTCGCCAACACCGGCGCGACCATCCGGCATGCCGGTGACAAGGCTTTCTTCGCGCCGGCGCTCGACCTGATCCAAATGCCGCCATTCGAGAGTTTCCGTGACGCCGAGAGCTATGCCGCCACGCTCGCGCATGAATGCGTGCATAATGCCGCGATCCAGATTATGCCGCATGGCCTCTGTTGGAGGCTGGATATCCCGGTGTTGGCCATGCGGCTGTTCGGCATAATCAGAGCCCTTCAAGGAACGCGAGCAGTTTGTCGTCCGGCCGGAACCGACCCGGCGGCGCGGATGGTGCGGCGACGAGAGCGAGCGCCTTTTCCTTCATCCGCATATCGGCGTGGATGTAGATCTGGGTGGTCTCGACGTTCTCGTGACCAAGCCAGAGCGCGATCACCGCAGGATCGACGCCATGATGGAGCAGGTCCATCGCCGTGCTGTGGCGCAGCGTATGCGGTGTGACCCGCTTGGTGCCGATGCTCGGGCACGCGCGCGACGCCGTGAGGCAGTGCTTGCGGACCAGATGCTCAAGAGCGTCACGGCTCAGCCGTTCGCCCCGGATCGACGGGAACAGCGGCTTGCTCTGGTCTTTGTCGTTGCCGATCCACGTCGCCAGCAGCTTGGCTGTCTCGCGGCGAAGTGGGGTGGCGCGCTCCTTGCGGCCCTTGCCCATGCAACGGATGTGAGCGCCGGTTCCAAGCGCGACATCGCCCCGGGTAAGGCCGACCAGTTCGGAAGCTCGCAGGCCTGTCTGGATTGCGAGCAACAGCAGAGCATGATCGCGCCGGCCCGCCCATGTGGTGCGATCCGGAGCCGCCAGCAACGCCGCCATCTCTTCGGCATCGAGGAACGTAACTGCACGCTTCACATAGCGCTTGTTGGGCATGGCCAGGATACGCTGGCAGTGTAGTAGCCAGGTCGGATCGGTCATCGCGACGAAGCGGAAGAACGATCGGATCGCCGCGAGCCGGGTGTTGCGGCTGCGGGCGCTATTGCCCCGCGTGGTCTCGGTATGGGCGAGGAAGTCCGCGACCAGATCGGCGTCGATATCTTCGACCGTCAGGTTGACTGGCGGCTTGTTGCGGCGAGTGCTCGCGTACCTGAGCAGTAGCCGGAACGTATCGCGATAGCCAGCGACCGTATGTCGGCTCGCCTCCAGTTGCGTGCAAAGCCGCTCGGTGAAGAAGCGCTGGATCAGCGCAGGTAAGGCGATGGTGCTCATTGTGCCATCTCCCCGCCGCTCGCGGTGGCGCGGCCCATCGCTAGATCGAGCAGCTCCGGGACCGCCTCCAGATACCAATATGTTCCAGAAGGGTTGCTATGACCCAGATAGGTCGTCAGCCGGATCATCTCGCGCGCCGGGTCCTTGCCAGTCCGGTACCAGTTGATCATCGTACGCACGGCGAAGGCGTGGCGCAGGTCGTGGATGCGCGGTCCCCGGCCGTGCCGCTGGTACTGCTGCTCGGATCGCAATCCGATCTGCTGGCATGCTTGCGCAAAGTTGTAGCGGGCCCCACAGTCGGTGAGCCGAGTCGCCTTGTCAGTTATGAACATCGGCTTCGCCGGATGACCGATCAACCGGTCGCGTTTGACGCGATAGTCTAGCAGTCGCTCGACGGCGCTGGGGTCGAGCGGCAGCAGTCGCTCCTTACCGTTCTTACCTTGTCGGACGCGTAACGCACCATTATCGGCATCGAGGTCGTCTCCATCGAGCGCGAGCGCCTCGCTGACGCGCAGGCCCGTGATCGCGATGAGTGCGAACAGCGTCGAGCAGGTCAGCCCGCGCAATCCGCAAATCGACGGAAGTGCCATTGCGGCCGCGATGATCGAAGCGACTTCCGCGTCGCTGTAGATATACGGTCGGGAGCGCATCACGGTATTCGGCAACAATCCCCGGGGCGGGGCTTCATGCGCCAGATCGAAGCTACTTAGCCACTGCGCGAAGAGGCGCACGACGGTAAGCCGCGCCGCTCGCGTCCTGCCGTTGGCCTCGTCGAGCGTAGCATGCCAGCGCAGGAACAGCGCCGTGTCGATATGCGTCGCACGCTCGCGGTCGGCAAACCGCGTGAAGCGGCGGAGGATGCGCTCGCTGGTGCTCAGGTCGTAGCCGAGGCTGCGCCGCACGGCCAGATAGCGATCGAGTTGGGAGGTGAGGCTCATTGCGCGCCTCCCACTACGGGCCAGGGCATTGCTATCGATCGCAGCCCATCTATGTCGAGACGGGCATATATCATGGTCGATGTGCGTGAGCGATGCCGCAGCACGTCGCCCACCTCGTCGAGCGATGCACCCGAGTTCACCAACTGGACCGCAAGGCTATGACGCAGCAGGTGCGATCCCACATAGGACGTCACCGGTTTCTGGCCGGTCGCCTTCAGGGCATCCTTTAGGACGGCGTTGACGATTTGGCCGTCATTGAACGGACGATGTGGCGCGCGATGGGTAACGAACATCATGCGGCAGGACGTGGGGCCGCGCTCCTCGCGCAGATAGCGGCTCAGCGCATCGCCAACCTCCGAGCTGATCGGCACGCGATCGTGGAGTTTGCCCTTGCCACGAACCAAGAGTTCGCCCGCGCGCCAGTCGACGTCGTCCAACCGGATCGCGATGACCTCGGCAGCACGCAAGCCAAGCCGGGCCATGATGAGCAGCATCGCATAGTCCCGAGCCCCGTGCCGCGGGTTGTGGCGCACGCAGGCGAGCACCGCCTCAACGCCCTCGGGCACCAGATGGCGCGGCAGTCGTGCTCCCCAGCGTTTCGCCGTTCTAGGCAGACTCAGAGCTAGATTGGTCGCTGTCGCGCCACTGCCGAACAGATATTGCAGGAAGATACGAACATGCGTCGCTACCGTCTTGTCGCGCCGCGCACTTGCCATTACGTGCTCAAGGAAGCTGATCACGTCGGCGGCCCGCAACCGCCCCGGATCAACCATCGCATCGCCAAAGCGATGATCGAGGAACCGGTTGGCGAACCGCAGCGTGTGATAGATCGTCCGCGGGCTAAGGCCGCGATGCTTGACCAAATAGGTCTCGAAGTCCGCCAGTAGGGCCGCACGCGCTTGCTGCGCCTCGCTCAACGGCACTGGATGCGTCACGCCGATATCGAGGAGATGCTGCGCGAACCGGCGGGCCAACCTATACGGCCATATCGTGCCGGTTTTCTTACGCGGCACCTTGCGTCCCAGATGCTCGGCCATATCGAGCGTCAACGCTGAAGGACCGATGCCCTGGACATCCATCGCGTGACCCACCTTTCGTAGGATCGATAGGTAGGTCTTGACCGTGCCGGCGCTGTAATTCTCCGCCGCAAAACTCGCTGCGAACGAGCCAAGATGCGGCTCGATGCAGGTCTGCAAATATTGAGACATGATCTTCGTGCTCCTTGTTGTTGGAGCGACGAAGATTATGCCGAATGGGATTGGCGGGATCATGCCGCCAACCGGGCCCAGCCGAGCAGATGCGGCATAATCTGGATCGCGGCATTATGCGCCTTATGCCGATATCGGCATAACGTGCATTGGACCGCGCCGGCGCATCGCGTCAATCGCGATCTCAGCCGCTACGCAAAGGATCGCAGCGAGCGCGCCCGTGAAGAGCTGGTTGCGGAACTTGGCGCGTGCTTCCTCAGCGCGGACCTTGGTATCGTGCCCGAACTCGAGCCGCGTGCCGATCATGCGAGTTACCTTGCATCGTGGTTGGAGGTGCTGGCCAACGACCGGCGTTTCATCTTCAGCGCGGCCGCCCACGCTCAGCGGGCAGTCGCCTATCTGCACGATCTTCAACCCAAGTCGGCCGAGATCGACCAAGCGGCATGAGGCGCAACGATCCGTGTCTCAGCCGCTTGCGCTCATCGTTCACCTTTCCAGACAATGACGAAGGCCTCGTCTCACGGCGGGGGCCTTTCTTTTGCGCGTCGTCATGCCTGTGCCGGCGACTGGAGAGGCGGCGCTTCCCATCTCGGCGGCCTAGGCGAGATGCGTCGGGCGGGTTCTTATGGCTTCCGAGATGCCCGTCTGTTTCTGGGCGAGCGTCTTTCCGAAGCCGCAGAAGGCTGGTGTCATCACGATACGACAGTCAGGGGTTGTTGTTGCGTCTGCTGGACTGACGGAAAGCTTACGCGGCGCGCGCGAGTGCCGTTCACCAATGCGCCCGTCGTCGTGCGGTGTGGCTTGCCTGTCGCTCAGTCGTATCCTCATCGTTCGGCCTGTCGCGCCCAATGCGTCCTCGATTTGGCATGTCTAACCGAAGGTCGTCGTCGCTGCGCTCCGCCTCGATCAAAAGACCGCAACGGCCGTTCTCGGCTTTCTTCCCCTGGCCGCTGCGCGCCCATTCCTCGCGAGACAAGAAAGCCTCGCCCTGGCCGTCCTCTACTGCGTGGCGGCCCTTCGGGTGCGGCCCGATCGCCTCCGGTCAACGACAGCCATCGAGGTCGCGATGGTCGCGGCCCGAGAACGAAAGAGGACACGAACATGGCTACCATCGGCAACTTCACCGTCAACGGCACCGGCTTCGTCGGCACCGTCAAGACCCTCGCTCTAGGCACCGTCAAGACCAAGATCGTTCCGGCCGAACGCACTTCAGACAAGGCCCCGGACTACCGCATCTTCGCGGGCGCGAACATCGAGTTCGGCGCCATGTGGAAGAAGAAGTCTCAGGACACGGGCCGCGAGTACCACTCGGTCAAGCTGGACGACCCGAGCTTCCCGGCTCCGATCTACGCGACGCTGGTCGAGGTCGAAGGCGAGGAAGGCCACTCGCTCATCTGGTCTCGCCCGAGTCGTGACTGAGACGCCGCGCAGGTGGCCCCGCCGCGAGGCGGGGCCTTCACCGTAGGCGGAAAGGAGAAGCGATTCGTAAAGTCGGCAAGCGCTGCCTCATCGTGCCGCCTATCCCTTCATGGATAGCTGATGGGGAGGCCGGAAAGGCCTCGTCGGCAGTTACACCACATCACTTACGGCCCGTTGCGACGGCCCACCTACGCTCATCCAAATAGCCGGGCCAGCGCATTCGATTGCTCGGCGAATTTTCGGGCGTTGGTCTTCCGAAGCCTTTCCAGGTTTTGCAGCTTCCATCGCACGCCGGGAAGCTGCTCCAAGTGCGGCACGCCCAGAAGCGACCATTCGGGCTCTGCGGCAACCAGCGAGAGCAGGAAGCGGCGCTCATCGGCGCTCAGACCTTGCTGCAGTTCGCGGATCATTCGCTCGCGCGCTGCCAAGAGCGCGTCGAGTTCAACGGGCTCGGTGGTCATGCCCGCGAAATTGTGTTCGAACTCCTGGCGGAGATCCCGCAGCGATGGAAACAGGACCTCGTGCACCGGCCGGTTATGGCTCGCGAGATAGACGACGAAAGCGCGGCGAATGCCCGCCGTGATTCCCTCGTGCGCAAAAAGCTGCGTGACATCGAACAGATCGCGGGGATGCTGCCGGTCCATCGCCGCAACCAGTTTGCCGCCATATACGTCTTCGAACGACACCACCGGGATTTCGAGATCCGCCTGCAGCGTGTCGCGCGCGGCCGCTGTCAGCGACGCCATGTGCACCGGATGGACGGTGCCGCGCATGACAAAGTTGACCTCGATCTTGACCTCAATGCCGCCTCGCCGCACCATCAGCTTGGTCTCGCCGGATTCCGTCGCGGCCGGCGCATGGGTCAGAAAGCCCTGCTTCTGCAGGCGCGCGGCCGACTGACGCATGGCCTCATTGATGCGCCGCAGCGCCTGCTCGCGTGGCAGTGTGTGGTCGGGAAACACCAGGTCGAGATCGACCGAGAGCCGCGGCATGTCGCGCACGAACAGGTTGATCGCCGTGCCGCCCTTGAGTGCGAACGTATCGTCGACGAGCACCAGCGGCGCCACGCGCGTCAGCAACCGCGCGCTGTCGAGGTAGACCTGGTTCATGGCTTCAGCACCAGGAGCCCATCAGCGGAGGGGGACACCCAGGCCCGGTCGCTGCCCTTGGGCAGTTGAGATGGATCGAGCTTGCTGGCCCAGGGCTGAGAGAGTTCGCGGCCAAGCTGCAGGCACAGGCGCACGGTCTTGACGCTGGTGCAGCGCTTGAGCAGGTCTCGCAGCAGATCGGCACGCAGGCTGTAAGTGCTTTCGACCAGCTCGCGCGCTTCTTGCAGGGGCTGCCGGATGCCGACTTCGCTCAGCACCTCCAGCAATGCACGTTCCGGCGCCGAGACGAGCGGGCCGCCCTTGCGGCTCTCGAAGGGCCGGACATGAAGCAGCGCGCCGGGTTCTTCCTTGAAGAGTCGCTTGCGGTGGTACTCGGCCGGGAAGCGCTGGGTGAACCACTCCGGAAGGCGTCCGGCTTTCCAGCCGTACAGATGGAGGACGGGCCGCTGGGGGACGTACTGGCGGATGCCGTGCCAGTCGAAGGCCGACTTGCCGCCGACATGCAATCCTTCGAAGCTCCGCTGCAGCAGGACGAGGCTCGGGTGCAAAGTGGGCGGATCGTTTGGCCGGCAATAAACGCCGCGTGCCAACCGTTGCAACCAGCCGGCACGGACATAGTGGACGGCAAGGTCGGCCGATATCCCGAGGGCGGCGAGGTCATCGGAAGTCAGCGGCGCTCCCGGCGCCAAGCGGGTACAGAGCCTTTTTAATTTGTTTCGGTGAGTCGTAGCCATGCTACGATAATAAGAATAATGTCAAAGTTCTACAAGCTCGAATTGGAAGTCAAAGTCGTAGTCAGGCTACGATAACCCGGATCAAGCTAAGAGAACCCCAAGATCGGCCAGGAACTCGTCAGCTGCGGTTGGGCTGTGCTCGGTGATACCCGCCAGGTACCATGTGGTGCGCAATTCGGGTCTACTCACCGGAGCACGAACGCCTACTCTCCGCTGACAAGAAACCTTGCCGGCGAATACACCCCATGCAGAAGTCACCGCCCGATCCTCAATGTCGCCGATGCCGCGCCGACCGCGCCAATTCTGACCGGCTATGACGAGCAGCACCTCGTCACCTAACTCTGTCTGCTCGACGCCGCAGCCGATGGCGCCGACTGGAAAGAGGTCGCGCGGACCGTGCTGCATATTGACGTCGCGCGCGAGCCCGATCGGGCGCGCCGGGCGTGGGAAACCCATCTCGCTCGTGCCCGCTGGATCACCGAGCATGGCTATCGGGACCTGCTGCGGGGCGGGGCACCGCACTGAGGGCGCCTACAGAATCCCCCAGGCCCGATATCGTCCCCTGCCGGTCACCTCCCGAAGGTCAAGCTCGCCAACCAGGTCCTGAGCGGCGCGCGGCGTGATCTTAAGCTCCTTCGCGATCATACCGGCCGAGGCGATCGGCCGGGTCAGGATATAGTCGAGCAGCCCCGGCAGTTTTGACGTGGCGCGACGGCCAGCGAGTTTTCGGGCGAGCAGGGTTCGCTGGTTAAGCCAGCGGTCGTGGTCCTTGAGACCGGCCGCCGCGGCAGCGGTGATGGCCTCGAGTTGCACGGCGAGTCGCGCCGCCGCGTCGCGCGGCCGCCGGCGTTCGCGGGGAATGGCCTTCAGCCCGTCATGCAGGCAGGGCAGATGCCAGCGGGTCTTGGCCCGCGCGCGCAACACGCTGGCTGCCAGCAACCGGCCGAGCCAAGGCGTGTGCTGCAGCGGGGCGATGGCGTCCCAGGCCTCAGTGGCAAGCGCGGCCGCGAGCGTCGGCGGCAATATGCGGGCCTGCTCGACCACGGCGCGCCAGTCGTCGAGGCGCGCGTCCTCGTCCCAGTCGGGGTCGTAGACCAGCGGGTCCCGCTCGGACGGGGTGCGGCTCCCGCCGGCGAGTGTCCGTTCCGCCCTGGCATTCGCGGCGTCGGCCGCCGCGAGCGCGGCGGCCAGATGCGGGTCGGACTCGGTGCCGCCGAGCGGCCCCTCGAGATCGGCCTCGTCCTGGTCTCCGCTATCATCGCCCCCGACGAAGCCTCGCTCCGCTTCCTTCCGGGTGCCCCTCCCTGCCTCCCACTCGCCCTGCCCGCTACGGCCGCGCAGGCTGTCGAGCCCCGTCGGCGATGGTGCCCAATCCGGCTTCGCGTCGGCCATGCGGCGCCGGGTCCGTAGCACGGCGTGGGCGCGGGTGAGTTCGTGGGTTGGGGCGCGGATGTCCATGCCGGCGTCGTGGAGAACCAGATCTTCGAGGTGGACCAATTCGCCTTCCAGCCACAGACTGGCGCAGGCGTCAGTATAATGTGTGCGCGCAATCCAGCCGTCGCGGATCGGGCTCTTGGCCAGGCGTTCGTCGAGCCGGGCAAGCGCGTCCTCGGCGATGGCGAGTGGGCCGGCTAGCTGAGCCCAAGGCAGTGGATCGGGAATTGAGTAACCGTTTTGCAAGGTCTTGATAACCTTAACATGAATCGTTCAAACGGAAGCTATCACAGGAATAACTTCGGTCATAGCGACAGGCTGGTTCCCCGTGGCGATCGCTGTCAACAACCACTGCTTATCGATTGAGCAGGCCGTTAAAGCGCATCAGCGATCCGAGGGCCGCTGCCCGGTAAACTCCCTGCCCTGTCCGGACAGCCCCCTTCTTTCCGCGCGCCGCGGCCGCCCCAGCCGGGTCGCTTAGGCGGCTTCGATATCGGTTTGCGGAAAGTCACCGCCCTTGAACATCAAGGGCTGCCCCAGATGCCGGGCGCAAGCGTAGGCAAAACAGTCCCCGAAATTGAGGCTCGCCGGATGCCGGCCCTTGCCGAATCGGTCGAAGGCGTCGAGAGCGAGCCTTGCCGTTTCAGCCGGCACCGCGACAACGGCGATCTCCATCAGCGCCAAATACTCTTCGACCGCTTCGGCGGCGGCGCTGACCGAAAGATCCAGCACGCGCGCGACCGCGACCGCCGCCTCCCATACCGCCAACGGTGACGTCAGACGCGTTCCGGTCTGCTGCAGGCGAGCCAAAAGCTCTCGTGCCTCCTCCTCGTCGGTCAGGAGCGCGGTCAAAGCCGAACCGTCGATGAACATCAGGTGTCCTCATACAAATTGTCGCGGAACGCCTTATCGGCGGGCTGTCCCTTGGCGGCGTCGCCCCTCGCGCGTAGATCCCGGCAGAACTGGACGCCAAGGTCGACCAAAGACGGCTTGCCCTGCTCGCGCTCGAGCTCATGGGCGAGCGCCACGTGCACTGCTTCGGTGAGGCCGAGTTTCTTTAGCGAGGCCACCTTGCGAGCGAGCGCGTCGGTCTCAGGGTTCTTGATGTGGAAGGCCATGGCGAGCTCCTCTAGACCGCATCGTGTATACCTGTATATCATCACGGATACACCAATGGGAAGGGCCGGCCTCGTCGTTTGCGCCCCGAAGACGTGCGGCCTTCGTGACGTGTGAGGGCAATTTTTATGGTTAGTTGTTTATGAACACCTGCCCTCTCCCTCTCCCGGATGCTGCTTCCCTGAGGGCTGTCCTCGCAGATCATCTGGCCATCGGGACAATAATGACCATCCGACCCTCGCCCGCTCCTTCCCCGCTTTGATTCTGCGCGGCGCGGATCGACGTCGAGTACCGATGGGCTACCGATCGTGACTCGACTGGTGCGACGCGCCTTGGCGAATTGAAGCGGCTGACGACCGCAGGTCCAAAATTGTTGTCAGCTGACAACATCCATCCTTGGTAGGGCCTTGTTGTCAGCTGACAACAATCGCCCAGGCGGGTCGCTGCTGTCCGCCATGATCCAACGGCGTCCATGGGGCAGCTCGGTTTCGTTCGAGAGCCACGCAGCTCGATATCCGCGCCAGCACCCACCATCGAGAGATCGTATTCGTTCGACGGCCTTGCCGCTCGCCAAAAGGAGCTCCCCCACGCCGGGCGCCCTCCGATCAACCTCCCACCCCATTAGACCGGGCATTCAACCGCGAGCTCGGCCTGAACCTCGCCCAAGGTCCTGAATGCGTTCGCCTGCTTGGCCCCTTCCGCCGGTCCATTGTTGCGCCGGTCGATTCGAGTCAACAGGAGGTTCCCGCCTGGCGCTACGATGCGGGCTTTCGAGGAAAACCGTCCATATCCGGAAGCCTGGGCGATCTCGGCGCGCGATGGCGCGAATGGATCTGAAGGCCCGGCGTCGAGCCTCCCGGCTCAGCATTGATCCGCACCACGGCATGCCGGCCGAGGTGACGGCCCTTTGCCGTTCCTTCGCCGGATCGCACGCGCCCGGGCCGAAGCGATGATTGATGAGCTGCGACGCTCCTGCATTGCTGGAAAGGGCAGGAGGGTCCCGTTGCAGCGCCGAGCCCTGAGGTCGATGTCGCGGCTGGCGATCCGTCGGTGTGGCCACACGGCAGTGGAAGAGAAGGAGCCAGCGCGGATGACCTGGGATGTGTCTGGTCGGTTGCTTGCGACCTGTTCGTCCGGCCGGCCAGTGGCCCCCTGCGACGGTGCGGTTCTTCTGCTCGCCTGTTTTTGGGGCGAACTGCGGCGCAGCGAAGTGACGCGCCAGCCCCCGATCGACACCGGGAAGGTCCGGCGCGCCGCCGATCCAAGGGAGACGACATCGTCGCTTTACGGTGTTTTGCCATTCAGCGCGGGCGTCTGAGGCAGTTGTCGTGAACGAGGCGGGGGGAAGGTGCTTCTCGCGGGACCGCGGCGCTAGACGTTGGGCAATGGCGGGCAGGAGCCGACGGCTACATGCCGGCGCGATTCTCTAGAATTTGCCCTACATGACCTGAGATCAGAGCATTGAACGGAGGCTACAAGCCGGGGCGTGTCCCGTCGCCCGGACTCCAGCTGTGGCAGCACCGTTCAGCGCAGCGGTTGGCGAGCTACAAAATGACGCTCTGGGGACTCGTGAAGGCGAGCCGACTCACGCCATAGTCGAGGCTCATCCCATTCGCGCTGAGCCGTTGTTGTCAGCTGACAACAACAGGGCGGTGCACCAAAAAAAGGGCCCGCGCGCCGTTTGGCACGTCATCGAGCGTTAATAACTCGTTAACCCTTTAATTCTTGCTCAAATCACAGAATCGTGGCCATCTCTCAAGACGGAGACTAAGCGTCTGACGAGCAGAAACCGTCTTGAGAAGGCAAATGGCGATCTTAGCGGAAGATTCGGCTACCATGAGCGAGACTGCGTCTGCGCGGATCACTCGGCACGCGGGCATTCTTTCCGGCCAGCTTCGCTCGCTCGCGACAACTCTTTTCCCGCCTTCGGCGAGCAAGTCGCTCCGGTCGTTCACCTCTGGAGAGGTTGCGCGAATTGCGGGCGTGTCCGATGGGTACCTTCGGCAGCTCTCTCTTGACGGACTTGGACCGACCCCAGCGACAGGAACCGGGGGGCGACGGTCTTACACTCTGGGTCAGATTCATGAGTTGCGCGAGTATCTAGCCACTGCGCGGCCGCGCGAAGCAATGGAATTCCTTCCGCGCCGGCGCCCAGGCGACAAGCTCCAAATCATCACCGTCGCAAACTTCAAAGGCGGCTCCGCCAAGACGACGACGGCATTGTATCTGTCGCAATACCTCGCCCTTGCCGGCTTTCGGGTCCTCGCGATTGACCTCGATCCGCAAGCTTCGCTTTCAGCAATGTTCGGGTACCAACCCGAGTTTGACATTGGGGCGAACGAAACCCTGTACGGGGCCATCCGATATGACGAACATCGCCGGCCACTGCGCGAGATTGTCCGGCCGACCTATTTTGACGGGATAGGGCTCGTTCCAGGCAATCTCGAGCTTATGGAGTTTGAGCACACTACGCCCCGAGCAATGGTCGAGCGGCGAGAACGCGGACACGACCTGTTCTTTCGCCGCGTCGCCAGTGCCATCGACCAGGTTGCAGACGAATACGACGTCGTTGTTATCGACTGCCCACCCCAACTTGGTTACCTGACCATGGGCGCGCTAAACGCGGCGACCGCTATGCTCGTGACCATCCATCCGCAGATGGTCGATGTCGCATCCATGAGCCAATTTCTTCTCATGACGTCGGATCTCATGTCCGTCATCGAAGAAGCTGGCGGGCGCCTCGATCACGATTTCATCCGGTACGTCATCACGCGTCACGATCCCAATGACGTGCCTGAAGCTCAAATCGTGGCTCTCCTCCGCACCCTCTTTGGTTCAGATGTGCTCCAGGCGACTGTGTGGAAATCGACCGCGATCGCCAATGCTGGTCTCACCAAGCAATCACTTTATGAGCTGGAGCGCGGCGCCGTAGGGCGGGGCGCCTACGACCGGGCATTAGAATCGGTCGACGCGGTCAATGCCGAAATCGCGCAACTTCTTAAGAAGGTGTGGGGTCGATGAGCAAACGTACTGACACGATCAAGAGCCTTTTCACGGCCCCGCAATCAAGTGCGTTGTCAGCTGACAACATGCCCGCTGCCTTGCCGCGGGTCTCGTCGGGCTCGGTTCGCTCCTTGAAAGACTCTTTCTCGGAGGTTGAGAAAGAGAACGAGGAGCTTCGCGAAAGAATTGCATCTGGGGCTGTGATACTTGAAATCGACCCCTCGCTCGTCGATCCGTCACCGCTGGCCGACCGTTTTCGCGATCAGGATGATAGCTCGTTCGAAGCGCTCAAACAGTCGATCGCACAGCGTGGCCAAGAGGTGCCCATTCTCGTTCGGGAGCATCCTGAAGCGAAAGGGCGCTATCAGAGCGCCTATGGTCATCGCCGCGTCCGCGCCACGCGCGAACTAGGTATTTCCGTCAAAGCGATTCTGCGACCGTTGTCAGATGAAGCGCTTGTCGTGGCGCAAGGCCTCGAGAACGCACCGCGCGAAGATTTGAGTTTCATTGAGCGCGCCAGCTTCGCGATGCATATCGAGGATGCCGGGCATAGCCGCTCAATCGTGCAAGATGCGTTGTCGGTCGATCGGGCGGAGGCCTCGAAACTTCTTGCCGTGGCTCGATCGGTTCCTGCCGAGGTCATTCAAGCAATCGGGAAAGCTCCGAAAGTTGGCCGCGGCCGTTGGCAATCATTCGCTGAATTGATCAAGGATTCCGCGGCGCTCAAACGGGTCAGAGCGGCGATCGCCGAACCTAAATTTGCAGAGCGCGAAACCGACGCACGATTTCTTGCAGCATTCTCCGCAGCAACCCGTCCATCTCGCGGGGAGCCCTCGAAAGAGCCGGACGAGAAGCCGGTCTTTTCCGTGTCCGGGGAAAAGATTGCGCACGTGCGTCAGGCCGAGCGCGAATTGAAGCTTACCATCGACAAGAATGTCTCGACGACATTCGCGGCATTTCTTGTGGACCAACTCCCGGCCCTGTTCGACGCATTTTCCAAGAAGAGCAGTGGTCAGGAAAGTACCGAGGCCTGACGGTCTCGTCCCGTAAACACGAACCAGGAGCAGACAAGGCAAAAGAAAAAGGCCCCCGAAACGGAGTTCCGGAAGCCCTTCTCTTCAAGTTTGGCGACTGACAGAGAATCACTTTCGCGAATCGCAGTCAAGAGTTTCTACGCGATTTTATCGTCGTTTCGGCGAGCGGATTTTCTTTGCCCAACTGAGGCAAAGACATGCAGTCACACTCTCCAACGACGCCCTTTGGGCGGCGATCGCTGACGCTTGCCCATGTGGCAAGCCAGATGGTCGCAACGCAACGTCCACCCGAAAAGATCGTACACAAATGGAAGATCTTCCACGCCATCTGCACGGCACGGCCGCGCATTGGGGTGCCGGAGCGCTCGCTCTCGGTATTGAACGCACTCCTGACCTTTCATCCCGAGACCGCGCTGACAGGGGAGAATGACCTGATCGTCTTCCCCTCGAACCATCAGCTCGCTCGGCGAGCGCACGGCATGCCGGCATCGACGCTGCGACGCCACCTCGCTGTGCTGGTCGACGCGGGGCTAATCGTTCGGCGCGACAGTCCAAATGGCAAGCGATATGCGCGGAAGGACGATGCTGGCGAAATCGAGCTCGCGTTCGGCTTCGATCTGTCACCGCTCGTCGTGCGCTCGGAAGAGTTCGAGAGCCTGGCGGCCGATATCGAAGCCGAGGCCCGCGCACTCAAGCTCGTGCGTGAGCGGATTACACTGTGCCGGCGCGACATCGCGAAGATGATTGCAACTGGCATCGAGGAAGCCGTCCCGACGCGAAGGGGAGGGCAGGGGCCTGCCGATTGGCAGGTCGTGCACGCTGCCTTCCGCGCGATCGTCGATCAGATTCCGCGCACGGCGACGCGCCAGGAGCTCGAGCCGATCGCTGACGAGTTGTCGCAACTTGCTGACGATGTGCTCAATCTTCTGGAAGCACACATCAAATCCAAGAATCCGAGCGCCAATGAGTCCCATTCTGAGCGCCACATACAGAATTCAAATCCAGATGCCCTCATTGATCTTGAACCTGTCTCTCGAGAAGGCAGGGCGGCGGGAGCTGAGCCAAAGCCTCAACCATCGCGAGTCGGGGAGGGGGCGTATCCGTTAGGAATGGTCCTGAGTGCATGCCCGGACATCGTTGATTATGCGAAGGGTGGGATTTCGAACTGGCGCGATTTCCTGGCCACAGCGGCCGTTGTGCGATCGATGCTAGGGATCAGTCCGAGCGCCTGGGAGGAGGCTCAAAAGGTTATGGGCGAGGTGCCCGCAGCCATCGTCGTCGCGTGTATCCTGCAGCGGGGGACGGCGATCAATTCCGCCGGCGGTTATCTGCGCGGTCTGACGCGAAAAGCCGAGGTCGGCGAATTTTCGCTGGGCCCGATCCTGATGGCGCAGATCAATTCTCGCCGACGAGACAAGCAGCGGGCGTGAGGCGATGAGGCGCCGTTCCCAGACCTTGCCTTTTCGTGTGATCGAAATACCCGCACTGACCCGGCTTCTGCGCTGTGTCGATGCAAAGCCGTTCTCGGAGAGATCGTCATGGCAAAACACGCTCCAATCGTCCTCAGGCCATTTTTCCAGCCTCGTGATGAAGGCGCCGCGGAGGAACGGATGTACGTGGCGGGGTTCGCGGACGAGGCGGGCGAGGCCTGGGGGACGCTGATTCCGTTGGATGCGGAGATGGTCGAGCACGCCGTGCTGGGACAACAGACTTTCACTGTCTGGTGCAACTCCGACGGACGCATCCAACCGCAGCCGACCAGCGATAGCCTTTTTGAGGATCTTCTGGAGAAAGATCAATTGAAGGAGACGCCGCTCGATGAGCTCGTCGCCGCAGCCGTCGAGCAGGGCAAGAATGAACCCAATGATGACCATTCTCGATATGTTCGAGGCCCTGCATGAACGGCTGGTGCGGGCGGAGGGCATGGTCGCTGACGAGATCGCGCGGCGCAGGCGATGACTCCTCGCGCCGCAGTCAGCGCGGTTCAGTGCTGGAGGGCCAGCTTGTACTAACGCGAGCACCGCGACCGCGCGCGGCCGATACCCGGACCGGTCGATGAAAACATAGAAAACCGACGACCGGGCCGCGCTTCGACTACTCTTAAGCTTCGCCGGAGCCGGAAAACAGCACCGTCGGTGGCGTCGCGCGCGGCGGCGGGAGAGTCCGACCGCCCGGGGCTCCCGGTTTGCTTTTGAGATCGTATCGCTGGGCTAGGTCGAGTAGCCGCCGCTTGGTGAACGGGTCCGCGTACTCCGCCAGATCGCGCGCCCGCTGTGCGAAGCCCCTATAAAATTCTTCCACGACGCCACCCCCGCAACATCACTGAAAATCGGATTTCAACGTGAGACGCGCTCCGCGTCAAGCGGCCTGGTGCATGCCGACAATCTTCGGCGATTTACTTGTCCTCGCCGCGCACGGGGAACTAAGCTGGTCCCGGCAGGCAAAAATCATGACTCCGCTCTACCTCAGCCGGAAGCTGTGCCCGAAGTGCGGTAAGCCGATGACGGCCGTGCCCGACGACGTCGCGCCTGGCCGGCCGCGCTACCTCTGCGTGGTCTGCGAGGACGATCCGCTGCGCGATCCCACCGCCCGGAAGTGGGCGCAAAGCCCGCTGCGACCGCCGGCCAAATAACGTTCGAGTTCAAATCGAGTCCGGCAGCCGGATTGCTGCAGAGGCCGATTGTGCTCACAACCCTCTCCGACGATGTGGCGTGGCAACCCGAACGCCCGGCTTCGTTCCATCGCGCGTGCCGGCGGAATCGTCCCGGACTCGGAGGCCGGCACGTCCAGCGAGGCTAGTATCTGTTTCACGCCTCGCAGGGCCGTCGGTCGCATGGATGCGGAGGGCGGGGGTGCATCCACATGGCGAGTACGTAGCCAGCCTCGTTATCGATCTTGCGATCGCGAGTTCGACGGGTGCGCCGACGTTGCTAACAGCGACGGTTTCTATTGCGGGTGATGACGCGGCGCTTAGGTGGCCTGCTTAAGGTGAACTACGTTTCGTTGCGACGCCCGTTGCCTTGATGCGGATGGCCGAAGCGACTAGGCCGCCTGTCTTCATTCCGTGTGTTTTCGCGACGGGCGCACCCATCAGCGTCCTCGATAGAGGCTGGTCTGACCGAAGGCCGATCCCGCTTTGCGGGCTCTCGATCTTGTCCCTGCAACGTCCGTTCTCGACTTTCTTCCCCTGGCGCTGCGCACCATTCCTCGCGGTCCAACAAAGTCGCTGCCGGCCGCCCTCCATTTCATTTCGGCCCTTTGGGTGCAGGTCGATCGCCTCCGGTCTCACGACCGCCATCGAGGTCGCGATCGGCGCGGCCCGAGAAAACCAAGGGAATGCGACAATGGCTACCATCGGCACCTTCGCCTCCACGGGCAATGGCTTCTCCGGCGCGATCAAGACGCTCAACCTCAACGTCAAGGCCAAGCTGATCCGCGTCGACAACCCTTCCGACAAGGGACCGCACTTCCGCATCTACTCAGGCAACGTCGAGCTGGGCGCGGCCTGGCAGAAGACCGCCAAGGACACTGAGCGCGACTACCTCTCTGTCAAGCTGGACGATCCGAGCTTCCCGGCTCCGATCTACGCCACCCTGATCGAGGTCGAAGGTGCGGAAGGCCTCCAACTGATCTGGTCCCGGCCGAACCGGGACTGAAGCTCCAGAAAGTCGGCTCCGCCGCAAGGCGGGGCCCGCTTCCCTTCGACCGGAGACGCGATCATGACTGTCGACACCATTGAAGACCTGCGCGCCGAGCTGCGCGAATGCGTGTTCACGCCGGCGGAGCGCAAGGCGCTCGAACTCGAACTGGCCGAACTCATCCGCCGACGCAACGAAGCACTCGCAGCCGAGGAGGGGGCATAAGCCCCCTCGTCTTGCATCTTACGATGCACCGGCGTTACGGTCCGTTCCTCCGTTGAGACCGTCCTTGACCGCTGTAGCAGGCGTAGAGGTCAGCTTCCTGGAAGCTGCGATCGCAATCGTTGCCCCGGTCGACGGATTGCGGCCTTCACGAGCGGGGCTATCCTTGACCTTGAACTTGCCGAACCCGGGAAGGCTCGTCTCGCTTCCGCTCACGGCCGCATCAGCGATCGCCTTGAAAACGCTATCGACGATGGTTTTCGCCTGAGCCTTTGCCAGCTCGTTGTCGGTTGCGACCCTTTCGGCGATCTCATTGGCAGCCGTGATTGGATGAGCTCGGTGTTATTTCGATTTTGCTTCGTCTGATATCAACACCGTGGAATGGATAGAGCCGGCATCACAGGCAGAGCCGTAATCCTCGAAAAAATTGTCAGACTGTGACGGTTTTTCCGTCCGCGACAGCATAACCGCGCCTCTGCTTGGCACGCTCCAGGCGTACGAATACTTCGATCGCCTCCGAACTACCATCGAAGGTCTGCACCATGATCTTGCCACTCGTGCCGATCCGGCCCCAATTGCGGATCAGCGACATTTCTCCGAACAAGGTGGGCTGCGTGGATAGCGCATAAAACCGCCGCATATTGTGCGCCGCATCGATTCGGCGCAGATGAATCGGCTCTGGTTCGGGTTTCGGCACGGACAGATTCTCGCTTCCGAGGGAAGCGGCGTCCAATGAGTTTTATGAATCGCCCGGGCAGATCGATTCATTTTATCAATAGGTCCATTGCGCCGGAAAGGCCGCAACCCAGGTCCTATTGCCCGATTGAATCTCTCCTCGATGGAGACTTCGCCATCGGGACGCGCGCGTCGCGATGCCTGGCTTGCAATTGTGCCAGTCCTGATCACAACAGCCGCCCGTAATAGATCGGCTCTCAATTCGAAGCTTTCTGTGGCTCTTACAGCCTTGCCTGCTTTGGCGAGCCCCTTCAGGGACGGCTCTACTCGCGCCGCCGCGGCAACGCTCCCGGAGCCCCGAGTGGTCTCCGCGCCTCGCGTGACGATCCTCTCGCGACCTGTCGCGGAGCGACCCGCATCGAGCACATCCCGGTCTCGCGTCCCAGAAGTTCTCTCAATGGCGATCGGCTGACCTGACTCTTGTGGCAGGGGATTCGCCGGATGAATTCCGGGATCGTTCCGGTGATCGGATTCGCAATCGTCCGTTGGTTCAAACCAACACCCCCAGGACATGATTGGACGAGGACTGACTTCCGCGCTGTTAGATCCATTTCGGACCTTAAGATGAAGACCATTGTCATCAACAATCAAAAGGGCGGGGTCGGCAAGACGACGCTCGCGGTGCATTTGGCCTGGTTCATGGCGGAAGCGGATCTCCGCGTTCTCGTGATCGACGTTGATGCGCAGAGCAATGCGTCGGATACGTTGAGACACTACGCCGGTTCAACGTTAGCCGCGGATCTGTTCAAGCCGGGGATACGGGTCGTAGCTCGGGAAGACGAAGGCCTAACGCTCGCGCCGGCCGATAGCTCGCTGACTGATCTGGATCGCAGCGGTGCGGCCGCCATAACGACTCTGCAAGAGAACCTCGCTATCGCGTCGGATCAGTTCGACGCCTGCGTCATCGACACGCCGCCATCACTTGGACTGCGCAGTGTCGGCTGTTTGGTTGCGGCGTCGCATGTGCTCGCCCCCATCTATCTTGAGGATTATTCGATCAAGGGCGTCAAAGGTCTGATGCAGACCGTGATCGGCGTGCAGAGACGCTATGGCCGCCAAGATACGAAGTTCCTCGGGTTGCTGCCTTCGAACTTCAACACGAAATCGCCCCGTCAAAGGACCCATCTTGAGCAACTCTTGCGCGAGGCGGGCAAATATGTGTTCCCGGGCCAGATCGTTGCACGGGACGGCTACGCTGAGGCCGTGGCGGAACGTCTGCCGGTCTGGAAGCTGAAGCGCCGCTCTGCGCAGGAGGCTGGTCGGGAAATTCGCGATGTTCTCGCCAAGATCGTCGCGCAGATGGACGAGCCGGCACATGGCGCTTGATCTCAGCTTTAAGCAGCTCATCGACGCCGCGGAAGGCGGGGCCGCCACAATCGGACAACCGACTTGCATCGCCATCGATCGTATTGACGAAGATCCGGATCAGCCGCGTCGCAGCTTCGACGAACATAAGCTCGAGGAGCTTGCGGAATCAATCCGTCAGCATGGCGTGTTGCAACCGGTCGTGCTGCGGCAAGCGGCCGAGAACGGCCGGTACATGATCATCATGGGTGCGAGGCGGTATCGTGCTGCCAAGCGCGCCGGGCTCCGTGACATCCCGGCTTTCATTCATGCCGTTGGGTCTGCGGATCGTTATGTTCAGATGATCGAGAATATCCAGCGCGATGAGCTCAATGCCCCCGAAATTGCGGCGTTCATCGCGGGCCGCTTGGAGCAGGGTGACAACCAAGCGGACATCTCGCGCAAGCTCGGCAAGCCGAGGGACTGGGTGTCTCGTTACGCATCGGTCCAGAGCATGCCGGAGTTCCTCCAGTCGAAGCTTGCGGGCTCATCAATCCGTGCTGTGTATGAATTGTACCAGGCTTGGCGTGAGCAGCCCAACGCCGTCGAGACCTTATGCGCAGTACAGGAGAGCTTCACCGACGCACACGCCCGTCAGCTGGCTCGCAAAATTCGCACCGAGGGCCGCTCCCCTGCTGTCGGCGAGGGGCCCTCTGGCGATCAACAACCGCGAAGCCCGATCGCACCGCAAGTGGAATTGCGACGCATGGAGAGAGACCGCGTCACGGCGATCGCGGAAAAGCCCCCCAGCTCTTCGGTCGATCGGAACGCGCGCATGAGCACATCACTGACGATCAGGGTGCGTCACCAAAATCGCACTGGCTGCCTTCTGGTCGATCGTCTCGCGTCTCAAGGATCACGGCATGCCGTGCTGCTGATCGATGGTGCAGAAGTAGCAGAAGAGGTTCCGGCATCGACGGTCACAATTGAAGAGATCCTGTTCGCATGAAGCTTGTCTTAGATAGCCTCCTCAGAAAAATTGCCGCCGTTGGTGCGCCGGCGGAGCGGATTTCTCATCCGAAGGATGGCGCGTTAGCGCAGCAGCCGGAGGCCGAACGCGCCCCCCACAGCGCTGTAGAGAGGCCGGAGGCTGCTGGAAAGCCGCGGTCCACATATTCGGTGCCACTATTGCCGATCTGTACGCGCCGTGGCGAACAAGGATTAGGGCCGACGGCTGCGTCATTCCCGGAGCAATTCTCCGCACCCATCGCCGGCTGGGATGGATCCCACTGGCAGCAACTCCCGAGCTTTGAATGCCGAGCCTGTTGGTTTGGACCAACGTGGAGGGCGTGGAAGGATTCGCGTTTTCTAGTGCAGGATAGGCTTTGCGCCAGCGATGTATTACATCGCGATTGGGATTGGAGTGCATGGCTCTGATCTCGCTTCGTGTCTCTGACGAAGTCGCGGCTGAGTTCTCAGTTCTTGCCGCGGCTCAGGGCGGCAAATCCGCACTGCTGCGACGTCTCATTGCTGAAGCGCTAGCTGCACCAGCGCCGCGCATCTCGGCCTTGCCGGTCGGACGGCCGCAGAAGGTGACGGTACGATTCCGCGAGAGCGAGATGCGGCAGCTCGCCGAAGTGTCACATGAGCGTGGGATGACGCGAACCGGCTGGATTGTCGCGCTGGTGCGTTCGCGATTGGGGTCACCCGTGCAGCATTCCCCGAACGAGCATGATGCGCTTCGCGCGATCGTTCGTGAGCTCAACCGGATAGGCGGCAACATCAACCAGATCGCGCGGGCCGCAAACACCAGTGTGCAGCAGGGCAGGGCGGTTGAGCCGGATATATCCGTACTTCGAGAGGCCAAAGTGGTGATTGAAACAGAGCTTGCGCGACTCCGTAGTGCGCTGCACGGCAATGCGGATTATTGGGATGGGCGGCGATGAGGCGGCGCCACTCGCCGCGGCCGACCGACCTGGCTTCCGAACTTCCGCCGATCTCGTATGTCTGGGAAACGCCCAATCGGCGCCCACGCCGGGCGGAGTGGGATATTCCCGATCCGGCAGCGCCCGGCCGCCTTACGCCGGCGATGCGGGCAAAGCTCGAACGCATCGTGCGCCGAGCACCAGAGGTGATGGTCAAGATCACCGGTCGCACAAAGGGCGTGGCGCATCTCAAGTCGCACCTGGCATACATCACGCGAAACGGCGAGCTCGACGCGGAAACAGAGCAGGGCGCGGCGCTGACGGGTCGTTCCGGATTGAAAGATCTGCAGCAACGCTGGGAGGATGACGCAGGTCTCGATGACAAGCGCCGCCGCGATGGATCGCTTTCGATCAACATCATTCTGTCGATGCCGGCTGGTACCGATGCGGTCGCTGTTAAGGATTCAGCCCGGGCATTTGCCAACGAGACGTTCGGCTACAGTCACGATTACGTCTTCGTTCAGCACCTCGATGATAAGCATCCCCATGTGCATTTGACCGTTCGGTCGCTGGACTACGATGGCAAGCGCCTCAACCCGCGGAAGGCGGATCTTCAAACCTGGCGGGAACGGTTTGCTGGCGAACTTCGCCTTCGCGGGATTGCAGCGGAGGCAACGCCGCGGCGGACCCGCGGGCGGGTTCGAAAGGCCGATCGCGGCGCGGTTCTCGCTTTACGCAAGCGAACGGTCACACCCGATGTCGATCGGCTCGCCCGTAAAGAGGTGCTTTCGGAGGTGAAAGCTGGCAAGGCTGCCAAAGACCCTTGGGACGAGCAAATTAAGTCACGCCAGGACGCGATCAGGCGACGATACCTCGAGTATGCCGCCGAGCTTCAGCGCTCTGAAGTGGCAGCAGATCACGAGCTAGCGAAACAGATACGGCAATTCGTCAAAGATATGCCCTCTGTCAAAACCCGCCGGCATGTATTGAAAAGCGAGCTCTCCGAGCTCGCTAGTAGCCGGCGCCGCGGCGCAGAGCTGGGCGGAGATGACGTGCACGATCACAAGCGAGATGATGAGCGGACAAGATAATGGGACCTCGATGATCAGATACCCTTCGAGCTAAATTGGACATCCGCAAAGTATCTGACGTGGGGACGAATCCCCTTACAGATCAATCGTAACTCATTTTTCCACACTTGGCCGATCGAGTTTCGATATGGGACCCCTCATTGATCCAGTGGATCAATAATGCAAACATCAGGGGTAGACCCGCTGACTCTTAATCAGCGGGTCCCAGGTTCGAGCCCTGGTGCGCCCACCAAACAAAACAAGCACTTAGAGAATGTGAGCGTTGTCATTCCGACAAGCGCTACTCCACTCATTCCGACAAATTCCCCTTCTTTGTTCGTGCTTCAAGACGTTTGCGCGCTCCTGCGCGCTGTTGATCGGGAGTTTCTTGCGCGTACCGGATCATGGTGCCCGCATTTTTGTGACCGCTCAACGAGCGGAGTTGAGCTTCCGTCAGACCAGCGTTGGCCCCCTCGACATTGCCGCCGTGCCGGATGCCCATGAACTTCACGTTCTCATCGATGCCCGCGAGCTGCCTGATTTTTGCGATGCTGTGGCGAAAGTAATCTGGCTGCCAGGGTAGGTGAACTTTGCGAGTTCGATCGAGCGCCTCGCGCGTCACAATGAGCGTGCCCAAGCGTGGCATACGGTCCAGTCGAGACGTCAATTCCGGGAAAAGCTCGGTGCCGTCGTCGTCGTAGAGCGGCAGGTCGTGCAGAACTTTCGTCTTGTGATGAAAGATCCTGACACAATGTGGCGCGTCGGCCGGCTTGTAGTGGCTCCAGCCGAGACGGCCGAGAATATCGACCTGACGTTGGAGCCAGTTGAACGCGATAAGTGCCGCAGTGCCAATCGATGGCATGCCCGCTTTGTCTGCGGCCTCGACAAATTTCATAAGTTCAGAGTGGCTGACGGGGCGCGTTCGCTTCGCTGAGTAAGAGATTTCCATCTTCGAAAATGGATTTTGAGCGGGCACAATGGTGGGGTGGGATCGGTAAGCGACAGACCAAGCGCGTCTACCCTCGCCTGGCTCGCCGACTATGGCTTCCACCTTCTCACTTGGCCGGGTGAAATGTTCCGGAGGAGTATCGAACAATTGCCTTACAGACAGGCGGCCGGATACGCTGTTTTAATCGACAAGTTCGAGCGCGAGGCCGTTCCAAATCTCCTGGTAGAAGACGAGGACGACAAAGAGCGCCGCTTCACGAGTCACGAAAACAGGCAGCATACGCTGTGGACTTGCTATCCGAATGAATGAGAATGAGTGCAGCTAGGGCGAGGCTGCCTTCAAAGCCAAGTCACAGCGCTGGCCGCCATTGCCCGCTACGTGTAGATACTTTTTATTTTGGATCTTCTTCCTGGTCGTCGGCCGGAGCGACTTCGGGCATGTCCTTGGGAGTGTCTTTATCGTCGCCGTCGTCGATACCGAGAAAGGCATCTGCAACGCGCCGCCTGTTGCGGCATGGTCGCACCGCTTACAGAGCGCCAGCCAGGGCGCGCAGCTATGCGGCTTAAACCCTCAATAGAACCTTTAGGAGATGCGCGCTATGCGACGTCGGACAAATACTCAAACTTGATCATCGCAAGTTCGATCGTCGCGTCCCGTGTTAAGACCTATCGTCTCGACGTCAAGCATGACGCCGATCTTCATCGCTTGCCCAGCGCTGGGAGCGAATTCAGCTCGAGGCACAAGCCTTCGGAGCACGCGATAGTCGGGGGATTGGGCCAGGACCTCCGCCATCATGGCTAGATCGGTGCGATCTGATGAAATAGGGTCAAGCATAGGTTATGCCGGAGGCTCGTAGCTTTCACTATGAATGGGTCATTCTACTCTAGCTCGGTCGAGGATCTAGTCGATCAGGGTGCTGAGTCTATCCTTGGACATCTTGCCAAAAATAATCCGTTCGCATTGGATGCGCTGCAGCGCAATGCGTGGCTCGAACAAATCCATATTGTTCAGTCGCAGTTAGTCGGGCTCGACGGCTGGATTGCTTTTGAATTTTCTATCCCGCGCATGGGCAGGCGTGCCGACCTGGTGGTGACTGCCGCCGGAATCGTCTTTGTGGTTGAGTTCAAGGTCGGCGCGAGCGAGTTCGACGCGGCGGCGTTTGACCAGGTGGTCGACTATGCCCTCGATCTGAAGAATTTTCACGCGGGTAGTCACGGCCGGCGCATCGTTCCTCTCGTTGTCGCAACCGCGGCAAACGGATTGCCCCAAAGACTGGCCTGGGGAAGCGACGGAGTCGCGAGCCCGCTTCGATCGAACGGAGATAATCTCCGCGGAATCGTCGACGCGGTCGTGGCACAGACTCCGCGGCAACCAGAGCTCGACGGCGCGCAATGGGCCCGTAGCGGTTACAAGCCGACACCAACCATCGTCGAAGCGGCCCAGGCTTTATACCGAGGGCATCGGGTCGAAGACATCACGCGTTCTGACGCTGGTGCGAAGAACCTGAGCCAAACAGCGGCATGCCTTGCCGACATTATCGAGAAAGCTAAAGCACAACGACAAAAGGCGATTTGCTTTGTGACGGGAGTGCCAGGGGCTGGAAAAACATTGGCTGGCCTCAATCTGGTAACGCTGCGGACCAAGGCTCATGAAGATGAGCATGCCGTCTTTTTGTCCGGCAACGGTCCGCTAGTAGACGTGCTGCGGGAGGCCCTCGCTCGCGATGAGCTTGCCCAGCTGAGAGAGCGAGGAGAAAAGAGCAAGAAGTCTGATGCTGCTCGAAAAGTTAAGAGCTTCGTTCAAAACATTATGCATTTCCGGGATAGCAATCTGATTACGACGGAGCCCCCGGTTGAGCGGGTTGCGGTATTTGATGAGGCGCAGCGTGCTTGGGATGCGAAGCATCTCGCCAGCTTTATGAAGCAGAAGAAGGGGCACCCGGACTTTGAGATGTCCGAACCGGAGTTCCTTATCAGCGTCATGGACCGACATGACGACTGGTGCACAATCATTTGCCTGGTTGGAGGTGGGCAGGAGATCAATGCCGGCGAGGCAGGATTGACTGAATGGTTCGCGGCGCTCAAACGCAGCTTTCGAGATTGGAAGGTGTACACATCCGAACAACTGGCACATCGCGATTATCGTTGGGGGCAGGATCTGCCCGCATTGCTGGAAGGCCTTGATAGCCAGTCGCTGCCTGCGCTTCATCTGGGAGTGTCGGTCCGGTCCTTTCGGGCCGAGAAACTTTCCGAGTTTGTCGGTGCCGTGGTCGCCGGTGAAGCGAAGGAAGCGAGAGCGCTTTATCAAGTAATCAAAGCGACCTATCCAATCGTCCTGACGAGAGAATTGGCGCAGGCGCGGAAGTGGCTGCGCAATCAGGCGAGAGGGTCGGAGCGGGTCGGATTGGTCGCGTCATCTGGTGCATCGCGTCTGAAGCCGGAAGGGGTCAATGTTCACGAAAAGATCGATGCAACGACCTGGTTTTTGAATGGACGAGATGACGTTCGATCCTCCTATTACATGGAAGATCCGGCGACTGAGTTTGATATTCAGGGCCTCGAGCTTGATTGGGTTGGCGTCTGTTGGGATGCCGACTTTCGGGCAGTCGACAGCAAATGGCAGTCGTTCCGCTTTTCAGGAACGCGATGGCAGAACGTCAACGACCACAGCCGAAGGGTCTATTTGGCAAATGCCTATCGGGTCCTGCTCACACGCGCCAGGCAGGGGATGATCATCTACGTCCCTAGGGGCGATTTTGCTGACGCAACGCGTCCACCATCCTTCTACGATGGAACGATCGCGTTTCTAGCGGAGTGTGGCGTGCCTTTGCTGACAGAAGGCAACTAGGCGCGGGTTGCGGCTCGGCGCCGTCGGTCGTTGGCCGACTTCTTCCGTAACATCTCATATCCGAATGATGTCCGGCGCGATTTCGGGTTCAGAACTCGGAAGAGACGGCTCTGACCGTCGAGTTAAGGAACGATGCCGCGGCAGGCACACGCGACGTTTGCAAAGGACCTCGGGCCATCGGGCCGGCCAGCCTCGTAGGCATCGCGGACGGCGGCGTCGGTGCGTGCTCGTTCCGCAGCGTCGAGCGCTGCCACATACTTGCCGAGCGGCCCTTCGCCAGCGGCAATCGGCGCCCAATAGTCGGCAAAGTTTTGGTAGTCCATGCGGATCATCAGTTCCATTTCCGCAATGTCCGCGAGACCCTGTTCGGCAAAAGTCCGTCTCAGTTCGCCCGGCTGCATCATTGGTTGAAAGCAATAGCGACTGCGCAGCTGGCGCCCGCTTTCACCAAGTGCTGCCACCGTGTCGACCATCATGCGCATGCCGGGCATGCCGCCGAGATGATCCCACACCGCTGCCGCGACCACGCCGCCCGACCGAACGACGCGGCACATCTCGGCTACTGCCTTGCCGGCTTCGGGAACGAAGTGGAGTACGAGAAGCGCCAGAGCGCGGTCGAACGTGCCGCCCTCGAAGGGCAGCGCGCAGGCATCCGCCTGTCGGACGTTTATTCGCGGGTTTGTGTTGCGCCGGATCACTTCCTCGACGAAGACTGGTGAATAGTCGACCGCGGCAATCTCGGCGAGGTCGGCGGCTTCAGCGAGCGCGAAGGTCAAGCTCCCGGTACCGCAGCCGACGTCGAGAATCCTTTCGCCGTCGGAAACCTCTGTGAAGTCGATGAATTGCCGCGCGAGTCTTCGGCTCCAGCGGCCCATGAGCTGCTCATAGCCCGCGGCGTTGTGGACGTTGAATTCCGAGGCCATCGAAGTCTCCGTGCGCTCCCAAATGGGTGGCTACCAAGCAGCTAAAAGCAATCGCATTGCGATCGCGGCGAGCACGCCGTGCGGCTGCTCTATGATGCGTATATGAAGATCCGTCACGGCGAGCTCCTTTTGACGGCTACCATGCCTCATCGAGGCCGAGATACGCGAACACCTCGCGACGAAGCTCAACGAAATGCGGATCGCCCCGATGGCGGGGATAGGGCTGGCTGTTAACGACCTCGGCCTTGATCCGTGCAGGTCGGTCGCTCAGCACGATGACGCGGCCGGCGAGCAGGAGCGCCTCCTCGACATCGTGCGTGACGAGCAGCGCCGTGAAGCTTGAGCGCTGCCAAAGTGATACAAGTTCCGCCTGCATCGTGATGCGAGTCAGCGAGTCGAGCTGGCCCAAAGGTTCATCGAGAATGAGCAGCTTCGGGTCGTTGACAAGCGCACGCGCCAGAGCCGCGCGTTGCGCCATGCCGCCGGAAAGCTGGTGCGGATAGGCGTTGGCGAAGCCCGTGAGCCCCACCAGGCGCAACGCGTCTTCAATACGTCCGCGATGGGTGCGCAGCAACCCGCGTGCTTCCAGACCAAGCGCAACGTTGCTCCACACCGTGCGCCATGGATAAAGCGTGGGGTCTTGAAAAACGACGACGCGCGATGGGTCGGGTGCTTCGATCTCTCTTCCCTCCGTTAGCAGGGAGCCAGCTGTCGGAGTATCGAGTCCCGCAACCAGCCGCAGCAAGGTCGATTTTCCGCACCCACTTGGCCCCAGGAGAGCGACGAACTCGCCACGGCCCACCTGCAGGTTGATGCGGTCCAATACCGGCAGGGGCTGCCCTTCGAAATTGAAGCGATGGCTCACTTCGCGGAGCGTTAGTGTCGATCCACGGACCGCGTGATCGCTTGCGATCGCCGCTACCATCGCACCAGACCTTTCTGCCAGGATAGCAGGCGGTCACGCAAGCGGAACAGCAGCGTGATCAGCCCAGAGCACAAGAGCGCCATGAGCAGCAGCGCCGCGTACATATTGGCATAGGCCGCCCAACCCTGCGCCCATTGCAGATACCAGCCGAGCCCCGCCTTCACGCCCAGCATTTCTGCCACGACAAGAACCGCAAACGAGTTGCCGAGTCCCATGAACAGGCCAACAAAGACATGCGGCAATGCCGCCGGAATGGCAACCTTGAATACGAGGAAGCGCTGGGTTGCGCCCAAGGTCCGCGCAATATCGTAATAGGCGCTCTTCACGCAGGCGACGCCCGACCAGGTGAGTACGGTGACCGGAAACCCAGTGGCGAGCGCAATCAGGAAAATGCTGGCGCTGAAGCTCGACGGGAAAACGAAAAATGCGAGTGGCAGCCAAGCTGTCGCGGGCAGTGGCCCGATGAACCGCAAAACTGGGTGAATCCAATACCCGGCGAGCCGTGACCAGCCAATCGCCACGCCGGTCGCGAAACCCACCGTTGCACCGAGAAAATAACCGGTCGCGAGCAGACGAGCTGAGGCGAAGATACCTTCAGCCAGGCGCCCCCAGTCGTCGATTGCGACTTCGAGGATGGCCTGCGGCGGCGGAAAGAAAGGTAACGGCAGCAATCCGAGCTTTGCTGTGACGGTCTCCCAGGCGCCAAAAAACAGCGCCAGCGCAAACAGCCACGGAGAAAGCCGCTGGAGACGCTGAAAAGCAGCAAATCGAACGCCGGCAAAGGCCTCCAAGGCAAGGGCAACGGCCAATGCGCCGCAGGCAATGGCGAAGCTGCCCGTGTAGGCCCAATCACTTTCGAGCTTGTCCGGCCAGAATGCAGTGAGCACGGCGACAATCGACCATGCGGCGGCCGCAGACAGTCCGCCGATCAAAGACCGAGGGGTTGAACTCTCAAAAGAGCCGAACCCCGATTTCTCTGAAGGCCTCGGCACTTCATCGATGACCGAGCTCACTGCGGATCTTCCCAATTGGCTCAGCTTAGAACGTCAAGATAAATCCGCTCGGCGAATTTGGCCGGGTCAGTGCTTCGCTTCATGACGTTCACTGCCTTGAGTTCATCGGTGTAGAGTAGAAGTTGTTTCTTGAGCGTCGCCCCGACCGGATGATTGTGGTGAGTATGGCTGCGATACATGGTGGCGAGATCCTCTACGGATCCTCTCCCGCCATAGCCCGAATAGATTGCCGCGGCATCGGCGGGATCGCTGGCAACCAGATCTGCCCCCTCCAGTATCGATCGGGTCAGAGCCGCCGCCACCGGCATTTCGCTTCGGGTGAGGCTGCCACGTATCGCGAGAACGCAGCAGGTGCGGTCGGCGAATTCACCCGTCAAGTTCGTCGCGATCTCGTTGAGTTTGCCTTCCTTGAGCCAGAGGTAGGGCAGCGGATCTATCTCGGCTAGCGCCTGCACTTCGCCCTTGTCGACGGCAAGAGCGAGCAGATTGGCCGGGTACTGGCGCCACTCTACCTCTTGGGCCGGGTCGATACCCTTTTTGGCGAGGTAGATCAAAAAGAAGTTCTTCGCTGGGCTCGCCTGATCGCTAATCCCGATCGCCTTGCTGCGCAGGGACTCCAGGCTGTCAATATTCGCTGCCTTGGAGCCGAGGAGCCGGATGCAGCCGCCGTGCACACCCGCAGTGATCCGAACGTCGAAACCCTGCTCCAGAGGTTTGAGCCAGCGCAGGGCCAATCCCAAACCGGCATCCGCCTTGCCAGTTGCAATCGCCTCCAACAACTGGTCGGTTGAACCGCCGAAATTGACGAATTCGACATCGAGGTTGTGCTTGGCAAAGATACCCCGCTCCTTTGCGACTGCCGCAGCGACCGTGCACGCCGCGTTCGCGTTCCAAGCGAGTTTGAGTTGGCGGGGTGGGCCCTGCAGCTCTTCACCATTCGCAGCGGTGCGGCAAATAAAAGGCGCGCCGGGAATATAAGACAGCGATCCAGTCCCGGATGCCGTCAGCGCACGAGCCGCTCCGAACATCCCTGGCGCCGCGACGCCAAGAGTGCCCATTAAGGTGAGCACCGTGCGGCGGGAGAACGCGCTTCGCTTCGCCTCGGGAAGACTTGTCCTTGAGTTGTTGCCAATTTCGCGCTTTTCCATGATGTCGCTCCCAAACTCGCGTGTGAGTGGAACAAATCTATTGGAACGGATGCACTTCGCGGGGCTCTACCTCACCTCTCCGTGGGCATCATCCGAGCCCACCTGCTACACAGGTGTGAAGGCGTTCACATTAACCCAAAAAATTGCGAGGAGATAGCGGTGCGGCGATTAAGGCTCTTGTCAATCGTGTTGACCTACTCACTCGCGATTTGGTCGCGCTACGCCAGTAGACGATCAATATTTCGGGTCGAGCGCACGCTCCAGCATGGAGCTTCCGTTGCGCGAATTGAACGACGCCTACATCAAAATCATGCAGGATAAGGCTGAACCTCCCAGCGCGAAGTCCAGCATGCTATGAAATAGCTGGCTGGTCGCAGCAGAACCGAAGCTACTGGTTAGGCTTTGCGCATTTGCCCCATCGGCTTCCCGCTCTGCTTCCTTGATCCCGGGAATGCCATCAACGTTGTGCCGGGGACAGCCTTACAAGGAGGCCGCATGATTACCGCCGTTGTACGATATAAGCTGCCGCCGCAGATCGACTGCGCCGCGTGTCGTGAGCACTTTCACAAGATCGCACCCAACTTCCGCGAGGTGACGGGGCTAATCAGCAAGCACTTCATCTGGTCTGAAAGCGGCTGGGCCGGCGGCGTGTACCAATGGGAGCGCATCGAGGACGCCAAGGCATTCTACACCGGGCCGTGGCTCGAGGGCATAACCAAACGCTACGGCATGAAGCCGCAGATCGATTTTTGCGAGGTCTTTGCGGTGACAGACAACACGTGCGGCAAGGTTGAGCTGTTCAAGGAGACCGTTGCCTCCAAATGACCCGGAGTGTCATTCGGCCTGCAATAAATCTCAGACCGATTGACAGACTTAGTGCGCCGATCGGCGCAGGGCGCGGCAACGTGCCGGTCTTCGATTAGAAGTGCTGTGAAAAAGTTGATCCGCGTAAGTCTGGCTTCGGTCGATAGTTCGGATAAGCTTGCGACAATTGCAGAAAATCAAAAACTCCTTGGGAGGAAATGATGCTCGACACCACGCTTGACGCGCGCATCCAGGCCTTTCTCGACAAATTCGAAGCGGCGCTTGTGGCTGGCGACCTGGACGCCGCTGTAGCGATGTTTGCACCCGAGTGCTACTGGCGCGACCTCGTTGCCTTCACTTGGAACATCAAGACCATGGAAGGTCGCGATCAGATTCGCGAGATGCTCAGCTCTTGCTTTGCGCACGCAAAGCCACGCAATTGGAAAATAGCCGAGGGGGAAAACGCTTCTGAAGCCGACGGAGTGACCGAATGCTGGATCTCGTTCGAGACCGAGGTCGCCCGCGGCTACGGTCTAATCCGTCTCCAGAACGGCCAGATCTGGACGCTTTTGACGACGATGGTCGAACTGAAGGGTTACGAGGAGAAGGTGGGCTTCACCCGGCCGCTTGGCGCCCGCCACGGCGTCAATCCAGGCGCCAAAACCTGGAAAGAATTGCGGGACGAGGAGACCGAGCAGCTCGGCCTTAAGGCGCAGCCGTACGTGCTCATCATTGGCGGCGGCCAGGGCGGCGTCGCACTCGGCGCACGGTTGCGCCAGCTCGGCGTGCCCACCATCATCGTCGAGCGGAACGCCCGTTCCGGCGACTCCTGGCGCAACCGCTACAAGTCGCTCTGCCTGCATGACCCGGTCTGGTACGATCATTTGCCTTACATCGACTTTCCGAAGAACTGGCCGGTGTTTTCGCCCAAGGACAAGATCGGCGACTGGCTGGAGATGTACACCAAGGTCATGGAGCTGAACTACTGGACCGGCACCACAGCCAAACACGCTGCCTGGGACGACGCCAAAAAGGAATGGACGGTCGTCGTCGAGCGCGATGGCAAGGAGATTACGCTCAAGCCGAAGCAGCTGGTTTTTGCGACCGGCATGTCCGCCAAGCCGAACATGCCGCAATTCAAGGGCATGGATAATTTCAAGGGTGAACAGCACCATTCCTCGCGCCACCCAGGTCCCGATCGCTACAAGGGCAAGAAGGTGGTCGTGGTCGGCTCGAATAATTCCGCGCATGACATCTGCGCGGCGCTGTACGAGGCCGGCGTCGAGGTGACCATGGTGCAGCGCTCAACGACCCATATCGTGCGCTCGGATTCGCTAATGGCATCCATCGCCGATCTCTATTCAGAGCGCGCCGTCCGCGGTGGCATGACGACAGCCAAGGCCGATCTGATCTTCGCCTCGCTGCCATACAAGATCCTGCATCAGTTGCAGAAGCCGGTTTATGACAAGATCCGCCAGGATGACGCCGATTTTTATGCAGGGTTGACGAGAGCCGGTTTCCGGCTCGACTTCGGCGACGACGATTCCGGTTTGTTCATGAAGTATCTGCGTCGTGGCTCGGGCTATTACATCGACGTTGGCGCCTCGCAGCTCATCATCGACGGAAAGGTCAAGCTGGTCGCAGGCCAGGTCGAGGAAATCACGCCCAATGGCATCAAACTCGACAACGGAAGGGAGCTGCCTGCCGATGTGATCGTCTATGCCACCGGCTATACTTCGATGAACGGCTTTGTCGCCGACCTGATCAGCCGAGAAATGGCCGACAAGGTCGGCAAGGTCTGGGGACTAGGCTCGAATACCACCAAGGATCCTGGCCCTTGGGAAGGCGAGCAACGCAACATGTGGAAGCCGACAAAGCAGGAAGGGCTATGGTTCCACGGTGGCAATCTGCATCAGTCGCGTCACTACTCGCAGTTCCTGTCCCTACAGTTGAAAGCTCGCTATGAGGGCATCCCGACCCCGATCTACGGCCTGCAGGCCGTCCATCACAAGGCATAAGGGCTCTGTAGCATACCGTTATGTTCGCGGTTTGGCGTGGCCCTTGCTCTACATGGGTCTGGCAAGCTCGTGCGCACTCCGCATCGAAGATCCTCTGGTCGGCGGTGTCGCCTCAACCCGTTGAGCCTATGGGGCGGTCTATGGCCGACTTCTTCCATAACAACTGATCGACGAATCTGCGATTTCGCGCCCCACCTGCCGATCCTAGCGGCTTCAGGTTCAGGGTTCGCTATTTCGTGTGGCGTGCAGGAGTGCAGGGGATTGATCGCTGAGCTAGATCGCGAGCCCTGCCGCCAATTCGGGCGAATTCGTCAAGTGATCGCTTTCGCTTCGGCCGCGGCTTGGCCCGCGTTCTTACTCGGATGCGATTGCTCCTTCACTCGGCCCCATGACCAGCGCCCGCTCGAAAAGTGCTCGCCGGCCCGCGCCCCACCCGCATGATTTTCGAAGCGCGATTACAAGCGAAAAGGCTGCGATTTAAATGACTTATTATGCCCGCTGCCAAAGAGGAGTTATTCGCCTAAGGTTCGACAGAATCGTCGAAACTTAAAAACATCTTCCAATTATTCGGAATGCGACGTATGGTTAATTTTCGGTTAAATGTTGTGATCGCGACTTAAAAAAAATTGTTAATAATTCCTCGGCCCCTTAGAGCCTACACGCGCGACTCTCAACCCAGGTCTGGAACGTGCATCGGCGGTCGCAGCTTTGCGTCCGCAAGGGGAGATGGCTGTCATGACCACGTACACCCTCACGACTGGCACGGACACTTTCGTCGGCACGAGCGCGGACGACACGGTGAATGCGAGTGCGACGACGCTGAACCCAGCCGACAGCCTGGATGGCGGAGCGGGGCACGACGTGCTGACGCTGTTCGGATCCGGTACGTTCGATCTGTCGGCGCTTACGCAGTTCACCCGGCTTGAGGAAGTCGATGTCACCAACATCGTGGGCGGCCCGTCCAATCTGACGCTGCGCAACGGCACTGACCTGACGGTCAATGTCGACAACGAGGCGGGCGGTGGTGGCACGATCAATCTTGCGGACGGCACCGTGACGCTGAACCTTGGCACCAGCGCAAATTATATCGTCAACGGTTCCGCCGGGACCATGACAATCAATGGTGTCTCCGCCCGTGGATTCATCTCCGGCGGCGATGCGACCATCAATTTGACGAGCAACGCTTTGTTCACTGTCTCGGGGGGCACAGTAGCAATCAATAGCGCAGGTGGATCCATCGTCGCGAACGGCGGGAGCACCACCTTCACCTCGACCGGAGACTCCAACTCCCTGCAACTCGGTGCCGGCGCAATCACGGCAGACCTAGGTACGGCGTCCTTCAACCAGATCATTATTATCAACCCGGATTCCATCAATTACGCTGACGTCATCACTGGCGGTGTGGGTGGCAGCAACGTATTGGACGTGGCCGGCGCTGGAGGAACGCTCGATCTCACCAAGTTGAACCTCGCCGAGAGTTGGCAACTGCAACTCGGCTTCTCTCATAGCAACTCCATCAATCAGACGATAAAGGTCGATCAGGCCAGCCTGGCGCATATCAGTGCGATCAGTACCGGCGCTGGCAACGGCGACATCATCACCACGCAGGAGACGACGCTCGACCTGACACAAATCCCGATCAGCATAGGCAACCAGATCACCTTCACCACCACCAGCGCCACTGGTACCACCTTCTCAGTTGCTGATGTCACCACCGGCTTGCATGTGACTGGCGGTTCCGGCGACGATACACTCGTGCTGCAGGGGGCCTCCTTCACCACGGGCCAGCGCGCCGCCATCTTTGCCCAGGGCGTCGAACATATTCAGGATACCAGCGGGACGTACGACGCGCCGACTGGCGTAACTACCCTCACGACTGGCACGGACACTTTCGTCGGCACGAGCGCGGACGACACGGTGAATGCGAGTGCGACGACGCTGAA
>NZ_JBVVPM010000016.1:133911-150307 GCF_055811255.1 Bradyrhizobium sp. MI1.11
CACGGGCCAGCGCGCCGCCATCTTTGCCCAGGGCGTCGAACATATTCAGGATACCAGCGGGACGTACGACGCGCCGAAGGACACCACGCCGCCTGCCAAACCGGCTGCTCCAGCAGACGCCTCCGTGGTCAATGGTTACGTCAATGTGGCCAACGATACCGCCGCACAGGCGCTGACCGGCACTGCTGAGGCTGGTAGCATGGTGACCATCTACGATGAGAGCTTACTGTTTGAGACCTATCCGGTTACACAAGGTGTGGCGAACGGTTGGATCGCCAACGGCGCTGGCCAATCGAATGAGTACGAACCGTTTTCGCTCAACCAAATGTCCGCCATTACATCGATTGACTTCGTGATCCGCGCTGGCGGCGCGGCGCCTAACTTCCCGACGGACGTAGACGTCACGCTCTACGCAGCCGGATCGGCTCCCGGGCAACTGGGACCTGCGGTCTACAGCCACGACTACAGCCCGGCCGAGTTAACGACGTTGTTCATCGATACAGCCGGCGCCGGAATACTCGGAGCGGAAGTGCATGTTCCGGCCTTAACGCTTGCCGCCGGCACCTACTACGTGTCCTTTACCTCCAACGGGTCTCCGCTTTATCCGACGCTCTATCCCGGTGTGGCGAGCTCCTTGTATTTTGTCGATGGCAGCCCACGCGGAGGCACTCCCACCTCCATGGACTTTGCCATCAACGGCTACCAGGCGATCGGCACGACCACAGCAGATGCTTCGGGGAACTGGAGCTATACCATAGGCAGCCTCGCCAATGGTTCGAGCCACACCTACACGGTCACCGCCACGGACGCGGCGGGCAATACCAGCTCCCGCAGCGACGCATTGACCTTTGCCGTAGATACCGCCATTCCGGCGGTGACGGCGAGTCTAGCTCGCGATACTGGCATGTCGTCGACGGACAATATCACCTCGAATGCCGAGCTGAGCGGGTCCGGCGATGCCAACGCGGTGGTTCACTTTACGGTGGACGGCGCGGCGATTGCCACAACGGCAACAGCTGACGCCAGCGGCGCCTGGACCTTTACTCCGAGCCTTGTGGATGGTCCGCACACCGTCGTGGCAACCGAAGCCGACGCTGCTGGTAACGTCGGCACGGCCACCCTGACGTTCACACTCGATACTGCCGTACCCGGTAAACCGGCTGCTCCTGTGGACGCTTCTGTATCCAATGGCTACGTCAACGCGGCGAACGATACTGCTGCCCAGAAACTGACGGGGACGGCGGAGGCCGGCAGCACGCTCACCATTTATGACGCGAATATTTCGACCTACACTAGTCCCGTTACGCTGTTCGAGACTTATCCGGTTACACAAGGTGTGGCGAACAACTGGATCGCAAACGGGTCTGGTCAGGCAAACGAGTACGAAGCGTTTTCACTCGGGCAGGATTCCAAGATCACTTCAATCGACTTTGTGATCCGAGCTGGCGGTGCTGCACCAGACTTCCCGACAGACGTAAATGTCACGATCTATGCGGCAGGATCCGCCCCTGGCCAACTGGGCGCGTCGATGTTCAGCCAGGATTTCAGCGCGGCTGAGCTAACCACGCTGTTTAGCGATACCACAAATTTCGGTGTACTCGGCGCGGAGGTCCATCTTCCAGCGACCGCACTTGCTGCCGGCACTTATTACGTTTCCTTCAGCTCCAATGGGTCTCCGCTCAATCCAACGCTCTATCCCGGTGTGGCGAACTCCTTGTATTTTGTCGACGGCAGCCCGCGCGGAGGCACTCCCACTTCTATGGATTTTGCCATCAATGGCTACCAGGCGTTCGGCACCACCACGGCAGATGGCTCGGGTAATTGGAGCTATACGATTGGCAGCCTCGCCAATGGTTCGACTCACAGCTACACCATCAAAGCAACGGACGCGGCAGGTAACACCAGCTCGGCTAGTGACGCGCTGACTTTCACTGTCGATACCGTGGCTCCCGTGGTGACGGCAAATCTCGTCAACGACACCGGCCTATCAGCAACGGACAGGATCACTGCGAACGCTGCGATTTCCGGTACGGCCGACGCCAATGCGGTGATCCACTTCACGGTGGATGGCATGGCGATTGGTGCAACGGCTTCAGCTGACGCCGCCGGTGCCTGGACGTTTACACCGACCGGCCTAGCGGATGGTCCGCATACGGTGATAGCCAGCGAGAGCGATGCGGCCGGCAATGCCGGGACGTCCCCGGCGCTGACATTCACGCTTGACACCCACGGTCCGACCGGATGGCAGTTCAAGCTGGCCAATTCCAACTTTGACGGAGCTTCTAACATTGCTGCAGGAACTGTCATTGGATCCATTGCTCAAACGGGCGATTCGACCAGCCCGCCATTCACATATTTCTTTGCATCAAACGCAGCCGGGACCTCCGGCATCAGCCAAACCAGCAATGGACTCTCGATCGATGCCAACACTGGAGTAGTGACGGCAACGGCGGCCCTGAGCAGTTGGCCCAGCATTTATGTCGCTGCAGAGGATCAGGCGGGCAACATCTACGCTCAACTGCTCACGCTTCAGTTTGGGAGCTCTGCCGGCCAGGCTATCGCCGTAGCCGCTGGAGCCACAGTGACCTTCGGACTTGGCGGCAACGATACTATCACCGGAACGTCAGCTGCGGACGCCCTTGCAGGCGGGGCGGGAAACGACTCGATCATTGGCTTTGTGGGTGCCGACACCGTCAACGGTGGCGCTGGCACGGACAGCATCGTCCTGTCGGCCTCGTCCACGGATCTAAACTCGGCTGCCGATGCCCAAATCATCAATGTGGAAGCAATCACCGCATCGTCGGCCGCCGCCGGCGTGATCATCGACCTGCACCGCCAAAGTGAGGGATTTACCATCACCGGCGGTGCATCGGATGACACCATCGCGGGGGCAGCCGGGGTCGACAGCATCGCCGCCGGCGGCGGCAACGACAGGATTATCGGCTTTATCGGGGCCGATATTGTCAACGGCGGCGCGGGAACAGACACCATCGTGCTGTCTGCGACGTCCGCAGACCTCAACACCGCGGCCAACGCCCAGATCACCAGTGTCGAAGCGGTCTCGGCGGTTTCGGCAAGCGCAGGGGTGACGATCGATCTGCACAATCAGAGCGAAGGGTTCACCATCACCGGCAGCGGGTTCGCCGACCTGATCACGGGCGCGGCGGGAAACGACTCGATCATTGGCTTTGTGGGCGCCGACACTATCAACGGCGGCTCCGGGACGGACAGCATCGTCCTGTCGGCAACGTCCACGGATCTAAACTCGGCTGCCGATGCCCAAATCATCAATGTTGAAGCGATCAACGCGTCGTTGGCAGCCGCCGGCGTAGTCATCGACCTGCACCGCCAAAGTGAAGGATTTACCGTCACCGGTAGTGCATTGGATGACACCATCACGGGGGCAGTCGGAGCCGACAGCATCGCCGCCGGCGGCGGCAACGACAAGATTATCGGCTTTATCGGGGCCGATACCGTCAATGGCGGCGCGGGGACAGATACCATCGTGCTGTCTGCGACGTCCCCCGACCTCAACGCCGCAACCAACGCTCAGATCACCAATGTCGAAGCGGTCTCGGCGGCGTCGGCAACCGCAGGGGTCACGATCGATCTGCACAATCAGAGCGAAGGGTTCACCGTCACCGGCAGCGCGTTCGCCGACCTCATCACGGGCGGCGGAGGAGCCGACACTCTGATTGGCGGGCTGGGCGATGATACTTACGTGGTCGCGAATACCGGCGACTCGATCGTGGAGAGCGCCGGTGAGGGTACGGACACGGTGCAGGCGTCAGTCACCTACACGCTCGCGCCCAATGTGGAAAACCTTACGCTGACCGGTACTTCAAACATCAATGGGAACGGCAACGTGCTCGACAACGTCATCATCGGAAATGGTGGCAACAACATTCTGGCCGGCCTGAGCGGCGCGGATACGCTCGACGGCGGTCAGGGCACTGACACGGCGACCTATACCGCCTCAGCGCTTGGCGTCAACGTTAGCCTGGCGACAGGGCACGGTACCGGTGGCGATGCTCAAGGCGATACCCTAGTCAATATCGAGAATCTGACCGGATCCCAATTCGACGACATATTGGAGGGCGATGCCGGCGATAACGTGCTGGCAGGCAGTTCCGGCATCGACACGGTTAGTTACCAGCACGCGACCGCCGGGGTCACGGTCAGCCTTGCCGTGACTACGGCACAGAACACGGTCGGGGCCGGTACGGACGCGCTGACGGGCTTCGAGAATTTGACTGGCTCGGCGTTCAATGACGCGCTGACCGGCAACGGCGCCGCCAATGTGTTGACTGGCGGCGCCGGCAACGACGTGCTGAATGGCGCGGGTGGGGCGGATACGCTCGACGGCGGAGCCGGCGCAGATAGGCTCACCGGCGGCGCAGGGAATGACTCGTTCAAATTTAATTTCGGTGAGGCGAACGGCGACGTCGTGACCGACTTTACCGGAGCCGGGGCGAACGTCGGCGATCATTTGGACTTCTACGGCTATGGCACGCTCGCCACTGGCGCGACAATCCAGCAGGTCGGAACAACCGATTTCTACAAGATTACTCCTGACGCCGCTCATGGCGGTGCCGCGGCGGCCGAAACGGTCGAGATTCTCAACGTATCTAACCTCAACACGAGCGCGGGATCGAACGACTTTATTCTGCACTGACCAGGTGACGGCCAGTTCGGGCAGCAGGGAAAGGCGGAAGGCACGAGCTTGGTCGAGTGTGGCTTGGTTTGAAGCGCAGACTTTCCGATGGATGGTATCGACGTCGCTTATGGTCGATGCGACGAGCGCGGCTTTCGTTGGTAGACTTCGAAGGACTTGCGTCCGTCGCCCAAAAGGCCGCGTTCTTCCATAACGTGGCATACGCAAATGCTGGCAAAATGAGCCAAATGTGCAGCGCCTCAGGCCGCGTTCGCCTCGGATTCGGTGATCCGTTGGAATTCAAACAGCAATTCCTGAAAGTGCTTGGCGAGATAGCCGACCACCTCGCGGTTGCGCAGCAGCTTTGACAGGTAGCCGACCGCCAACACCAGGTCGAGATGGTCGGTGCCATAGGTCTGCTCGGCGACCGCCGGGAATCCTATCGCGCGAATCACCGCAAACAGAGCCTTTTCACACCGCCTGGGCCAACGCAGACGTTGGATTTGCCTGATTTGAGGCGGACCGATGATCGCCCTGCGAGGCTCCCAGGCGGCACCATGTGCGCATGATCACGGAAGATCCCTTGAACGCCAAGTATGACTCCGACATGCAGGGTCGAGCTTGCTCACCCGGATGTCACAAGGAGGCGTACATGGCTCAGATCTATTTCCATTGCACTAACGCTCGCGGCGTATTGATAGATCGTCGCGGCACAATCGTATCCGATCTGATCGAGGTGTGCGAGGAGGCCACCCGCAGGGTGCGGTCGCTCGTGACAGGGACCGACCTGGAAGATTGGCGTCAATGGGTCTTGCATGTCAGCGATGAGGCAGGCGACGAGATTTTCGTTCTGCCGTTCGCATTTGTGCTGGGCAAGCCACACTGAGGATGTCATGCGGGCAGCGCAGCCGTCATTCTTGGTTCTTCGTCAGGGCTTGAACGCGATCGCAACGGCGATCATCCGCCGCGCCTTCGCCGGAGCGATGCTCGCGCAGTCGGATTTCCGGCGCAACCCGCACGCCGTCTCAAGAGCATCGCAGGGCTCCAAATGGCACATTCGGGCAAGACCACTTAAAGGTCTTGCCTCCCAGGGGCGTGCAATTCCTCTCTAGCAGACTTTGTGGATGTGGCGGAGGAACCGGCGCACCGGCAGGCGCCGGCATTGTTGTTGGAGCCGGCGTTGTAGCGGTCGTGGACAGTGGCAAAGCGATCGTATCGTCGGCCGAGGCGAGCGTCAGTCCGAGCGGACCCGCTGCGTGGACCGAAGCTAAAGCCAGAACCACGGCAGCAATCATCCTGTGCATGTGGTGTCTACCGTTTGACTGGCACGTAAGACTAGAAGAGGTGCGCTCAAACTCACGTGAAGTAAGTCACGCAGAACCCCTCCCAAGTGGCCTTTACGGTCGCGGGAAGCGAGAGGCGTGGTGGCGGCACAATTGGCAGAGGCCGGTCACATCTTGTTTTGCAGGCCCAAGGCTTTCATCAACCTGTCGAGCGTCTGCTGCGATTGCGGCGAGGCGCCTTTGCGGATCTGCCGGTAGACGTCTGCGTCGGTCGATGGCGGATCACGATCGGCATCACCGTCTGCTGCGCCGGGTGCCGGCGGCGCATCTGGGCTTTTGCCGGCTTCGGCATCGGTCGGATCGCTGGCCCCAGGCTTTGATCGCTGGATGATCATCGCCGAGTTGCCGCCGCTGTGCTGCTCAATGCTGATGTAACCCGGACCAGTCTTGACTTGCTTTTCGGTCTTGGATGGATCGCCGCTCTGGGTGATCGTGGCAGAAATGCTGCCATTGTTCACGGTCGTCGTCTCGGCCCGTGCGGACGCGCTCGCCAGCGCAACCATCAGCACGGCAGCACGCACAACCGATTGTCGCTGAATAAGCTTCATGTGTACCTCCTCGAGGATGGCATGCGTTGGGCGAGGTTGGAACCCGCCCAATCGCTGTCCAGCTGGCCAAGTAGGCCGGCGGCGTTACCATTGATGGACTCGGACGCGGTTGCCATCGCCGACCTGCATGGCGCCGGCGCTGTTGCTACGGCCATGCTGGCTGGTTCCGGCAGAGTTGCCGTTCCCGAGCTGGAGCTGGCTCGAGCTGTTGCTCGTTCCGGACTGTCGGGCAGTCGCCGACATACCGCTGCCGGCCTGCACCTGGCCGTTCATATTGTACTGGCAGTTCTGGCTGGCACTGTCACTCGAGCCGTTGCCGATCTGAGTCCTCGCGTGCACGCAGGCGGTGATGCCGCCAGCGAATGCCGGAGCGGAGACCAAGGTCAGCAGGGCACTGGCAATCAACAGAAGCTTTCTCATGGAGCTTGTCCTTTCGAGGTTTGCTGGACGGAAAGGAGGGTGAGGGAGGTTCCCGCCACGACTCCTTTCCGCGCGATGTGAGATCAGGTGATCAGCGGCGGCGCTGCCACACACCAGCATAGTTTCCGTCACCGTTCTGGCCGATCCCCGCGTTGTTGTTGCGACCGACCTGGTGGACGCCGGCGCCATTGCCGTTACCGAACTGAACGATTTGGCTGTCGTTGTTGCGACCGCGCTGGAAGGTCTCGGCACCGTTGCCGTTGCCGTTCTGCACGATGGACGACGAGTTGCCAGCATACGCCGAAGAAGCGAGCGAGAGCACGGCCGCCGAGACGAGGAGGATGGAGCGAAACATAATATCTTCCCTTTGGATGAAGTCGAACCGCGTGATTGCCGTTCGATGATTTGACAATAGGCCTCGCCGGCACATAACTCTGTGCCGCAGGTCACGCAGGGCGGCGGCGATCGCTTTGCATTCGCATCGCCCGCTGCATTCGACGAGCAGTACTCAAATGCCTCGGAACTCGCGGCTTCATCAATGGTGACGTGGGCGCAATCGTTCAGAGCTGTATCGCGCGTACTTCTTCGCCGATATCGAAACACTGGACATGAATGCAACGACTGGAATCGATGCGTCTAGAGGTCGGCTATAGCAACCTGGCTGCGCTCACAAGTATCTCGCGTGAATATCGATAGTCGAACGCGTGCCGACATGACAAAAATTCGCCGTCAGCCACTTATCGGCGCAGGAGCGACCTACATCGCGCAGATGGGTGAGGAAATTCCAGTCCGCGTTGTACTTGGAGGCGACTCCGAGGTCTTTCATGAACAATTCTGCCTCGATCGCATGAATCAGCATTGTCTTTATCTCGTCGCCCAGCACACCTCTGTTGACGAGGTTGTTGGCGAAGGCAATCGCCCGCATCTCTCGCATCAGCGACGAATTGAAACTGATCTCGTTTAGTCGATTCAGTATGTCGCTGGCCGTGCGAGGTATCCCCTCACGCACGATCGGATTGATGTGGATGACTATGACGTCGGTGGACTGGCACTGATAAATGAGCGGGAAAATTGCCGGATTGCCCATGTAGCCGCCGTCCCAATAGGCTTCGCCATCGATTTCGATAGCCTGGAACAGCAAAGGGAGGCACCCGGAAGCGAGAACGGCCGAGAGTGTCACTTCGTCGTTCTCGAAGATCTTCACTTTTCCGGTGCGGACATTCGTCGCACAAAGGAACAGCTTGACGACATTCTCCTTGCGAAGTCGCTCGAAATCGACAGTCTCCTCGAGCACGTCGCGCAGCGGATTGTAGTTCAATGGGTTGAACTCATAAGGCGACAGAAGCCGCGTCATGATGTCGAAGAATATAAGCGCCGGAGATGTTTCGATCGAACCATATCCCATCAAGCGATCGAACGGGGACGGCTGCAGCGGTCCCCAGGCTGCCGCTTCACTGATGCGCCTCCAAAAGTCCGCAAGACTAAGTTTAGCCCCGTCTCGACCGCCGATTGTCAGGCCATGTGCCATGACCGTAGCGTTCATGGCGCCGGCGCTGGTCGCGCAGATTCCCTCGAAGGACATCCGTTCTTCCTCGAGGAGGCGATCTAAAACGCCCCAGGTAAACGCGCCATGCGCGCCGCCGCCTTGTAGAGCAAGGTTGACCGGCTTGCTTGTCGTACTCATCAGGGCCTGCCAACCGCGCTGTTGCGCGACAAAAACTCCAAATGGAGTTGCCCGTAGCCCAAACGATCGGGCAATCACGCCATCCTAATCTGGCTGCACGAAATCCTAAAGTGCAATCTGGTTGAAGCTGCCCACCCACAATGCTGAGAGGTAAACGCATCAAGAAAGCGCCGGTCGCATGCGGCGGCGAAGATCGTTTTAGCTAGGAAAGAGCTTGGTGGTCTTCCGTACAGGAATTTTCGGATGCCGCGGTTCAGAAGCCGTATCGAAATCCCGCGTTCAACCCGAAACTGTTTGAGCCGTTGTTGGCGACAATTCCCTCGGCCGCGACGTTGACGCGTGCATTGGGTGTGAAGTTATACCCGAGGCCGCCTGACATTCGAACATAAACGTCCCTTATGGGACGCACCGGTGTGAAGATCGGCACATCGGGCGCCAGCGTGAACGCAGTTTGCAAGATGGGCATGGAATTGCGCAGGTCCTTCTCCACGGTTAGGTCAAAGAAGGTATCGGCCCTACCGAACGCGGCGAATTGCGGCTTTAAGCGCAAGCCGCCACTGACCACCGCCGACTGAAGAAACTGATCTGCGACCCTCTGGGTCAGGAATGGATCGCCAGCTTCGGAATAGCCTTTGACGTGAGTGTCGGTGTAGGTGAACCCGCCGATCGGGCCGAGCCGCGCAGCGCCGAGATCAAACAAGTAGCCGGCCTTGATTGCAGCAACCGTTGTATTTGCGTCAGTGTTTGGCGTGATCGGTCCGAAGAACCCGGTGCGAGAGACGTCGAACTGGTTCCAGCCGTATGACGCAATCGCATGAACGAACAGCGAGCTAGTGTCATAGGCCAGGAACCCCCCGAGATGGAAGGAGTCGAGATCCGTCGAGCCGAGCCCTTGCTTGAGACCTGAAGCGATGTGCGTGTAGCCGAATGTCGGTCCCAACGTCAGATTCTGGGTCACATAGAACTTGCCACCCGCGAGGACGCCGGCCGAATCATAGCTGTATTTGGTCGACCCGAAGGTGTCGGCGTGGTCGCCGTGCCGATAATTGGCTTGCACAAACACTGAAGCTCGACAGGGGAGCGGCGGTGCCTTGACGGGCAGAGGCTGATCGACACAGCCCTCCCCACGGCCGGTATCGAGCTGCGACAACAAGTCGCGCGAGAATCCCTGCGCGCTGATTTGGGCCATGCTCGGCAGCGCCGCCGCCGTCTCTGGCGCGAATAACAGGTTCGAAGCCACGCGCTCGAGATAGCCGGTGCCGAGTGCCGCGATCGGCGAGGCTGCGAGCTGGATCACGATCGCAGATGCGTTATTGCCGGTCTGTGCGACCGCCGAGGCGTTGGTCGGGCCGACCTGGATGACATAAGCGTGGCTGAAATCGCCGGTCTGTGTGATCGTCGCGGTGTTGGTGGTGTCGACCTGGATGATCGCGGCGCGGTTATAGAAGCCGCTTTGGGTCACGGTCGCCAATGGATTCGGTGCCAACTGAACGATGCCGGTGATGTTCTGCCCGGGCCCGAACGCCTGGTTCACGACGATCGGACCATTCAGCGATACAAAGCCGTAGCCATTGGTGTCAATGAAACCGGTTTGCGCACTTGCCGGTTCGGCCAGCAGCGCGATTGCGGCCACCGCGAGCGCATATCCAAGCCGCCACCTTTGTCGAGGTAGTGATTTGTCGGCCGATTTGCTTCCCATCGCCCACCTCGCCCGCGCATGACGCGCTCAAATCTGCCGATAAAGCGGCACATTAGCGCAACCGGGGCCGGCTGCCTGTTGCCGTGGAGTGACAGCCGCTGAATCTTTCGGCGCGAGCATCGCTGCCGATGACACGATGCTAGAATCCGCGGCCGGCGATCAAGCCGGCGCGGTTTCGATTGCGGCTGTGCTGGCCGGCGCCGCGGCCGTTACATTTTCTTCTGCAAACCCAGGGATTTCATCAGATTGTCCAAGGTCTGCTGCGATTGCGGCGAGGCGCCCTTACGGACCTGCCGGTAGACATCCGAGTCGGTGAGCGCGGGACCACGCTCCTCGTCGCTCGCGGTTCCGCCCGGCGCTGTCGGCACGTTCGGGGTGTTGCCACCTTCGCTTTCGGTGCCATTGGGCGAGCCGGGCTTCGACTGCTGGATGATCGTCGCCGAGTTGCCGCCGCTGTGCTGCTCGATATGTGTATAGCCGGGACGGGAGTCCACCCGCTTCTCGGTCTTCGATGGATCGCCGTTCTGGGTGATCGTGGCAGAATTGCTGCCGTTGTTCACGGAGGTCGTCTCGGCCCGCAACGACGCACTTGCGAGAGCAGCCCCCAGGGTTGCAGCAAGCACAAAGCCCGACCATTGGATCCGCTTCATCTTTTCCTCCTATCATGAAGGCGGGTTGGGCGAGGGACCCGCCCAACCGCCATGCGGCTCCGGCCCGATAGGGTCGACAGCCTTACCATTGATGGACTTTGACGCTGTTGCCGTTTCCAACCTGCATGGCTCCGGCGCTATTGTCACGGCCGTGCTGGCTGAGGCGGGTCGAGTTATTGTCACCGAGCTGAAGCTGGCTCGACGTGTTGCTGGTTCCGGACTGCCGCGCGCCGGCCGACATTCCGTTACCGGCCTGCACTTGGCCGTTCATGTTGTATTGGCAGTTCTGGCTGACGCTGTCGCTGGCGCCGTCGCCGATCTGGGTTCTGGCGTGCACGCAGGCGGTGACGCCGCCGGCGAAAGCCGGAGCCGAGACCAGAACCAGCGCGGCGCTGGTGATAAACAGAAGCTTTCTCACGGGTTTTTCCTTTCGAGGTTCGCGTGGCGGAAAGGAATGTGAGGAACGGGTCCGTCACGGTTCCTTTCCGCTGATGCGAGATCAGGTGATCAGCGGCGGCGCTGCCACACACCAGCGTAGTTGCCGTCGCCATTCTGGCCGATGCCGGCGTTGTTATTGCGGCCGACCTGATGGACGCCAGCGCCGTTGCCGTTGCCGAACTGAATGACCTGGCTGTCGTTGTTACGGCCCTTCTGGAAGGTTTCGGCTCCGTTGCCGTTGCCGTTCTGCACGATGGAAGAGGAGTTGCCAGCATACGCGCTCGAAGCAGTGAGTGAGAGGACGGCGGCGGAGACGATGAGGATGGAGCGAAACATGGGAGTGGTCCTTCTGGGTCAATTCGAACCGCTTGATTGCCGTTCGATGATTGGACGATAGGACTCATCGGCACATAACTCTGTGCCGCAAGTCACGCATGGCGGCGGCGATCGCTTTGCATTCGCATCGCCCGCTGCGTTCGACGAGCAGTACTCAAATGCCTCGGAACTCGCGCCTTCATGAATCGTGACGTGCGCGCAATATCGCGCGTACTTCTTCGCCGCTGTCGAAAGGGTGAGACATGAACTACTGAAAGGCCAAACTGAACAACGGATCGCGGCGCTCCAAAGTCGCGTGTGATCAGCACACGCGCTAAGGACTCAATGCACAGTCGACAATGATTTTTCTCGCGGACAATCGTCTTGCAGCTTGTTTAGGGGCTGCGGCCGACGCGATCAGACGTCTCGGTCTCGACGGCTTTCCCGATCAGGAGATTGATCGGAATGTCTTGTCCGCTGCGGCAGGTCAGCAGCCCCGAGCCTGATGATCCAGAGGCGACAATGCGGCATTCATCGTCGTCCATGACCAACGTGCCTTCCAAGCGCAGGGACGAAACTTTCAACTGCATGCGCGCCTGCTTCTGCTCGACGCCATTGATGCTACACAGGCCTATGTGTCGCAACGTGACCGTCCCTGAATAGTCCACTGGGGCGCGTATTGCCCCTTTCGCCAAGCTTCCCGTGATCTCCCACTCCTGGAGATAGCCGATTTTACCACTCGCTGGGTAAGATTGCGCCCAAGCTGTCGGAGTAGCGGCAGTCAACACGAGAAGCGCCGCAACAATCGAGCGCATTATTCCCGCGCGCGGCATGATTACGGTAACTCCCGCACGACACGAAAGCCGTTGGCGTAATATCGTACGTCGACGTCGTAGCGAAACCTCGCCGACGATCTGACGTCGCTGGCCCTGCTGAGGAAGTTGCCCCCGCGCAGTACCCGCAGGCGGCAGTCGCCCGACGTCCAGGGCGACGCATCCTTCGGCGCATTGCGATAGGAGTCGTTCCAGCAATCCTCGACCCACTCCGCAGCATTACCTGATGTGTCGTAGAGCCCGAAGCCGTTTGGCCGGAACGAGCCCGCCGGTACGACCTGCTGCTTGATCGGACTACCGCAGCCTTCGCACTGTGCATGACGGTCGCCGATGTCCTTGCCCCACCAGAACGGCGTTCGGGTTCCCGCTCGCGCGGCATATTCCCATTCCGCCTCGCTGGGCAGACGATATTTTTGTCCGGTCCTCTGCGACAGCCAGGCGACAAACAGCTTGGCATCCTCCCAACTGACATTGATCACCGGACGGTCGCCACGCCCCCAGCCGTGATCCTCGGGACGCACCCTGCACCCGCCAATGTCAGCACACTGATCCCATTCCGCGAATGTCACCTCGCGTCGGCCAATGGCGAAGGGCTTGCGAATGCTGATCGTATGCTCGGGCTTCTCGTAGGGCGTATCATTAGACCCCATCACGAACTCGCCGGGCGGCACGACCACAAGCTCCGGACAATTGTTGCAATCACGAAATAGTTCACCCGGATCCGGAGTGGCGCTTTGCTGGGCCACCTTGGTGTCGGATGACGCGGATGGCGGGTCGGCGGATGGGCCGGTGCTAAGCCCTCGCTGCGCGCTCGCTGCAGTGCTCGCAAGTTCAACGAGCGCCATGAGGAAAAACGCAGACAAAACGGCGGATTTCATATCATGATCTCCGGTCGGTTAGAACGATCGGAAGTATGCACACGTCACATTCAATGTGACACAGCATGCTTCATTCGACCGCAGCGGGCAAGGCGATGCTCGCGCCGTCGGATTTCGGTTTACATTGGGCGGCAAAGGAATATCGTTTCATCTCCCTTCGTTCTGCGCGGATGGGAATTTCTTGACGCTTGCAATTATTGCAGTTTCCCGCGGCTAGTGCGGTCCAGATTGTGGATCCATGTATTGGGAAGATTGCCGATGATTCACCGATTGCTGACATTGGTTCTGGTTCCATTTCTTGCTGGTTTGATGCATTGCCACGCGGCACAGGCGCAGACTGGCGGGCCGACTCCGTCGCCGGCGGGAGCAGCCGTCTATTTCATCGGATTGAAAGACGGCGATACGCTGCCAACCAAGGCTATTCTGCATTTCGGCCTGCATGGCATGGGCGTCGCACCGGCAGGTTCGGACCGCGCCAATAGCGGTCACCATCATCTGATAATTGACTCGCCAACGCCGCCACTGAATTCCGAGATTCCAAACGACTTCCAGCACCTGCATTTCGGCGCGGGACAAACTGAGGCAGAGATTTCGCTGACGCCCGGCGAGCACACCTTGCAGCTTGTGTTCGGCGACAAGAATCACGTTCCGCATTCGCCGCCGGTGACCTCCGAGAAGATCAAGGTCAAGGTCACTGACCAGACCTCTCCCGCGGTAGCTCAAGCCGCTCCTGCGGCGGTTCAATCCACTGCCGGCGGACGTCGCCCCTCCCCGAAGGATGCCAAGGTTTATTTCATCTATCCGAAGAACGGCTCTTACATTTCCCCAAACCCGGTTATCCGCTTCGGCCTATTGAATATGGGCGTCGCCCCGGCGGGCTACGATAAGCCCAACACCGGGCATCATCATTTGCTTGTCGATGCCGAGTTGCCTCCGCTCGACCAGCCGATCCCGAACGACTTCAACCACCTGCACTTCGGCGCCGGCCAGACCGAAGCGAAGATCACGCTCCCGGTCGGCCAACACAAGCTGCGCCTGCTGTTCGCCGACTTCGCCCACGTGCCGCAGGATCCGGCGGTGTTCTCCGACGTCATCAGCGTCACTGTGACGGAGAGCGGCCAGCCGCCAAGAAAGCGCTCGAAGTACCGCCATCGCTCATGGCGGCGTTACGGATACTGATACAGCGATGAAACTGCGCCAACTCTTGATCTACTGCCTCTGCGTTGTCGTCGGCGCGATGTTCGCCGATGCGGCAGCAGCGGAGCGTCGGGTCGCGCTCATTGTCGGAAACTCTGCCTATAAGAACGCATCTACGCTGTCCAATACCATCAACGACGCCACGGCAATCGCGGCACTATTCAAATCGATCGGCTTCGAAGTCGTCATTTCGCGCAACGATCTAGGTGTCGTCGAGTTCAAGCGCACTGTACGGGAATTTCTCATCACGGCTGAGAACGCTGATATGGCGGTGGTCTATTACGCCGGCCATGGCATCGAGATCAGCGGCACTAATTATCTCATACCGGTGGATGCCAGGTTGAGCCGCGACTACGACGTCGAGGATGAAGCTATCTCGCTCGACCGCATCATCTGGGCGTTGCAACCAGTACGCCGCCTGCGCTTGATCCTGCTCGACGCCTGCCGCGACAACCCCTTTGCAGCCAAGCTGCGCTCGGCAGGCCGCACACCGGCTAGGGGCGGGCTTGCGAAGCTTGATGAAGTCGGGGCCGATACGCTGGTCGCCTACGCCGCGAAGGCCGGCTCGATTTCCTATGACGGCGATGGCGTTAACAGCCCCTATGCAATCGCACTACTCAGACACCTTGCCGAGCCCGACGTCGACATCCGGATCACGCTTGGCCGTGTTCGCGATGCAGTTATCGCCATGACCGGCGGACGGCAGGAGCCGTTCATCTATGGCTCCCTCGGCGGCGCAACCATCTCCTTGGTGCCGAATACAACAAGAGTTGCGCCGGCGCCGCCCGTCGCGGCCGCCCCGGCGCCCCCGCCAGCTTCGGTGCCCACCCCGCCGAAACCGGTCGTAGTCAGTCCAGCGCCGGCACCGCCAACCGTGAATGCAATGGTCCCAAAGCCGCCGCTTCCAGCGCAGGCGGCGCCCCAGACCGTAGACCCCTGTGTCCGCGACGAAGCGAGGCTGGCGCGTCTGCGCGCCAACCCCGCGCCGGAAGAGATCGTCAACTTCCAGCGCGAAGTCGCGTGCGCTCGACTGCGCCCCCAAGTGCAGCGCCTGTTCGAAAGCTTTGCCGGCGATACCGCTCTGCCGTCTGGCGGAAATCCGGCACCACAAACGGTTCCGAAGCAGCAAGCGCAGAACGAGTCTGTTCGTTCCGAGGACACTTGTGCCCGCGACATTGCGCGTCTGCTGAGCATGCGTGCTGAGCCTACGCTTGAGGCGATCACCAAGTTCGAAAAGGATTTGGGCTGCGAGAGGCTCCGGTCCCAGCTCCGCCGACTGCGCGAGAGCGTCACTCCTTGATCTCGTCCAGGTACCCCGCGACCAATCAGCCGGGTGTCAGCGAGCAATGGCGACAAATGGGCGAGCAGCAAACGTACAAGTTCGGGCTTTCTACTTATGCCGGTCTTCATGTAAATCCGTTGCAGGGGGTTTTGGCAGTGGGTTCACAAAGGCCGATAAGGTCTTCTGAGCAATCAGGTTTGACGGACAGAGAAGCCCGCTGGTCGTTTCTCTCGCCTATCGAGAGAACCTGAGCTGCAGCGGTCGAGCAAGTTTTTTTACAGATTCTCTCCCTCCAGCGAGAGAACTGCAAAACCTCCCAACGCGGTCACCGCTCCGGCAGCTATTTCGAAGAGGTTGGCTCCGCGAGGCGCTTGCGTGTCAACCTGTCAACCGTGTCAACCCAAGAATAGCCCGAACTAGCTAGCGAAATTTCGGGGCGCGCTTGGGCCGTAGGG
>NZ_JBVVPM010000017.1:0-42628 GCF_055811255.1 Bradyrhizobium sp. MI1.11
ACAGACCAACCTATAGGGGGTCAATTTTGGACGCCGATCCCCCGGCTTAGGGGGTCAATATTGCAGGCCGAATGACAGCCGTAGCCGGGGTGTCTCACGTCGAGCGCCCGCATGATCCTGTCGCGCTCGACCTTCGCGAGGATGGAGGCGGCCGCGATGCTGGCGGACTTGGCATCGCCCTTAATGATCGCCTGCTGAGGGATGTCGATTTCCTTCAACCGCTTCGCATCGATCAGCAAGTGCTGCGGCGTCAACCCTAGCCCCCGGACCGCCCGCTGCATCGCCTGGATGCCTGCCCAATAGATGTTGATTGCGTCGATCTCCTCGACCTCGACGAATGCTACGCACCAACTCTCTGCCTTTTCTTTGATTTCCTTCGCGAGTTCTTCGCGAGCCGCGGCGTCGAGTTTTTTCGAGTCGTCCATCCCGACTATCCGCGTGCCTGGTTTAAGGATCACGGCTCCAGCGGACACGGGCCCGGCGAGAGGGCTCATTCCGGCCTCGTCCACACCTGCCACGGCAAAATGGCCGCTCTCCCAGAGCGAGGTCTCGAAGCGGAGCATCTTGCGGAGGCGCTGCCCTTCGGACCGATTTTCGAAGCGACGTTTATCGATTGCAGCCAGGATGGCACGCGCTCCCGCGCGGCTGTCGGCCCGCAAGATCTGCTCCACGCTGGCCTCGAGCGGTCTTTTCTCGACGATGTAGCGCTGACGCAGTACGTCTAGTGAATACTGGGACATAACGCCCTTCGTGAAGACTGCCTGTAGGGAAGCGTGTTGGTGAATTTTGTGGCGATTGTCTGAAGTACCTATACCGCCTCATCGGCTGCGCAACGCCCTCTCGAAGGAACTGGCCCGCTTTCACTTCCGCGTCGCCACTGACACCGCGTCCATCTGCCTCAGAGGGAACCAACGGGTGTGTTCATCCCGAGCAAGGCCAATACGTCATGCCGGCGACAGAGAAATGGCGATGGCATGCTAGCCGCGCTAGCCGAGCGCCCGCTTAACCTCGTCCACGGCCCTACGCCCCGTTGCTTCGGCTTCGCCCTCTGTCGCCTTTCCTGGCGTCGCGCACCGCCCGCCGGGCCCACCATTAGCCTGTCGACGAAATGATCTCGCGTGACATCTCGAGAGTGTGATTTGCTCTCCGCCAGAGCCTGCCGCGAACAACAAAACAGTGGCCGTCCGGCGTCACCGAATGCCTCACGAGAAACCTAAGCCGACTTCCGCTGCGGCTTGGCCGCCGGCTTCTTCGCCGCGGCCTCTTTCGCCGGCTTTTTGCCTGCGATCGGCATCAGCATTTCCTTCTGCCCGGCGGCCGCCTTGCGCGGCTTTTTTCCTGATTTCTTGGATGCCTCTGCCGCGGCCCCCTCTCGTCCGATGCTCTTGCGCAGCGCGTCCATCAGGTCCACGACGTTCTCACCTCGAGGACGCGCTTTCGCGATGATGGGCTTGCCGGCGCGCTTCTGATTGATGAGATCGATGAGGGCGGTTTCGTACTGGTCCTCGAACTTGTCCGGCTCGAAATGGCCCGCCTTCTGATTGACGATGTGCTTGGCCAGATCGAGCATGTCCTTGGTGACTTTGACGTCCTGGATATCGTCGAAATACCCATCCGCGGAACGCACCTCGTAAGGATAACGCAGCAGCGTCCCCATCAGCCCCTTGTCCAGCGGCTCGAGCGCGATGATGTGTTCGCGATTGGTCAGCACCACCCGACCGATCGCGACCTTGTTCATTTCCCGGATCGTTTCGCGAATGACGGCGAAAGCATCGTGTCCCACCTTGCCGTCGGGGCGCAGATAATATGGACGGATCAGATATCTCGGATCGATCTCGCTGCGGTCGACGAACTCGTCGATCTCGATGGTTCGCGTCGACTCCAGCGCGACGTTCTCGAGTTCCTCCTTCGTCACCTCGATGAAGGTATCGGTGTCGACCTTGTAGCCCTTGACGATGTCCTCGTTGTCGACCTCCTCGCCGGTGTCGGCATCCACCTTGGCATATTTGATGCGGTGACCCGTCTTCCGGTTGAGCTGGTTGAACGAGACCTTTTCGGATTCCGACGTGGCCGGATAGAGCGCTACCGGACAGGTGACCAGGGAAAGACGCAGGAAGCCTTTCCAGTTAGCGCGTGGGGCCATTGGGGGAACTCCGATACTGATGCCGGATTCAAGACGAACGGCCGGGCTTGGTTCCGACATCGCGACCCGTCCAACATGATGGTTTTTTCTTCGGCGCGGGCTCGGGCGGACTCGACTTTTGTTCTCTTTATGTTCTAATTCGAAAATGACCGATCGACCCGCGAGCTGGCGCATGCCGACCCCAAAGCAGATGGAAAAATTGGCCGCAGAAGCCGCCCGTAGGCCGGGCCTCTCCGCTGCGGCCCCGGATGCGCCCCTCCCGGCCGAATACTGGGAATCGGTCCTCAAAGACCCTCGCGCAGGCGCGACTGGGGCCCAGATGCGGCAGCGACGCCTTTCGGAAATTCAACGTCACGTCCTGCGCATCTCCTGCCGCCGCTGCGAGCGAACCGTGGAAATCCAGACCGCCGATGCAGTCCGATTGTATGGCGGCAACGCGGTCTGGAAGGATGTCGCGCAGCGGCTGCTCGACAACACCTGCCAGCAGCGCACCGGCAGGCATGAAGAAGACGGCTGCTGGCCGGCGTTCGAAACGCCGTAGCCCCGCTTCCATATCGCCGATCCGATCTCTTTGCGCCTGGATGTCCGGATGGCCCCGAAGTATCACCCTACGCCGCTGTCGGGCGGCGACCGCAAGGCTCTGGCGAAGGAGCTTGGCAAGGCGCGGACAATGGCCAACATCCTGGCTACGCAATCGGCGGAGACGCGGGCGAAAGGGGAAGCGCTCATCCAACGGGCCGACAAGCTGCTCTGCGAAAGCTGGAACGAACGAATGTGGAGCGACGGCGAACCGATAGATCCGTCGCCTACCATCGACCAAGCGGTGAATGGAGGCTTCCCTTGGCTTGAGATTCAGTGCGCGCGCTGCAAGACGCCGAGCGACGTCGACCTCGCGGCGATGAAACATCCACCGACCACCTTCGTGCACGATCTCGCCAGCCGGCTGCGCTGCCGCAAATGCGCCAAGGCGGGCCGGCGTCCTTCCGCGACTCTGCTACAACTGGCCTCGCAGCCGCGCCACCCTCGGACCGAAGCCTGACCGATGTGCTGGTGTGGACGGCCTCTCATCCCCACGGTTTGATGGCGCTCTCGGCGTCACAGAAAGATGAGAGGAAAGTCTAATGAATATTCCCGTTCGTATCGGCATGGATACCTCGAAGTCGGTGTTCCAGCTTCACGGTGTTGATGAAAATGAGGTAGTGGTTGTCCGGCGCCAATTTCGGCGAGCCGAGATGATCCGCTACTTCGAGCGGCTTCCGCCGGTTCTCGTCGCCATAGAGTCTTGCGGCAGCTCGCACCATTGGGGGCGCCTGCTCCAATCTTTCGGGCACGAGGTAAAGCTGATCCCTCCTCAATACGTGAAGGCTTACGTGAAGCGCGGCAAGAACGACGCGGCTGACGCCGAGGCACTGTGCGAGGCGGTCACCCGGCCCAGCATGCGGTTCGTACCTGTGAAGTCGAAGGAACGGCAAGCGGCTTGCATGTTGATGACTGTGCGGGAACGCCTAGTCAGCGTTAAGTCGCAGCTTTCCAATGCTTTCAGGAGCTATGCCGCTGAGTTTGGTATCGTCGGACCCGCCGGCCAGCAGAACGTCGCGGCACTCATCAAACGTGTGCTCGAAGACGAAAGCCTGCCGGAAATGGCGCGGGATCTCTTCCGCCTTCAGGCTGACGAGTATGCCGCGGTCCAAGCTCGCCTGGCGAAGATCGAGGCCAAGCTGATGAAGTGGCATCGCGAGGATGACATCAGCAGACGTATTGCGACAATTCCAGGCGTCGGTCCGATTGGGTCGTCGATGCTCAGCATGAAAGCGCCGCCGCCCGAGACGTTCAGATCGGGTCGCGACTTTGCGGCGTGGCTCGGGCTGACACCCAAGGATCATTCAACTGGCGGCCGGCAAAGGCTCGGCGGCATTACAAAGGCCGGAGATTCTATACTGCGATCGACATTGATCGTCGGCGCAACCGCACTGCTGAGGCATATCCGAAAGGGCCGTCATAAGCCCACACCATGGCTCGCTTCGCTGCTGGGGCGAAAGCCGCCAAAGTTGGTCGCGGTGGCCTTGGCAAACAAGTTTGCCCGCATAGCTTGGCGCTTGATGATATCGGGTGGCGTGTACAAGCAGCCGGTGGCCGCCATGCCGACTTGATCTGAAATCGGCCCGCGAGCGAGGTTGCTCGGCGGATTGCCCACGAACTTGCAGGACGCAGTAGATGGAAGGACCGATCGGTCGATACGCGCGAGCTTCCGAAGATTACACTGGCACTAAGAGTGTCGCCCATGTGCTTGGAGCGTGCGTAGCGAACACCATCTCGGCCAGCGGGCTTTGTCCGCGCAAACAGGCCGGACATCTGATAGCAAGCGATCTGGCCAAAAGTCTGCTACAATCCTGACAAGTGGGGGGCCGTCCACATCCACATCTGCAATCTCTACTCGATCACGACCAACCAAGCCGCAATCAGCGTGTTGTTTCGCGTCGTGAACCGATACGTCGGCAATCTGGCGCCGATGCCCGGGGTTTTTCCGGACTACACGGCGCCGATCGTGCGCAACGGAGCCGAGGGCCGCGAGCTAGCCACGGCGCGATGGGGAATGCCATCGTCATCGAAGGCGTTGATGGACGCCACCAAGAAACGAGCCGAAAAGCTGCAGACCAAGGGTAAGACAGTCGATTTCAAGGAACTTCTGCGGATGGAGCCCGACGGCGGCACGACAAACATCCGAAACGTGAAGAGCAAACACTGGACGCGATGGCTGGGGACTGAAAACCGCTGCCTGGTGCCGTTCAACTCCTTCAGCGAATTCAACAAGGCCGAGGGCGGTGATATCTGGTTCGCGCTCGACGAGAGCCGTCCCCTCTCCTGCTTCGCCGGCATCTGGACCAACTGGACATCGGTCCGGAAGGTCAAGGAAGGTGAGACGACCAACGACCTCTTCGCGTTCCTCACGACGGAGCCGAACGCAGAGGTCGGCGCCATCCACCCGAAGGCGATGCCGGTGATCCTGACGACCCCGGACGAGGTCGAGTCCTGGATGACGGCCCCTCCGGACGAGGCCCTGAAGCTGCAGCGGCCGCTTCCGGACGACACGCTCCGGATTGTCGCCCGCGGCGTCAAGGAAGATCCTGCCGGGCCGGCCACGTGACCGTCGAGGACGATGGCGACCAGGCGGCACCCCCGCCCCGTCAGCGCAAGATCATTCATGTCGACATGGACGCCTTTTACGCGTCGGTCGAGCAGCGGGACAATCCGGATCTGCGCGGCAAGCCGGTCGCCGTCGGCGGATCGCGCGAACGCGGCGTCGTGGCGGCCGCGAGCTACGAAGCCCGAAAGTTCGGCGTCCGCTCGGCGATGCCGTCGGTGACTGCGAAGCGGCAGTGCCCCAACCTGATCTTCGTGAAGCCGCGTTTCGAGGTCTACAAGGCGGTCTCGCAGCAGATCCGCGAGATCTTCGCCGAACACACCCGGATCATCGAGCCGCTGTCGCTGGACGAGGCCTACCTCGACGTGACCGAAAATCTGCAGAGCATTCCGTTGGCGCGGGACGTCGCGTTGGCGATCCGTGCGAGGATCAAGGAGGTGACCGGCCTCAACGCATCCGCCGGCATCTCCTACAACAAGTTTCTGGCCAAGCTCGCCTCCGACCACCGCAAGCCGAACGGCCGGTACGTCATCACGCCCGAAATGGGCCCGGCATTCGTAGAGACCCTGCCGGTCGGCAAATTCCAGGCATCGGGCCTGCGACCAGCGCCAAGATGAATTCGCTGGGCCTCTACACGGGGCTCGATATGCGCAATCAGTCGCTCGAATTCATGCAGGCGAACTTCGGGAAGGCCGGAAGCTATTACTACTGGATCTCGCGGGGGATCGACAACCGTGAGGTCCGCGCCGACCGGATCCTCAAATCCGTCGGCGCCGAAAACACGTTCTCCACCGACCTCACTGACTTCGATGCATGGTCGTCGAACTCGAGCCGCTTGTCGACAAAGTCTGGCGATACTGCGAAGGCGCTGGCAACCGGGGACGCACAGTGACGCTTAAGATGAAGTTCAACGACTTCGAGATCATCACCCGCAGCCGATCCGCCCCCGTCGCGGTTTCGAGCCGCAGCGACTTAAAACGCCTATCGCTCGCTTTGCTGCAGAACGAGATGCCGGTCCACAAGCCGGTCCGGCTTCTGGGCGTCTCGCTGTCAGCGTTGCAGCATGTCGACGACGCGGAGCCACAGCTTGCTCTGCCGATGTAATCGCGTCACTGAGCCCGACCGGTAGAGCCGGACGCGAACTATCACTCCTGTTCTCAATTCGCTCTTCAATTCAGGAAGGCCGTATCGAGTAGCCGGGCTAGACGCATGCCGGCTTTTTGCAATTGTTCCTTCACAACCGGCTCATTTGCATCCAGATATTGAGCACTGATGTTCAGCGCATTGCGCGTGATATCGCATGACGACCCATGCATGGCGCAGTACATCGTTCGTGGCGCCTCCGCGATCGCAAACGATTCGTTAGCCCAATCGCGCGGCACGGAAGCAATCCAATCTGCTTTCATCGCTGGAGTGACAGCCGCTAGGAGATCGGTTACCGCCTCCAAAGCATCTGGACCGACCGCATATTGAACGAGACAAGTGTCCCAGACCGCGTGAAGATTTCCCGGACACTGTCCGCTCGTCCTGATGGTGTTGCCTCCTTTATCGTCAAGGAAAGAGACATGCAGCGGTTGATGTATATCACCAATCCAGTGCCCCAGTGATTTCAGTGCGACCAACTTGCTCGCGTCGGCCTGCTCTTTTGCTTGGAGAATTTCGAAGTCACGCAAGATCGCAGTAAGGACACACTCGTCGGCTTGCGGACACTGGTTCGAGCTAAGTCCCTTTGAATCCCGAGGCAGATTCAGGAAATGTTCGGGGGCGCGGATGCGTGGATGGTCCGGATAGATGCAGGAGTCGGAAAAACCCTTGAATGCACTATCCAACTGCATCAACCGATTGATAGCGGCCTGCGTGTTCGGCTGGACCGAGCGGAAAGCAATTTCACAAATGACCTTGTGGCCCAAATCGCCCCAGGCCCTCGCCTCGCCGCAGGCCAAGAAGAATGCCAACATCGCGAACGGATAACACCTATAATATGATTTTCTCACGCGACCACACGATCGTCTTTATCGGATGCCTTCGCCTCATCCCAGGGCGCGTGCATCCAAACGTTACGTTCTTCTTCGGTCGTCAAAATCACCGGCACGGTCCCTTCAAATCGGCGTCGCCAGCTCTAGGTATCTGCAAAATGCATTAGCTAGTTGCATCTGGCGGGGCGTCCGACATTCCGCTTCGAATAACCGAGGCGACGCGACGACAACGCAGACACATTTCGCACGCGACGTCGCAACGTTTAAGCGGTTAGCGCTGTAGAGAAACTCCATGCCGCGCGGGGCGTCGGAGTGACTCGATGTCGCCATCGAATAGATCACTATGGGAGCTTCCTGTCCCTGGAACTTATCCACGGTCCCGATACGCGCACCTGGCAATCGCTCCTGGAGCTCGAAAACCTGTGCGTTGTACGGAGCGATGATTAAGAAGTCGTCGAGCGCAACAGAGGTCTCGGCGCCAAGCCGATCGACCCACGTAGTGCCAGATTCCAATATATCAGTGACAAGATCACGGATAGCATCAGCTTCCTCCGACGAGGAGCTCTGATTGCCCGTGTGTTCGATCGAAAGGTACCGAAGGCCAGCACCTTTCAGCCGACCGGGTGACTTTATCTCTTGGCGCTCTAGGCCCGCCAGGGACTTCAAGCGACCGTCGTAGAACAACTCCGAATTGAAGGCGCAAATGAGGGGATGCAGTCGCCAAGTCTCCTCAAGAAAAAGACCACGATCAGGCGGAACGGTCGCATGAGGTCCCAGGATATGATCCAAGGCCGAGACGCCTATGCCGTCGGGGTGGCTTCCCTGGATCGGTTGCTCTAGTTGCCGGGGATCTCCGAGAAGCACGATGCTTTTTGCCGCCTGAGAAACCGCTAGCACATCCGCTAGTGACATCTGCGCGGCTTCGTCGATAAACAAAACATCGACGCAAAGACGCGCGTCGGGCCGAGCCCAGAAGAAGGAGGTACCTCCGCCAACTGCACAGCTGCCACCCAGCGCATCAAGAGCAACTTCGTTTTTTGTCGTGAATTGCAGAGTGGGAAGATCATCCTCCTTGTCGGTCACCTTCTGAATGCAGCGAATCTGCAAACCCTCATTGGCCGCCGCTACACTAACTTCGTCGAGGAGGTTGCGGATTACCTTGTGACTGTTCGCCGTGATACCGATCCGCTTACCGTCACGGGCGAGTGCGCAGATCATGCGAGCGCCAGTGTATGTTTTCCCCGCTCCGGGCGGCCCCTGGACCGGGAAAACGCTATGATCTAAATCGAGAGCAATCCGCAGAGCGGCAATCAACGTCGGCTCGCCATCAAGTCGGAGCATTTGTCCCCGAAGTCGCGGCGCGTTTGCCATCAAAAGATCGCGCGCGGCACGATGATCCCCTTCGCCTCCCATCCCATTGGCGGCCACGCATTCTCCAAGCCGAAAGAGGGACTCAGCCTGCTCATCGTGGTCAAACGATTTATGGGTAAAGACCGCTTCAGCATGGAAACCGGCCGTGTCACCGCGCTTCTTGATATCGATTGTCCGATCATCGTGTGAAATGGCGACGACCGTTCCGTAGTGATCTCCTCCGATGCTCCGAAGTTTGCCGTCCGGTCGGATATCGGTATCCTGCAGTTCGAATTTGTAGCGATGGATGGGCGCCTTGGCGCTGCCACCAGCCTGCTCAAGGAGCGTTAGTCCGGCGAGACCCGCCCGTTCGTGGAGGAGGTCCTCGGCGGAAAGATCGCGAAGCCGATAATATTCCCACCAAACCGCTTTCTTTTCACGACCGTGCCAATCCAGCATGTACGCTAGAAGCCAGCGCGCATGCTCTTCAATCGTCCGATCGGCGACGTCGTCGGGTATGCCGTTCGTGAGCCGAACGATCAGACCTTCTACCCTCTTCTGCCAATCGCCCAGCTTTTCGCTGATTTCCACGACCTTCGGAACGGGCCGCTCGATTATTGCGCCATTGGTAGTGAGACTAGCTCGCACCGCTTCCAACCACATCTGAAGCGCAGAGGTGGAAGCGCAGTCATCCCGGTTGTAGCCCTTGATCGCGGTCTTATCTTCCTCAGGAATGCCCAACGAATCTGCCATTTCCAAACGCGCCTGCGTCCTTGCCATTACACGGCCAACGTCCTCCAGCGGCACGGTCCGTTCGAATGAATAGAGCGGCTCGAGTTTCTTGATCGAATAGCTTTCGACGCTGGCACGGATACTGTGGCGGACGACCGCAAAAAGATCGACGAAGATCTCCGCGCGCAGCAGATTGTCTACCTCGCTTTCGCGCGTCGCGTACCGACCCATCAAGCGCTTCAACGCTGCGGGTTCGTAGGGTGCGAAGTGGTAGATGTGCAAGTCGGGATAGGTCGCCAAGCGACCGCTTACGAAGTCGATGAAGCGCTCGAATGCGGCTCTCTCATCCTGCCGATTGGAGGCCCAATCCCCCATGTATTGAGGGACGCCGTCAGCATCGAGGTAAAGATACCCGAACAGAAATTCCAGCCCGCCGTCTCCGACGAATGGGTCACCTTCGAAGTCGAAATAGATGTCGCCTGTCGAGGGTTCAGGAAGGCGAGATACACCAAATCCCGCGATTGGAGCCAGGGTTTCGTACACGATCGTCCCCAGCGTGCGCCCCTGGACTTGAATCCTGGCCTGCTCACGAATCTTCTCGTAGCTTTGGGCGGCTCCCCGATCGGGTCTCCACTGGAGTGGCAGAGGCATGGTCGCGAGCGCAGCCGTGCTTCCGACGTCGTGCCTGACCAACTCCCCAATTTGGGATTTGCTGATACCTGCGACGAAGGACAAATGATCGTCGGCCCGCCTCCGGTCATCGCAATGACGGCGCCATCGACAAATTTCACAGTGCTCGACCGGTTCGGGGTAGTGACGATCGGCGACGGTAACCGAGACCGAGCGTTCCAGGCTTCCCCTAACGTGCCGGTAGTAAGCAGCATAGTCGGCAGTCCGATAAGCTTCCGGAGCATAGTTAGTGCCCGGTGTCACTACGTAGGCAGAGGTCGGCTGCACCCCTTGTTTTTCCGAAAGTAGGTCGGAATACAGGGATATCTGGAGGACCGTATTGCCCTTGGTTGCCCGAGCGAGCTTCGTGTCGATCACCTCGTACGACCACGCGCCGAAATGGCTGGGCGTCTCCACGCGGCGTAGAACGTCGGTCCGCCCGCTCCACCGGCCTGCCTGAAGAGCGCCTTGAACAATGATCGGATCGCCGCGGGCCATCGCATCGCCGGTCGCGGCGACAGACATACTATCGACGCCAATTCCATTGATCACCGTTACGGCGATTCCGCCCGACCTAATGTGCTCGATGAAGCCCTCCTCATGCAGCGCGCCACGCTCCGCAAGCGCTTCGAGAACCGGGTCCCAGACCTTTGGCTTCTCGAGCTCACCGTTCGCAACCTTGAGATCGAGTTCCGTCAGGTAACGGCAATTCAGGTGCCCGACCAAGTCTCCCGAGCTGAAATTCAGCGTTGCCCCGATCTTCTGCATTGCCCACCCTTGTCGACGATCCAGCGAGGTTAGCCGGCTCGGTTTCGCCGTGTATATTATGCTATTTTCCCGAGTATCGTGCCTGGATTGCACTCGAAGTAGGCAAGCAATCCGGCCTATAGTCGCCTCGGTGGAGTAAACGGGGGGCATTTGGTGCAGGCGGGTTCGGTCGAAAAAGCGCGTTGGCTGCGTGACTTGCAGCGTTTCCTCCCTCTCCGGAGCCAGTTCGTCCTTTCCGGCAATACGCGAGACCTGCAGATCCATGAACCGATCCCCGGAACCATCACAGCGGTGCCGCTCGCGCGCGCTCTTCCGGACGCCTTGAAAGAGGCTGGATATCAGCGGATCGCCACCTTCGACCTGCTAAACGGGTTCCGCGCTCTCGAACCGGGCGACGACAGTTTTCTGACTCAGCTCGGCCTGACACCGGTGAATGGGGTCGCCGCAGGCGGCGTTGACCTCTTGTCCGCAGCGCTCGAACGGCTCGTGGGTGCTGAGGGCCCGCCTGCAGTGCTTGTTATCGACTTTGCTTCACGGCTGATCACTCGCAACGAGGTACTTTCGCCGGCAGAACATCAACTGTTCTCCCGCGCATTGATACTCTCGCATTCCGCGCGAGCCCGCCCTGCCGGCGAGCGCCGTCAGCCGCTCTTCAATTCCGTCATCTGGATCGTCGACAAGGAAGGCGACCTGCCCGATTGGTTTCTCATCGGCAATCCGCGCATTCGGCACATTCCTATCGGTAAACCCGACCATACGGCGCGAAGAAGCTTGGCCCGTTCCCTGATGCGAAGTCTTCCAGGCGCTCAAACAGCCGCAGAAGCCGAGGTTGAAAAGTCCATCGAAGGCTTCGTCGATGAGACCGAAGGTCTTCTGCTCGTCGATTTGAGCGCCGTCGCGCAGCTCGCGCGGAACGAGAATGTCGCATTCGACAGGATCTCGGATGCGGTCAGACGTTTCAAGGTCGGTGTAACGGAAGATCCCTGGCGCAAGATCAGCCGCGACAAGATCAGTTCGGCAGAGGCGTTCGTGAAGAGGCGGGTAAAGGGCCAAGCCCACGCCGTCACCCACATGCTGGATATCGTCAAGCGCGCTGTCACCGGAATAGGACAATCTCCGCGGGGCGGACGTCCCAGGGGCGTCGCGTTCCTCGCCGGCCCGACGGGTGTTGGAAAAACGGAACTTGCAAAGACGATCACCAGCCTGCTGTTCGGAGACGATAGCGCTTACATCCGTTTCGACATGTCGGAATTCAGCGCAGAGCATTCTGATCAGCGTTTGATCGGCGCGCCCCCAGGCTACGTCGGATACGACGTGGGAGGCGAACTCACCAACGCCGTCCGGGAAAAGCCTTTCAGCGTCCTTCTGTTCGACGAAATCGAGAAAGCTCATCCCCGGATTCTCGACAAATTTCTGCAGGTGCTGGACGACGGCGTTCTTACTTCGGGCCGTGGCGATCGCGTCTACTTTTCCGAAACTTTCATCGTATTCACCTCTAACCTTGGAATTTATACACCCGGTCCGTCCGGCGAGCGTATCGCCAACGTCACGCCCGACGAGACGTTTGATACCGTGAAGCGAAAAGTGCGAGGCGAAATCGAAAAGCACTTTAAATCCGTGCTTAACCGACCCGAGATACTGAACCGCATCGGAGAGAACGTCATCGTCTTTGATTTCATCCGTCCCGAAGTCGCGGACGAAATCTTCGATCAGATGGTCGACGCCCTGCTCAACGATGTTGGATCGCTGGGTTACGATGTTTCTCTTTCGAAAACCGCAAGAGCAACGCTCCGCGGCTTGTGCCTCGCCGACCTTTCGAACGGCGGCCGGGGCATCCGGAACCAGGTCGAAGCACATCTCATCAATCCGCTTTCACGTGCCCTCTTCGACAGCAGCGCGGAGACCGGACGTCGATATGAAATCCAGGAAATAATGACGGGCGCATCGACGACGGTTACGCTCGCGGACGGGCCGGTCTCATGATCGCGAACATCGCCCTGTCGCGCATTCATTTTCCGGTCACGACCCTGGGGCCGGGTCGGCGCATTGGCATTTGGTTTCAGGGATGCTCGATCCGCTGTCCCGGATGCATCTCGATGGATACGTGGGCACCAGGTCGCGGGATCACGACCATTGACGAGGTTGTCAGCGGTATCGCGCAATGGATTCCAACCGCGGACGGCATCACCATATCCGGCGGCGAACCGTTCGATCAGCCGGACGCCCTGTTCGAGCTCCTGAAACGGCTGCGGTCGCTCACTGCGGCGGACGTGCTCATCTTTACCGGTCATCCCTGGACCAAAGTCAGAAAAATCGTGGAAGCATCGCCCGGTTCGATCGATGCTCTCGTTACGGGCCCGTTCGATGTCAATCAAAGCCAAACGCTGGCCCTTCGCGGCAGCGACAACCAGGAACTCCACTTCCTCACCGCATTGGGCCAAACCCGCTTTGCATCCTTCCAGCGGCCCATCACCGAGGTGGAAAGAACCCTGGATGTCATGTTCGATGACCGTGGCGACGTCTGGTTTGCGGGTATACCTGGTCGGGACGATTTCCGACGTTTGCGGGAAGTGCTCGAGAGCGCAGGCGCACAACTCAGCACTTCGGAAGACAAGCGACCGTCGAGCGGCGGGATATCCGCCCAATGATCAGGCTCTGCCCGAACTGCAACACTGAACGGCCTCTCACGGAAATCTTCTGCGAAGGTACGGTCGACGCCCACAACTGCGGATGGGACCTTTCGGCGGTCGATATCACGCCGCACGGGGAGGCGGCGCCGAAGCCTCAGCCGATACCGACACCGGTACGCGGGCCCGCCTGCAGAAACGGCCACGAGAACTCGCCCGGAGATCTCGTTTGCAGCGTGTGCGGCGAGCCAGTCGAGGAGCGCCCGGTCGAACCGACGCCGGCACCGAAGCCGTCACCTACGCCTGAGCCGGAGCCCGAGCCCGTCGAAACGGAAATAGAAGGTTGGCGGCTACAGCATCGGATGAGTTCATCGAGCACCGTCCGCGAGCGTTTTGCGGCCGTTCGCGAGTCAGACGGCCTAACGGGCGTACTTACCCTCTATGCGGCGGGATCCGAGCCGGATAGCGCAATCTACGACCTCCTGCGCAAACTTCCACGTGATCACGTGCCCGAGATATTCGCGACCGGGCGATGGTGCGACCGCGCATACGAGGTGGTCGAGGAATTTACCGGCGGGACGCTTGCCGATCTACCGCTAGAGCCGGATGGGTCCGAAGCGATCCGGATCCTCGTTATCGAACTCGGCCAAGCGCTTCATTCCCTATCAGAGGCGGGTCTGAGACACCGCGATTTGCGCCCTTCAACGATTTTCTTACGCGCTCGGGATCCGTTGGATCTCGTGATCACCGGCTTCGGTTCAGCACGCCTTTCGGAATTCGACCTCGATATCGCCTCTCCGCTCGAGACGACACGCTACATGGCGCCCGAGGCGATTGCCGGCGGTGTCGCACCGGCCTCGGACTGGTGGAGTATGGGCATGATCCTTCTGGAGCGCGTCACGAGCGGCGCGTGTTTCGAGGGTATCAACGAGCAGGCATTCCTGATCCATGTCCTCACCAACGGCGTTCCGCTTCCGGAAAATCTGAACGCCGCTACCGAGCTGCTGCTTCGCGGCCTGCTCGCCCGCGACCGTCGGCAGCGGTGGCAGTGGAAGGAAGTCCAGACCTGGCTTGCCGGTGAACCAGTCGCGGCACCTGAAGCTGCCGCTCGCGCCGAGGGTGTCGATGGCCGCGTGGCGATTTCTTTGGGCGGCAAGCAATACCGCTCGCCTGGATCCTTTGCGCTGGCGGCGGCCGAGGCCGCCAACTGGGATGCAGCAAAAAACCTTCTACTGCGTGGCGCGGTGGCGACATGGGCGTCGGAGGCCGGTTTCGATCCGAGAATTCCCTCGGCCCTTCGTCAGTTCGCCAGAGCAGAAGGCCTGACCGACGACCTGCGGCTTTCGATCGCCCTGAAGACCTTGAACCCGTCCATGCCCCTGATCGTCAGGGGCAACATCGTCACGCCAGGATGGCTCCTCGACCATCCGGACGATGGATATAATCTGATAACCGGTCCTGCCCCGGATCTCATCCGGAAGGTCGATCCGGACGATTGGCTCTGGCGCCTCAAGCTGCGCGCCGAGACGGTCCGGAAACGCCTCCAGCAACTCGATATCGCGGTCGACGAAGAAACACTGCGCGTCCATTTACTTTCGACGTCCATGGCCCGCCTGGCCGCACTCTGGGAGGAAAAGCGCAAGCTGCTTCCTGACACGGACCATGCGGGTGTGGTTTCGCTGATCGAGCGTCGCCAGTCGGCCGAGGAGGATCTCGTAATCCTGCTCAGCGCATCGCCGGGCCAGTTCCGATCCGTCGCGGAGGTGGTTGACGAAGCTGCCAAGGAGGCTTCCACGGCAGGACTGACCGGATTTTCGCGCGATTCAGCCGCCGCACTGCTGGCGCGGCCTCGACGCGAGATCTACCGCATGATCGACGACCGCATCGAGAATTTCGCAAGATGCGGCGTTTCCTCCGTCGACGAGTGGGCGAACCAGTTCCGTCTGGACCGAAGGATGCCAATCGCACGCGCATTGGCGCTGCTCTCGATCGCTCCGCAAACCTGGAGGCCTCTGCCGAAGCAAGGATATGTGTCAACGATTTTAGACTTCTTCGCGAAAAGAATCTCCGGCGGCGTACTACGCGGACCGCTCACCCGCATGCTTATCGGAAAGACGGCACGGGTGGATTTGACCGAGCTCGATACGTCAAGGGTGCCGGCGGCGGAGATCCTCGAGCATCTGCTTTCGCGCGGTACCCGGACGGTCAACATCGATCCAGCGACATTCTCCGAGAACGATGGGTTGGAACGCAGGCTCCGTTCGCTGCATTCTCATGCGTTGCTGTATAGGCGCGATACTGGCATCGACGGCCTCTACATGGCCTTCCCGTTCCTGTTGATGCGCGACGGCAGGCCGAACGCAAAGCCCCGCATCGCTCCCGTGCTCCTGTGGCCGGCGCGCGTCATTCCGGAAGTCGGCAATCGCGGACACGTCACGCTGGGGTATGGGCGGGAGAGAAGCGCCGACGCCGAAGCCGAATACGTCGTCGTCAATCCTGCCCTTGAAGGAATGATCGGCATTCAGGAGGCCAAGAGGTGGCAGGAAGCCGCCCAAGAACTCCTTGCTCGTGCGACCTTCTCGGCGCTGGACGTGATGGACGCGTTCGGACATCTCGCAACAGCAGCCGGTAACACGCTGTCGCCCTTGCCGGGTAAGGACGTCAAGGTCGGCGCCCAAGAACGGCAGATCTTTCCGTCCGCCGTTTTGTTTCATCTTGCCTTCATGGGTCAGGCCGTGATGAAGGATCTCGAATTGCTTCGAGGCCTGCCACCGAGCTCGACCGCGCTCGAAGCCGCACTTCGGCTTTCGGATCACAAGCCGGAAAGCGATGGCCCGGTCTCTGCACGGGAGATCGAACGGTTTTTCACCGCGGACAGCGACCCTTCGCAGGAGGCGGCCGTCATGGAAGCTCGCCAGGCGCCGGGGCTTGTCGTCGAAGGCCCGCCAGGAACAGGGAAGAGCCAGACGATCGTCAACATGGTCGCCGATGCGATCGGTATGGGTAAAACTCTGTTGGTGATCTGCCAGAAACAAGCTGCGCTTGAGGTGGTCAGGAAGCGTTTGGATAAGGAACGACTGGGAAACCGCTTCGTGATGATCACCGATGTCAACAGTGATCGCGGGGCTATCATAGGATCGGTAAGGGAGCAGGTTGAGCGCTTGCACAGTCAGCCTGTCGGCGGAGCTCCGGCCTGGAAGCGGGATCGCGAACGGTTGGCGGCGCGCATCGAATCGCTGGAAGCGGATCTCGATCGGCAGCAGACGGCGCTACATGCGGTGGACCCAAATACGGGACTGACCTATCGCACGCTGCTCGGTGAGCTCCTGGCCATCGAAGCACATCAACCCAAGCCGATGGATCTTCCGCCGATCCGCGCGTTGCTCACGGATCTTCACCCCGCAGATGTCGTCACGCTCGAAGAAAATTGCGGACCGTTGGCACGATTTTGGTTACCGGCAAAATTCGAAGGCAGCGCTCTCTCGGTACTCAAGCTTTTCAACCCCGATCGGGGCACCGCGGACACTCTGGTCGAGTCTCTACGCACATTCGCGGAAATCGATGCAAGGCGCGAGGAGGTCGATGCCGAGACATCCGACTCGTTGGACGTCGCCGACGCCGAACGCCTGCGAACTTGGATGGCTGGCGCCGGCAATTTGCGCTCCATCGGCGACACCCTGTGCACCAATTTGGGTCGTTGGCTTCCATTGTTCCGGAGTCCTGAGGGCAACGGATCGCGGGGCACCAATATGCTTGCCGGGCTCATCCAGGTCGAAGCGGGACTGTCCGCGCTCAGCGCCTCCCATCACCAGCCCGGGATTTCTGAAAAGCTTATTTCAAGTCGATCGGACGAGCTGCGCAAGCTTGACGCCCTCGCCAGGGCGGTCCTCAGCCCCGTCAGCGGATTGGGGCACATCAATCCGATGCGCTGGATACGGAAGCGGAATCTGCGAAATCTGATGGCTGCAAAGGAAATTGCTTCAGACGAAGAGGGTGTCCAGGCGTTCGCGAATGCAATCGACCTGGAGATGGGTCTGCGGCCGTTAAGGCTCAAGCTTGCCGACTATGTAATGGCGCTCTTCAATCGCGCTCCGGACTCCAAGCTTCCACCGGCGCCCTTGGCTGCCCTCGCCGGCAATCTCCATTCCATCGTTACGCGCGTCCATGGCTTCGTAACACAGATCGATGAGTGCCCTCAGAAAACCGAATTGGATCAGGCTGCCGTGACAGGTGCGATAGAGAACTTGGATACGTTTTTTGATCGTGCAGATCGTTCGCTTCAACGTCACGACGCGCGGGCGGCAAGCTCCCAGGCTCTAGAACAGCTAAAACCCTATCTCGATGAGCTTTGGATCGGCTTGCGGCGTTCCGCAATCCATGGCGGGCGCCCAAACGGGACCGCCATCAATCTCATTCTCGAAGCTGCCCCGACACTCGCGAGCTTTCAGGAATTTCGGCTTCGGTCGGTGCGTCTTGGAGAGGTCGAACGCACGATCTTCCGGACCCTCAGGGCGAAGGAGACAGATCTGCTGCGGCTGCCAACCGCCGATCTCGACGCGTGCGTTCGCGGCACGATCGCGCGCGAGGCCAGGATTGCATGGAAGGCCGCAATGGAGGCCTCCAACCCGGAGGTGCTTTTCGACGGTGATGCAAGCGAGATGAAGGTCAACTCCCTTGCGGAATCCGATCGGCAAATCCGGAACTGCAACAGGGAACTTCTCATCAACGACATTGATCCCCGTCACGTCCGGCCGGTGTCTGATTGGGTGCCGATAACGAGGCTAACAGGCCACAGGGCGCTGCGACTACGCGAATTCATCGATCGCGGAAGCGCACTAGGCCTGCTCGCACTGAGGCCCGTTTGGCTCATGACGCCCGACGTGGCAAGCCGCGTACTCCAGCCGAAGCCCGGCCTCTTCGATACCGTCATCTTCGACGAAGCCTCCCAGATGCCCGTCGAATACGCGCTGCCTTCCCTGTTTCGGAGCAAGATCGTCGTCGTCAGCGGGGACGAAAAGCAGATGCCACCGACCAGCTTCTTTGCGAGCAAGGTCGAGAACGATGAAGCGGCGATCTTCGATGGAGAAGAACCCGAAGACGCGGCAAGCGAGGAGGAACGCGACGTTTTCACGGAAACCTGGAACCGGCGTGAGATCAAGGACTGCCCCGATCTGCTCCAGCTTGCCAGATCGGTACTAAGGTCAAGAACCCTTCAGGTCCATTATCGGTCCGAATATCGCGAGCTCATATCCTTCTCGAACGCTTCATTCTACGGGAACCGACTGAGCGTACCCGTTCGCCATCCCGACGAAATCATACGCACAGTGCGACCGATCGAGATGATCCGGTCGGAAGGCGTGTACAAGAACCAGACAAATCCGAAGGAAGCCGCCGACGTCGTCGAATACCTGAGCAATCTTTGGGAAGATGCAGCACCTCCCTCGGTGGGGGTGGTCACGTTCAACCGCAAGCAGGCAGACGCGATCGAAGACGCGCTTGAAGAGCGCGCCGAAGATGACGCTTCCTTTCGTGATGCTCTGATGCGCGAGCGTGAGCGGATCGAAGGCGGTGAAGACATGGGTTTCTTCGTAAAGAACGTCGAGAACGTGCAGGGAGACGAACGCGACGTCATCATTTTCTCCACCACCTTCGGTCGTAACGAGCATGGCGTATTCCGGAAAAGCTTCGGCGCATTGGGACACGCCGGTGGCGAGCGCCGGTTGAATGTGGCGGTGACACGCGCTCGGAAAAAGGTAGTCATGATAACTTCGATGCCGATTTCGGAGATATCCGACCTATTGACCACGCGTCGCGGCCCGCGTGTGCCGCGGGACTACCTTCAGGGTTACCTCGAATATGCCCGGACCGTGTCCGAAGGCGCCGGGGATTCCGGCAGGACCCTACTTGACCGGATGGTTACCGAGAAAAGCGCGGAGCACGATCTCGGGAATCACGAGGACGACGGCTTTACGAAATCCGTAGAAAACTTCATGGAAGCACAAGGATGGACTCCGGCAAAGGCGCGCGACGGCGGAGCCTTCAGCCTGGATTTCGCGGTCACCGATCCCCGGACGGGGCTGTATGCGATCGGGGTGGAGTGTGATGCCCCGCGTCACCGCCTTCTTGAAAAGGCGCGAGCGCGGGAGGTCTGGCGCCCGAACGTGCTGGGCAAGGCGGTACCTCATATCCACAGGGTTTCGTCATACGCCTGGACGCATTCAGGGGACACCGAACGTCAACGCCTCAAGGAAGCGGTCGAAAATGCACTTCGAAGCGAAGGAGGAGTCCAATGAGCGGTCCCAAAGCCTTCCGTATCGTGACCCGCGCCGAAATTACGACGATCTGCCGACGAAGCCTCGCCCGACTGGACGCCGCGATCGAGGACTGGATTTCTCGTGGCCAACGCAATGGCACGATCGATAAAGCAGACATCGACAAAGTCATTGCGCGACGGGACGCTCTTCGTGGTCTGCTGTCAGCCGATAAATTTGTCGAGCTTCAGAAGCAGATCCCGGCGGAAATCTCCTATCTTCAGGCCGACGCGGAACGGCGCGCCGAGAAGGCTGCCGAGATGGAGGCGCAATCGAAGCGGACTATGAGACGGATGAAAGGAACCGCCCAAGCGCTCCTCGCCAGCCTCGGCTCGTCAGGTATCCAGCTTCCGAGCGAAATTCGGGAGGAACTCGCGTCAGCGAGGACGCCCCCCGAACGACTGGAAGCAGCAATCAATAAGGCCTTTCTTTTCCTTCACTCGGCGCCCGAAACCAACGGCGTTTCCGATCTGCAGCGCGACATCGCTGCTAGGCTTGGCGCAGGTGAAAAACGCATGAGTTTGGAGGAATGGTCGTCCCAACAGCCTGGGGTGACAGAGGATCAGGCGCTGCTTCGAGTGGACGGATTTTTGGGAGAACTGAAAGGGCTTGGCATCGATCCAGGCCCATTCTCGGCCCGCATCTCATCTCTAGAACTGGAGTCCCCTGCCCGACGGTCGCTGCTCGCCGATAGTCTGCTCCTCGACCTGGCAACAGCAGTCAAGAATGGGCGCAACCACGCGCGCCTCCAGAGCGACCTCCGCGCGCGCCATGCCGAGCTTTCGGAAATGAAATCTCCAGAAGCGGCGTCGTTGCGATCCGAAATAGGTGACATTCTCTCGAGAGCTACGCAGCGCAATGAAGCCGAACTTATCAAACGAGCCGACTTCCTCATCGAAGAAGAAGTTCAGGCGATCGCTGCGGAAGAGCGCCGGCGCGCCGTGCTCGAAGGCTTAGCAGGTCTGGGTTACGAAGTTTCGGAGGGAATGGCGACGGCCTGGGTCAATGGAGGCCGAGTTGTTCTTCGGAAGGCGGCCAATCCCGGATACGGCGTTGAGCTTTCTGGAGGATCGAAGTCCGACCTTCTTCAAGTCAGGGCGGTTGCGTTCGGCAATTCAACCGAAATGCGGGATGCAGGCCGGGACCGTGACATCGAAACGATCTGGTGCGGAGAGTTCGAACGACTTCAATCTTTGATAGCCAAGGATGGCGGACACCTTGCAATTGAGCACGCGCGGCCGGTCGGACAATTCCCGCTCAAAGTTGTTGAGGATAAGTACACTACCGCTGGAGACAGCGACGCAATCAAGGGACCCGCCAACTCCCTTCGTAAAGGGCTTTGAACCCGCAGGCGGCGTAGCGCCCAACCTGAATGAGTGCACAGGCTGCCAGGTGAACTCACAGGCTCTCCATGAGTCATTCCGCATGGTCTAGCCGATTGAATGGGAGCCAGGCTAACCGTTGATATGGAATTATTGGAGCTTCAGAAGCTCCCGAGGACGAGATTTCCTCGGGGGGAGATGTTGTCCTAGGCGGTGGAAGCCGGATCGGCAGAAGGGCCTTCGTTGTTTGGGCTAGGTGGGAGAAGGATGCCTGCCCAGTCGATCTCTGCAAGTTCGGCTGGCAACAAAGCCTCGTAGGTGCGAAGGGCCGCGTGGCCTGGGTGAGAGTCCACCGCGAAGGCGACCAATTCACGGGCCCGTGCGTCGTTACCGGCGACACGGTTGACCTCGGCCACATAGAGCGACAGGGCAGCTTCAAGCAGTAGCCCGATATTGGTCACTCCGGCTGTATGCCGTGTCTTGAAGTAGGTTTTGTGCAGTTCCTCCAATTGCTCCACCGTCCACTCAATAGGAAAGCCCGTGATGAGATGAGCAACGAAGCTCTCCACCGTGGGAACATCGAAATCGGATTTAAATTTCTCAAAGAGGGCTGGCCATTGTTTGCAGCTGAACTCTGGGCCTGCCAACTGATGGAACAGATAATAGAGTGTCACCATCGGAAGCCGCTGGCTCGGCTTTCGTAACCCGGGCACCTGGTCCTCCACCATGGTCAGGACCGGCCGCAGGTCGGTTAGCTTGGCGTCCTTTTGACGTAGGAGTACGGCAGCACTAATTTGCTCCAAAAACGCCGAAAGCCGTACCGGCGCACTTTTATGATCAAAGCCCCCGGTCGAGGCTACCCAAAATTCGGGAGAAAGCTTGACGGTAACGATACCCGGCAGCTCTCCGCGGTAATTGAATGTCTCGCGTTCAACGGTGCGTCCACGTGCGATGAACTGCATGATGATGTGACGAGCTAGCCGAGATAGGCCTGCGAACGACAACGTTTCCTTCTTGTCGACCTCGGTAGCCTCGGGAAAGCCACTTATGGTCAGTTGGCGCGGAACATCGTGCAAGAGATGCACGTAGCCTGACCGGATCGTGTACGCTTGCTGAAGCGCAATGGGAAGATCGGGCCGACCTATTGGTCCTTGCGCACCAGCGGCCTCTTCTCGGAAGAATGACGGCGCAACATGCGCCATGGCGAAATCGCGGAAGCGTCGCGCCAGCGCGACATGCTCGTTGGAAAGAACCGCGTCTCGGACTCCACCGGCGACTTCGTCTGACGCATCCTTCAGGGCTTCATCGATTTTGTTTCGTTTGCGCGAGTCGTAGTCGCTCCACTCAGCTACGTGGCCATCAAAGCCCTGCGCGAGAGATTCTATCGACGTAACGAACAGCGTGTAAGCGAGATTGAGATCGTCCGCCAACCGATGTGAACCGATGACGAACTGCCTAATAGCACGCATGGCCCCGACAAACGTCTCACGCTCGAGCCCGATTAATTGCGTGATGAATGCGACCAACGCTGCAGCTTCGCCGTCCCTGGCGTGGACGTCCTTATCGAACATGCGGCGGATGAACCGGCTTGGCACCGCCTCGATCCCAAGGCTCGGCCGTTCGGCCAAGAGAAGGCGCCGGGTAAGGTCGGGATCGGGAGTGCAGGTCACATTCAAAAAGAAGGAGATGACTGCGGCGAAGTCATTCAGAAGGTCATCGCCACTTGTCGCAATAAAAACACCCGGCTTAGGACCGTCGGGATGTTTCTCCTGCTTTTCCAGCATCTCGCATGTGAGCGTCGCAAAGGAGTGGAGGCCGGTCGAGGGATGAAGGGACCCTACGGGCGTAATGATCTTCTCACCGCGCATAACGCGGTAATTGGTATAGAAGATCGCGCGGTGAAGCGTTTCGTATCGCTCGCCGGGTGGAAAGAACTTCTCGGTGATAATCTGCAGCATGACTCGCGACCTATTGGTGTTCTACGATCGAGGCGGTCCCAGCGGGAACCCGTTCAATCCTTCAGGCCGTGCGTAGCCGGTCTTGTCAAAGACCTCGTCGAAGAAGGCCAGCAGGGCCGCGTTGATTGCCACGGAATCGGCCGAACCAAGCTCGACTTGCACGATGGCTTCGTCGAATTGAATCGGACCGCGAATGTCATCCTGGTGAACGCCGAGATGCGCACGCCGCATGTTCAACAGGCCGAGTTCGACCTCGCAGGGGAACATCAGTCCAAGACGCTGGACGGCAAACGGCACGTTCGCATGGAGCGCGCGATAAAAGCCTTTTTCCAAGGTAACCACGGGAATGAGCGGCAACGGAATGTGCGCCTGACGCCATGCCCGCTCGCGCGTAATCAATGTATCCGTCAGGCTCCAGAGCTCGCCGTTCTGAAAGAGTTGCGTCGCCCAGCGCAGGGGCGCAGGCCCCATCGGGTACGCGCCGGCGGGATCGTAGTAGATCGCCCCGTAGGCGTTCACCGTGGCGAGACCACCGTGGCCGGTCGCCCGGATCATTTCGGACTGATTAACGTTGGCGTTGAGGCTCGACACCGTCAGCGGCTTTTCCTGGCGCTCCATAGGATTAATGCGCATGTAGCCGTCGGAGGCGCCTGCGAAAGCAAACCGGACCTGATCGACGTTGGGCACGCCGATCTCGGCGAGTACCTCGCCTTGCGTAAAATAGCTGCCCTTGCTGAAGGTGGACGGCGTTCGCAGGAAGGCAAGTTTTGCCTTCCGCGCACGATCCTGACCGCCATCCAGCCCTGAAAGGATCTCGAAGGCGGCTGCGCTGGCCGCATCGGCTGCGCGCTGTTGCGATCCTTCCTTGTCTGCGTTCGCCTTGCCGGACAACAGGTCCGAGATGCCGCGAATGACGGCGCCTTGCGTTGGGTGACTGATATGCACCCCCTTGAGGAATCCGCTGCCTTCCATCTCGACGGCGATGGCATCGCCATAGTGATCATTGATCAGCGTCGCGGTGGCGGCCTTCTTCGAAGCCACGACTTTCTCGCCTGCCGCGATCGGCGCGACGAAGAACGCGGGGTCTCCGTGTCCGACCGCAGGATCAAGCCGCGACTTCCAGTCGTTTCCTTGGCGGATAACGCGGGCGCGCTGATCCAGCGCATGGGCCGTGATCTGGACGTCCGGTCGCGGCTGGAAGCCCTTGGCGGTATCCTTGCCGGACTCATAGCCATAGACCTTGGTTGCGACCACCACGTCGCCGATGGCCACGTCCTTCACGCCGCCGGCGACGCCGACGAACAGCGCAACATGGGGCTTGTAATGCTCAAGGGCTCGAACCGCGATTGCAGCGGCGCCCGCATTGCCGGGGCCGGCTTCGACCACCGCAATATCCCATCCCTCGAACTCGCCCTTGAAAAAGCCGGTGCCACCGACGGTCTCAACGTTGCATTTCCCGAGCTGCCGCAACACCGCGCGCGTCTCGACCTCAAGGGCGGTGACGATGACAGCAGTGGGGGATGGGCGTTGTGGCACGCGGCAAGCTCTGTTGGTATGGGGGTACGACTTAATATATAGGTGCTGGTCCGGCTTCGCCTAGCGGTAATCGCGGTAAAGCCAATGATCGGCATGTCGATGATCACCCAGCAGGTGCTGGTGCTGCTGCTGGCGATCATGGCGATCATGGTGATCATGGGCACGGCGATGATCATCCTGATGCTGATGCTGCTGCTGCTGATGGTGCTGCTGCTGGTCACCATGATGATCATCGGCATGATCATCATGGTCGTCGCGGCTAGGTCGCCTTCTCCCCGTCCTCCAGGGCTCGGGCTTCCTGTGCGCGCGGCATCAAGAACTCCGCGAGCGTCTTTGCCACATCCGTCAGCGGGCCCGGGTCGACCGCGACCTGCTTGGTGAACGCCGCCCACTGATCCTTCTTGCCGGCGTCCTCGGTAAAGGTCGGGGTGAATGCGTCCAGCAGTGCGGTCGGAATCTCGGTCTTGCGGCGCGCGAATGTCGCCTTGATGGCGCGGGCCAGCGTGTCGCCCTCGAACTTGTAGGAGCGGATCAGCACCCAGACGTCGTAGAAGTCTTTCAGGCGGGTGTTGGCGAGGCCGAGCGCGACCATCGCCTGGAATTTCTCGGCGATGACGGTCTCGCGCGGATAAGAGCGCAGCTTGGGCGCCGGAAAATCCAGCAGCACCGGCAAGTCGGTCTCCTGCACGCCGGGCTCGATGGCGTCGCCGAATGCGATATCGATTACGACGCGAACGCGGGCATTATCGACCGTGGCATTGCCCTTGATCCGGACGCCGCCGTATTCGTTTTCGTCGCGGATGCGGTCGACGGTGAAGCTGGCCGGGTCGAAGATGACGCCGTCGGCGGCGTCGACGGCGGCGATCTCCTTGAATATCGCAAGGAGGGCGTCGGGGTCGGGATTGCCCGAGCCGAGAAGGTCGATGTCGCGCGTCGGCCGGAAATGGTTGTCGACCCAGGTCGCGAGCAGCATCGCGCCCTTGAGGACGAAGCGGTTGCGATAGTCCGTCGAGCCGAGGCGATAAAGGAGCCGTTCCAGCACGTAGCGGGTGAGGAGAAGGTCGAAGGGCTGAGTGCGCTCTCTGGAGAGCGTGAGCAGTCGCGCGCGAACCGAGGCAGCGACATTCTTGGGCGGGTTAGCCATTGGCGGTCATCGCTTCAATATAAGGTTGCATGGCCTTCCAAACCCCGGCCTTGCGCGCGAAATCCGCGATTTCCGAAGGCTTGGCCTTGCGGGTTCGCAGGACCTCGCGCAGGCCTTCGAGCGCGAGGTTGAGGCCGGTGCTGTGACGATAGCGTGTCCCGGCGCTCCGCCGGTAGCGAAAAAGATCGACGACGGTCTTGGCGGGGCTGAAGATCTTCACCGGGCAACCTTCGATCGTATGAATCTCCACGCCCTCCTGAAGCCGCTCCGGGTTGAAGCGAACGAACTGCATGGGCGGATTGGTTGGAAGGGGCTGGCGGTCTTTGGGACCGATGGCGAGCCAGACCATCGAAGGAATGGTATCGGTCAGGTCATGAAAGGCGAGCGCCGAGGTGAGCGCGACGACCCCTTTGGGAACGCGCTTGGCGGCTTCGGCGAGGGAATGGTGCGTATCGATGGGCGCGTCGGGCAGCTGGTACAGCCCGCGACCGAGTTGGACAACGAGGCCTTTTTCCTTCATGCGGGCGATGGTCGCGGCTGTGACGCCTGCCGTGGCAAGCTCGGAAGGGCGCACGATGCCGCGTTCCTTGAGGAGTTCGATGGCACGGTCTTGTTGGGTCGACGATGGCTTGGCCATGATTTATGATCCGATTTGTCGGATATATTCTATTTATAACCTGCATTTCATATCATGCGGAACTACCGCAAACAACCCGTAAATTGTCACGCAACCCCTTGATAGATATAGACATCCTATGGACCAAAATCAGATCCGGTACACCCCGCTTGTCGCGCCGCAATTGGCGTGGTCGGCTACGACCATGCTGGCCGCGATCGCGTCCATGGCCGCCACATGGCTAACCGCGAAACTTATGCGCGCCCAAACCGCCGCCTCACCCAGTCGATTGCACGAGCCAGGGCGCTTGTTCCTTCCGGATAATAGATGCCGGCGCCATTGATCTTCGAAGGGTCGATGCCGGCATCCGTAAGCGTTTTCATCATCGTCTTGAAATCCTTCCATTGCTGCTTTGACTGAAGGAGCGGCACGCCAGGTAACGTAGCGTGATGGCAGGCCCAACTCCGCAGCATTTCGTCAGGAATTTGCTGAACGAGATGGGCATCGTGGCTTATGAGACCGATTGTCCGAGCCAGCTTCTCACCAGTTTCGTGCTCGCGGCGCAAATGCCATGCAAGGAAATCAGCCGCCTGTAGGGGTGCGTACTGAAGCTCCTTGTCGCTTTTGAATGCCGGAAGCCCATCGATCAGATTTTGTGCCTCCGCCGGGAGGGATTTGATCATCTCGCTGAAAAAAATCTCGACATCGACATCGACGCCCTGTTGCTCGTCGAATACGAACCTGATGGGCGCCCGTACTGGGCTTTCCGCGACATAGCGTGAGACAGTAGAGACGACCGTGAAGCACATCGTGAAATGCAACCGTCCGAAACCGTATGGCGAGACCGGCTTCAGTTCGTTCTCGAATAGCTGACCATTTGCCGAAACTTCGTAGGAGATTGGCTTATAATGGGAGATGATGGCAGCGAGTCTTGCAATCTTGGCATCCCGCAGTTTTTCGTCCCACCGGCTGTAATGAAATTGCCCGCTGAGGTTATGGGCTTCGGATGCTTTCAGGTACTCGATCGCGGGCCACGCTTTTAGTTCCTGGTGCCAATCCTTGGAGAACGAGGCCCACACGTCTGCGCGATGTAGGTAGCCGGCCAGAAACAATCGCTTGTCGCCAGCTTGTGCCTTGGAATCATCGGTAAATGCTTGAAGTAAATTCAAGCGCGTATTCCCTCCGGCCAACCTCAAAAGCGTGCAAGGCGCAAACCACGGTATAGGCTTGAGCAACCGCGTATCAAGGTTTGTTTGCCGATGGCATCGCGATCGTTGGCTGGTCCGGCCGGGCGTACATGAGTGATCGCCAAGGACGAAGCCCGCTTCACTCCCTTGGGCAATGAGCCTGCGTTGTCTGCGAGGTCTCCACGGCCCGTGCTTTGGCCCCCTCGAAAAGGTCGTCCCGCTATTTGCTTTTGTTGGGGTGCGACGATGGGAGTCCATTCGCCTGGGACATAGGAAAGCATACTGAGGTTGAATTGCGACACTAGGAGGTAAACCACTGCCTTCGGGACGGCGTTGATTTCCTGTCCGAGGCGATCTGCACTAAGGCGTTCGAACACGAGTGTACGGATGCCGCGCGAGGTAGCGGCGTCTTGCGCGTCGGCGGTATAACCCTTCGCGGGACAAGAATTCTCTGCCGGATGGGGATGCCGGTATCTTCAAGGATGCCGACGAAGTTATCGACCGCGGGAGTGTCGAGAGGCTTGACCTCGTTCTTGCATCCAAACGCAGTTTGTACCGGGTAGCCCTGCCTAAAGGTCGTCATCATCAGGCCCCATGCCATCGCGCCATGAGCTCACATCGACGGAGTAGTTGGTGTCGCCGAATGCCATATTGAGAGGATCGACGAGCGAGACTTGAATGTCGCAATGGAATGGAAACGACAAATCGGCTTCGGCTCCGTCACCACGACGTAGGTCCGAATTTGATCCCCATTGGAGGCCAATCGCGACGGTTCCCGTGGCGCGATAGGTTATGAAGTGCGCGCCAATCGAGCGAACCGATGTATCCCCGACATAGACTTCTTCGACCGAATGATGCGTGGCAAGCTCATCGACCTCCTGAATCGTGTCGCTGAGGAGCGCATCAACGGCGGCATCGTCAAGTTCCTGTTGGATGGCGTTAAGGATCGTCGAGCGGCACTCGTGATAGGTATCGAGGAAGTTTGCCAGGGCTTCAATCGCACCGGACGCCGCCGCATCCTGCTCGTCATGTCCTTCAATGATCGTATCTTCCCGCCCGTGCACATGTTTGCTTAGATTGTCGACCGCCTTGATGAGTCTTTGGCGGATTGGCGCAATCTCGATCTGAAGCGTGTCTTTTACAAACTCATCGCTCAACCCGCCCTGAATGGCGAAAACAATGCGTTGCCCACGCGTTGGGATGTTACCCTCGCGCTCGGAAATGAACCACTCCGTTTGAACGACCTGATCGACAGGTGCGAGCATGCCCATCATATGCTCGAACAGGATACGCATCGCTGTGCTGAAGAAGTTGAGCCGCAGCGGGTTGGCGGCATCCGCCAGCGCATGCTGCGCCCCGGTGATCGTGGTCCGGGAGAAGTCGTCGACCGCTTTTGGCTTTAAGGCAGCTAGTTGATCGTTGAGCCAGGGCAATGCCATGGTACCCCCGCTAGATTTCGCCGCGCCGGACGCGGCGCTCGTGCTTGTAATCGAAGCAACGAGACATCCGGCGCACAAAGGGGGCTTTGTGAAAACGCCATTTCGTTTCGTCATCAAGGATCGAGGTGAAGATGTCTCCTGCCATGCTGAGACCCAGTCCGTAAAACATTCGCACAAGCACGATATCGTAGACTTGAAAGGCGAGACTGTTGAAGCGGTTTAAGGTGCTAACGCTTTCCATCCCGGCGCCTTCCCCTTTGCGCTCGCGCGACATGGCGCTCTGAAACTTCGGCACAGCGGCATGCACATAGAGCGAGAGATCCCCGTAAAGCGACAGGATGGCCGCGTTGGTTTCTCCGGGTTTCTCGAATTCATCGAAGTATCGAAGCTCGGTTACGTAATCCTCAAAGCGCTTGCTACGGTCACCAAGGCCGGCAAGCCTTTCGTCAAACGACTTCGCGTCCACATGAAAGTCGCGAGACGACAGCTTGACCGCAGCTTCCAGCAAAAACCGCAACTCACGCCGAGCCGCGTTTTGCAGGCCTTCCTTCGCGCTCATCGTGATCGCGATTACGGCCTCGCTGAGATGCGGGGCGAAGCGGAACATGAGATAATCTTCTGCGGCGGAATACCGCGTTCCTTGCAGGCGAATATAGGACTGGGCCGCCAGCAGATCGGAGCCAATGCCCTCCAGATAGCGCAACGCATCCTGGAACGAGCGGCTATTTAGAACGCCTTTTTCATAGTTTTCGCGCTTTACCTTCATCGCCCGGAAGATTGCTCCAAGCGGGTTCTCGTCACCTTCGGGTACATGATCGTCATCGCTTGTCGTCATCGTCTATCTCAAAAGAACTGCTGCGGATCATGGAAAGCGGAAGAGAGGTCTCGATCTCGTTGCATGATTGCGTCGATTACGGCAAGTGCGTTGTCCATCAGCGCCATATCTCGATCACGATTGGCCGGGTATAGCTTGTTTCCGTGGAACAGATTGTTCCTGACTTGCCAAACGGCATCCAGTAACTGCCGTGTATTGCTTAGCTCAGGCAGTTCATTGCCAAACTTCGGCCTTGCACCAGCCTGCACAAATAGATTCTTCGGCGGTCTCTGGATCAGGATTGGGGCGATTTGTGCGTCCCGGACGGCTTCAAAGAAGTCGCCCGGCAAGTTCGCTGACAGTTTTTCGCGGCAAGCCTCGGCAACCCTGTTGTGCTGAGTCCGCCGGAGGAAGCCGCACTGCTTCATCGCGAACTCGAACCGCGCGAAGGTAGCGAAAAATCGCAGCGTTTCGTCGGCCGGGAGGCCATTGAGGAGTTGCTGCGTGGTTAGCATCCGCTGTGCCCGGCCAGGAGTTTTCGGCGGATGGAATACGGCAAGAATGGGCTGAAGCCGGTCTTAAAGCGAGCCTTCATGATAATAGACTCTTCCGCAAAATAGAAAAGATATCGAACACATAAGTTCGCCTGTCGAGAAGACGCGTGGATGGCTTTAGCGAGCCCGCCCATGTCCTGCCGAACTGCGCTGCTGGCTTGAGCGAACGAGGGGCCCGGACAGGGGTGCACGCACGGTTCCAGACAACACTATAACAGATCAGCGAACGGCGGCTTGCGACGCTCGGCGGTCATCATCATCGCCAGACGGTGGCGCTCCTCCGCGAACTCTGTATGAATCATTTTCTTGGAAACGGAATCGATGGCAAGAAACTTCAGCTTGCCCATATCCGCTTGCGATTGGAAATAGCGGCTAGGCTCTTCACTTACCACGACAACGGTTGCGTAAAGGTCAAACAACCGGACAGAGACAACGATCTTCCCAGGAAGGACCGAGCTGTAGGCAATATGGTGACCCTCGTGCGGCGTCCAGTAATTGGAAAACGCCACGCAATCTTTCGCATCGAAGATATTTCCTGCGTACAGATCGAGGGCGTCCAGATCGCTACTCATTACAGCGGCCCGCAACTTAGCGGCAAGGGGATCATCGAGATAAGCCTCACCCAGCCAGAGAAACGCCAATTCATAGACGATCTTCAGCACGGCATGCTGGACGTAAGCGAAGCTGACTTGCAGACTCTTCATAATGACAGGGGTCTGAACCGTCCGCTCTGTGTATTTGTTGGCTTCCGCTTTGAGCTCTTCATCGGACAGCGGTCTCAACTTGTGACGCTGCCGCTCCCGACGGATGATTTTCGGGATCTGATCTTTGTCCCGGACATCCATCGTTATCTGACGAACCTTCTGACCGTCGGGCAATACGATATTTGCCGCATGATGCAGCTGCCTTTGACTTAGCTTTCCGGTGGCTTTGTCGAATGTTGTCTGGATGCGCCCAGCGGCCTCCCCGACGAGCGTGGCGTCGCCAAGGAATATCTCGTACCACTCCGGGGCCGCGCCTGAATTTCCAGCCAGACCTAATTTCGCCCGCCGGGCGCGAACGGGTAGAAAATCGCAAAGCGCTGCATCAACACGCGCTCCGAGCTCGGAATTGCATTGATCACAAACGCGGTCGATCGTAAGGGGCCCGCCAATCGCGCGAGGAAACACATGCTCTTGACTTGGAGGCCGCTCCTTCAGGCAAAAAATGCAACGCATGACCTACCTCGATACGCGGTGATTTGACCGTTACCTAGGCCGTCCGCCTGTTTGCGAACCGAGAGAATGGTCCGCCGAAACGATCCTCGAACGGCGGAGGATCGTTGGGCAGCAAGAGAAGCGAAATTGCAAAATCATATTGCTCGGAGAGCACGGTCATTTCGAGCACGGGCTCAGGGAGCCAAATGCCGCCATCATGCTGCCGCGCCGTTTGGCGTTCCGCCGTCAAGCCCTGCGCAGTCAAGCCCTGCGCAGCCAAGGAGGCAACCGGAACGGCAATGGGGCCAAGGGACGTACGAAAAAATGCACCCGTCCGGAGCGCCTTTGCACTCGAGCGAGCCCAAAGAATAAAGCCGTCCCTCGAAACTACAAGAACGGCGCGTTTTTCAGTATAGGAAAGCCATCGAAGCACGGTCGCGATCAGCGACACTCGGTAACGCTCGGCACAGTCAGAGATGACGTTCAGGTCAACTACAGCATCGGGTTGGATAAGCCGACGAAAATCATCAAGCGGCATGAGCAAATTGGCGGCAAAAACGTTGGCTTGGTGCTCGACTTGGCCGTATTCAGAATCCCACTGAACGAAATCCTGCTCGCCACATCTGATACCGTCAGGATAGGCAAGACGGTGCAGAAGGTAATGGCCGAATTCATGAGCAAGCGTGAAATTAACTCGGCCAGTCGATCGCATTTGGTTGTTGTAAAAGATGCCCCAGCCTTTCTTGCCAGCCGGGGCCTTGTATAGAGCGCCATCGAAGCCGGGCAGACTATCCCCAACTATCCGTGAAATCGGATCATGCGGGAATTTTTGAGCGCTGTATTCCTGGGCAACGGCGGTGACATTAATTGGAAAGTGTTCTGCTCCCAAGACCGCATTCAAAACGTGGGTGATCTCGAAGGCCCAACGCTCGGGAGAGAACGGCAAGGTCATGAGTCATCGCCCCAAAGCTTCACCATCTTCCGTATCTTTGCCTTGGTCGCATCATCCATTTGCCGGTACTGGCGATAGAATTTGGCGTCTGCGGCATCTTCGGTGGAGAGAGCCTCGCCTTCATCCAGAAGATACTCTATCGTCGTATCGAGCTGATGCGCTATTTTCGCGAGCTTGTCCGCCGATGGGCGAGGCGGGTTCTTATTTTCTAGCTCCCAAATGTAGCTCTTACTCGACTCTGAAAGCTCGGCGAGTTTGTCGAGGCTGAAGCCCTTCTCTTTTCGAAGGCGGCGGATCTTGTCTCCGAGCGCTGTGGACATCTGTGTCTCTCCTTTATGAGTAACAATTGGAGTGACTGTCAGGCATTATCTGCCCGCCGAGATACCAACTTCTTACGAATGAGACGAAACAGTTCAGCTTGATATTGAGCATCGTGCAAGGCGTCGTGATCCGATTTAGACTTGGGGTTTAGCTTCTTATCAATTGCACTAGAGCGCGTATCCCGCCATGTACATCCGGTGGCGCCCATATAATAGGCCTTGATGTCGAGCGCGGTAAATCCGAAAGGATTCCTCCCAAGAAATTTGTGGAAATAGTAGTTTACGAAGGACCAATCGAACGGCGCGTTGAAGCCTACGAACACCGCCGTATCCCCATCGTGAACAAAGCTTTCGATCCACGCCGCAAACTTTGCCATTGCCTCCTTTGGAGGAATACCCGTCTTGGCTAATTCCTCCAGCGAGAAGCCGCCGACTTCCAAAGCCTTCGGGTCGGCATTTCTGTTGATCGGTTGTAGCTCACAGGAAAATACACGCGTCGGCTCGTCCACGTCGCAGGCACCGATTGATAGAAGGCTGTATTCTCCCGGTATTGGGCCCGCCGCCTCAACGTCAATCGAAATGAAGATTTCGCGTTTCATGAGATTAGGGGCTCTGTAGCGACGAGGGGTGGTCGACTTTGGATCGCAGCCCAATGCTCTCGAAACGCTCGCCGCCGCTCCTCGATCGTTCCTTTCGTCTTCCAATGCAGGCCTGCAAAGGTGTGGATGTCGAACGGATGCGCACTCCCTTCCTTGACGGTCAGCATTGTCGGAAGGCTCCGACCAAAGGCATAGCCAAGCTCCAAAAAGCAATTGGGTCGCATTCCCGTAATGTCGGCTAGGACGACCCGGCTCCTGTGCAGCTTAGCAAAGATCTCCTGATCGATGCGGGCGTGCTCGTACTTTTGCTGACCGTCCACGACAACCATACGATAACCCAGTTCTCCCTCAATTACCGGCTGCACCACCACCTGGAAAAACGCCTCTACATCGGCGAAGTCCTCATGGTCCGGATTCAAAAGTCGAACGACGAACGCGGGCGGCGGTTCCAGATTTTCCAGAAGGTCTATGATGCCCTTAACCTGATCGGCCGTATCGGTACGCGCCGTGAAATTGATACGATTCATCCAGGTGTGAGCGGTTTGAGCCACAGTTCGAAAGAGGCGCGGAGCCTGACTGCTTGACAGACCTAAGGTGAAAAGCCGACGCGAGCCCTGATCCGCCGGTGTGACCTTGCAGCCGAGGGGCACAACCGGCTTTCCCGCGTCGTGATACAAGTTAGTCAGGAACAACACTCCCTCGGATCCACCAACCGTAAGGAGGATGTCGCCCCAGTGTGCCTGCGCCTCCATCCGCTTGCTGTTCATATTCCAATGAGACACGTTCTCGATCTGGATGAGATCTGAAGAACGTAATTCGTCCCAAAGGCCCTGAAATTCCGCGGGGATCTGCTCTTCCGTCTTATGGTGCTGCACGGCAACGAGGAGGGGATTTGGAGCGCCAGTCGGGCGACGAGCGAGATTCTTGTGTATTGTCTCCAAGATCAGCCAATCGAAGCAGATCGGCTTGCTGTCGACGGGCCGGAGCTTTTCGCCATCAACCGGCAGCACGAAGGATACCCCCCGCGCAACGAGCTCGCGGACAACGCCCTGCAGCAATTCGCGAGCCTGAGCGACGTCAGCCGTCGAGGCATGAGGCAACTCGAGTGACACGCTGCCCGCGATGTGGATGCGGCGTCCAAACAGAGGCGACTTGACCATCAGCGATCCTCCAATGTCGGCGATGCCTTCATGGCCAGAACAACAGACTTGAGATGCTCGAACGAGAGCGGGCGATCTGGAAAGGCCAGCGCCAACGCGCTCGGATAAAGGCGGGTGCGAATATCCGAGTACGTCCAGGACGGCTGCCCATTCTTTGCTTCAGTCGCGGCTACCAGCTGCGCAATTTGACTTTCTGGCAGACCAAGGGCTGCCAAATCGAGCTTGAATAGCTGCCTGCGTTCTTCAGCCGTTGGCCTCTTGAACTCCTCGACGATGGCCGCGCGCCTCTGCAGAGCGGGATCAAGGATCGAGAGCCTGTTTGTGCAAAGGAAGGTGACGACACGGCCACCAAACCTGCGCAGATCGTCGATGCCTTGTATGAGCGTGTTGACGGCAACTTTATCTTCGTGGTGGCTATGGTCCTGAGACCGAGAAGTCGCCAGCGAGTCGCCCTCATCGATAATAAGGATGGCACGCCGCCCGCGGCCCGCGGAGTGGGTCACGCGGTGGAACGCTTCCGAAAGGTGCGTGCCCATCTCTCCGACCTTGCCGCTACCGCGAACGCGGTTGCTGAGCTTGAACAAGATCGAATCGTCCGCACGAGCCTCTGCAACAATGCGGTTGGCCAGGCATTCGGCGTTGGCCGTTTTTCCTGTGCCGACGTCGCCGTGAAAGATGGCGAGGGGATACTGTTCGGCGACAAGTTCGGACAGCAGCAACTTGCCGCCGTGGTGCTTCTTGTTCCAGGCGCCGATTTCATCGAGGCTCAAAAGGAGGCGAAGCTGATTGTGAACGCGCTTGTACCGCTCCTCAAATCCGAGCAGCGTCTTCGCTTTGGCGGTTAGCGCAGGGTCCGGAAGCGGAGTTTCGCTGTCGAAGACTTTGGGAGCCGGCTGGTTCATGAGGCAAAGTCCTTTCGCTGCATACCGAATGCGTTGCTGGCATAGTCGCGGTTGCCCGCCGACTTCAGCGTCGCATGGCTGGTGTCGTCACTTGTTGGACTCCAGTTGATCTTCAGCTTGGAGCTCATCGCGGCGCGCTCGGGGAACGTGTAATCGTCGGTGTGGAACAGAACGATACGCAAGTACGGATTGGCGACCTTGGGCCACATGACCCAGCCGGGGCGGCTCATGGTGAGATCGCCCGAGGCGGTGTTGACGGTGTATTGCACCGCGCACACCTCCTCCGTGAGGTCGCGGAGCAAGGTGATGTCAACCTTTTCAAGGAACCCCTTCTTGGCGAGGGCTTCGACATCGTGGGCATACTCGCGCGCCTTGGCTTCGGTGATGGCGCCGGAGCTCTGGGCGATCATGACGAGATCGGCCGTAAACCTCCGCGCCACCGCCTCGACGTCGGCGTTGGTGTAAGAATACGTCTGACTGGCAGTTGCAGAGTGGGTCATGCAGGTTCCTCGATCTTGAAGCGGGGTCCAAAGATTTCCTTCCACACCTCGGTGTCATCCTCTGCCGAAGCAAAGTGCGCCGCTTCCCAGGCGTTCTGCGCGGCTGCCACGATCACCTGCCGCTCGGCCGCGGTGATGCGGCTGGCGACGTTGTTCAGGCTGTAGACCGGATCGATAATCACGACAGGGTCGTTGAACGTGCCGAACGGCAGCGTGTTCTCGGCGAACTGGATGCGCTCCTTCAGCCCGGATTGCGCGATGTAGAGAAGGATGCGCCGGAACCGCTGCTCGATCGATCCGGTGTTGCCCTCCGTGTCGAGCAGGTGCGCGACGAGCAGCTCGATGATGAACGATTTGAGCGGTTTCAGCTCGGCGTGATTGCGCCACTTCTTCGTCAAGCGGACCAACGTGCGAAAGTCCTTGTCCTTGTTCTTCCGGTCGCGCACGAACTTGATCTGGCAGGGAGCGCAGGTCTGGAGCTTCGAGCCGTCCTGCAAATCGAACTGCCAGCCGTAACCGGCGCGCTGCGGGTCTTCAATGACGGGAACGATGTCCACGCTCAGGCCCGTGCCGACGAACGAGACCGTTGCGGCCTTGCGCTGGATCTCGAAGTCCTCGACATCCTTGTTGGGATAGATCTCGATCAGCAGCTTGTAGATGGTGTCGTTCAGACCCTGGAGCGTCTCATGGTCGATGCTCCGGCCCGAGATGTAGAAGACGACATCGACGTCGACCGGGTCGGTCGAGGTCTTCCGCAGGATCGTGAACTTTGCGAAGGAGCCCGCCTTGACGACCTTCGTGATCTTGATCGCTGTCTTCTCGCGTACCGTGCGGCTGAGTTCGTAGATCAGGCGGTCAACCTGCTCGTGATATTCCTTGCGCTTGTCGGCCGGCAGGCGCAGCACGTTGAAGTCGTAATACTGAAGTTCAGTGTTGTTCAGGGGCACGGGGAGGCTCCTCTAAAGAGTCACAAAAAGTTCGGAATAGCGAACACCGTGACCGAGTCTTTAGAAAAATACAAGGCGCAAAAGTGCGCCTACTCCGAACACTCACAGGAGATTTTCGACGATGAAGGGCGAGGCGCTGCCGTTCGTCACGCGCCAGACGCGCGCCATGTAGAAAACTGTAACGCTCGGCAGCCAATCGGAAGAGCGCCTGTAACACCTTGATATTACGATGTAAAAGCACAGGGATTCCGGATAACGCGTGGAAATCCCTTACCCCCACATGAAAAAACCCGCCGAAGGCGGGATAATCCATTGATTTTATTCAGAAGAAACTTCGTTTCAGGGATAGGATTTTGAACCTATGCCCTTCGATGGTCGGAATGAAGCGAAGGGGCTCCCGGGCGCGTCCCAGACGAATCGAAGCGGTTCGTCCTATTTGTACGCCACAGCGACCCAGCAGCCGCACCTGCGAACTTGATTTCTTTCCTGTTAGAGCAGCCTACGATCTTATCGGCTCAGACCGATCACGGTTCGGGACTAAGGCATGAGCGGCAAGGACGCAAAGGTTCCGATCGAGGCGTTAGAGCTACCAAATAGTCGGAAGATGCCACACGCCACGAAGCGGCGTCGCAAGAACCGTGGCATGCCGCCGCCCGCGACCTTCGATATCGACGCGCTACCGGGCAGCTCTAATTTAACGGCATTAGAGGCGGCCGCGGTCATCCGGCGCACGCCCGGAGCGCTGGAGCAGTGGCGGCGCGATCCGAACCACCCGCTGAAATGGCGCTACGTCGATGGCCGGCCCCTTTATCGTGTCGATGCGGTGCGGGACTATCTGGCCAAGTGCGATAAGACGACTAGGACGCCTCGGCCGCATAATGCTCACGGAGACGGCCGAGCAGCTCGGCCTTGATCGGGTCAAGCGGATTCGTCCGCTGCAGGCGCACGATCTTCCCGATGCGTTTCGCGCCAACCAGCTCTGCAATGTAGTCGTGAGCCGCCTCGAACGCCATCTTGCGGATGATCCACTGTTCGTCGTGATTGTAGACTTGATCGATTCCGCTTGGCTTCTGCCCAACACACAACCGCTGGATTTCGTTGTCGTAGCCACAGCGCGACATGATGGTGCGCAAACTGCGCCTTAGGTCATGCATGGTGAACTTGGCAACGCCCGCTTCCTTGACCAGGCGGTTGACCATCTTGGTGAAGCCCGACATCTGCCCACCGGTCTTCGGTGACGGGAAGACATAGTCGGACGTCGCGCGCTGGAAATGTTTCGCGGCCGTGAGCACCTCGTCAACCAGGTGAGTGCGCGGCACATCGTGGTGCAGCCCCATCTTGGTCCACGCCGCATCGAAGGTGATCCGGTCGTCCATGATGTGCTTTCGCCACTCGATCATGGTAGGCTCGCTGCGGCGCGGGCCGCCGAGCAGGCACATGCGTGCCAGGAGACCGAAAGCCCCGAGCTTACCGGATGCATCCCAGACCTTGATGATTTCCTCATCGGCCAGCGCGCGGCCCTTTGTTCGGCGCCCGACTCTCTGCGCGCGAGTTTCCTTGGGCGCGCGATAGCCGGCGAGCACGTTGTGCTCGACGTAACCTTCGCCGACGCACCATTCGAGGAAGGTATGCACGTGCTTGCGCAAGTCCTTGGCGGCACCGCGCTTGCCGGTCTTGGCAATCTTGTCGACCGCAGCCATGATTTGCCGTCGCGTCAGGTCCCCCACGCCGCTCTCGGCGTGATCCTTGAGCCCGCGCCGCAACGCCGACATTGCTGGCTTCCAGTTGACGACTTGACGTTCGGTCAAGGACGTCTGGTAGGGACCATCTTCAACAATGAGGGCCGCGAGCGTGGTGCGCTGCTTATCGGCTGCCTGTTGCCGCCTCGCCTCGCGCTTCGCATCGTTCGGGTCCAAGCCCTTGACGACCTCGCCTGCGGCGATGGTGGCGGCCTTGCGCGCGGCCTTCTCATTATATTTGGGCCACGCGCCGAGGGTCTTGCGCTGGGTCCCCCTCACCCCCGGCTTGGTGAAGAGGTAGACCCAGGTTCGGCCGCCGGTGGCGCGCATGCGCAAGGCAAGGCCGGGCAGCTTGTCGTCGTGGAGATAATGCTGCGCCTTACCCGGCGGCAGCGTTGCGTTGCGGATCACCGCATCAGTGAGTGTCAGCTGGTTGGCCGGCTCCGTCATGATCCATTCCCTCTCTCTGTGCCCCGGTGTACCCCGCAACAAGGGCGGCCAACCTCGAACAGAACCGGGTCTCAGACCTCCCCCGTTTTTGTGCCCCGAGGGAAAATCCACCGCGGGCACAACGGGGGCATACAAAATGTAACAAGGTCGCCTATGGGCTCTTATGGCCGCACAAGGCCATAACCAACATGAATTAAGGGGGTTTTTACATCTCAACTATGGCCGGATTTGGTTGGCTCGGGTCTACGGATTGTGGTTCACACGGGAGAGGTCCAAGGTTCGATCCCTTGTGCGCCCACCATCCATCTTCCTGATCCCTGCTGATTGCGGACCTATCGTCGACACACAGTGGCGTGTCGGGACCGTCTCAATCACAAAATGTCGAAAACAACCCCTGCACAGTAGCCGGCATCAGTCGGATCAATGGGTTACAACCATGCTATTTTTCCGAAATCGGATTTGACTCGTCGGGCAAAACACCGGCATGATGGCATCGTCGCGGTGGCCTGAGCGGGAGTATTGGGCCATCGCCCTTGGGGCACTAGCTCTTTGTTTTGCGCATGATCTCCCCTCGTCATTGCGAGCGTAGCGAAGCAATCCAGAGTCTTTCCGCGGAGACAGACTGGATTGCTTCGCTGCGCTCGCAATGACGGAGCAAGGGGTGAGACCGCGCCGGCTGACGCGCACGCCTCCTCGAGCTTCAAGCCGCCCGCGCCGGCCGCCAAGCCGCGTAAAGACCGACCAGGGTTCCGATGGCAACCAGTGCTGCGGCCAGCAGCAGCTGCAATTCCCCGTCGTCGGTGGTGCCTACGGACGACACAAGTCTGCTCACGACGACGAACAGAATGCCCACGGAGGCTGCTGCCCCCACGCCGAGATAAGCGAGTTCGCGCGTCAGGTTGCGGCCGAGGAGTCCGAGCGCCGTGAAATACATCGCGCAGGCGTTGGGATGAACGAACAGGGCAATGCGCGCGTAAGGGCCGTAGGCGTCGAGGAGGGACTCACAGCGGTTCAGTGCCGCCTTTGAGGCAACCCGCTGCAACAGCGGTCTGAAAAAGCGAGCCTGCCCGTAACTCAGGACGGCGCCCGCGATGATGGCCGACCACGCCACGATGAAGACGGGGACGTCCGCGGGCTTCGGATTGAGCGCTACGGACATCAGGATAAGAGCGGTTCCGGGAAAATAGCCAAAATACGGGAAGACCGACTCGAGTAGCACGCAGACGAATATGAAGACCGGAAACCACGACGAACCGGTTGCATCCTGGACGACGGCGTTCAAGTCGAACAGATCAGTCTTGTACAGGACGAGGTACATGCACATGGCCAATCCGGCCAGCGCGTAAAACGGCAACGCCCCCGACAGAAACCGCCTCATCCAGCTATCGCGCTTGGTTGCGCGGACACAGCGGAAACCATCGATAAACGCCCCCTACCCAATCGACAAAATCTCGATCTCCTGCGCACCCGATCCCACGACATCTCCGACCGCCTTCCCCATCAACGACTTTGCCACCGGCGCCACGAACGAGATCGTGCCGGCCTTGGGATCGGCTTCGTCCTCGCCGACGATGCGATAGGTTTGCACGCGGCCATCGGCGCGGCTGAAGGTCACCGTGCTGCCGAAGGCGACGACATCAGTCGAGGCCGGGGCGGGAACGACCTGCGCCGTGCGCAGCCGTTCGGTGAGATAGCGGGCGTCACGCAAGGGCACCGCCGATTGCCGTCGCCTTTCGTTGACGTCCTCGATCGCCTGCGCAGCTTCATAGGCTTCGCGTGCGTCCTGAAGCTGCCTTTGCAGCGCCTGCAAGCCTGCTTCCGTCACGAGGTTTGGATGCGGCGAGATCGGCCGATCCGGCAACAGCGTCTCGGCGGCGGTTTCCGCGCTCTCTTCTTTGGTAAAGGCAACGCTCAAGTCGAAATTCCTGTCGAACTGTTCGGGCTCATGGCCAGGATCATATCTCAAGTTCGACGAAACGGCGCAGCTTGAAGACGATGTCCGGCATGGCCTGGCGGAACCGCGTGGCATCCCGGAATGTGGTCGAGAACGGCGCGAAGGTGATCATCGCATTCCAGTGCCTGTAACCGTAGACCGTGACGGAGGCACCGGTCGCCGGAAAATTCTCCAGCTTGCGCAGCTCGCCCAGGACGAGATCGGCGATCGCTTCAGCAGGCAGCAACTGCTTGCCATCAGGCGTCGTCGCGATCTTCGCGGGCGGCTCGACCGGCTTCGCGGCAGCCGCCGCCGCACCGGGCGCGTTCTCGGAATTCTTCTCTGCGTTGTTCTCGGCCTTGGCCGGCGGCGTATCGGCGGCGGGCGGCTCGGCCAGCTCAAATCCGTTCGTCGGCGCTGTCGGCGGCGGAACCTCGATGAGCGGCGGCGGCACAATACTGTCTGCGGCGCGCCTGTTGCCTCCCAGGATGCTGCTGATCATGGCCACGAGGCCAGCATCCTTCACGTCGTCACTCATTACTCCCCCTAGGCTTCGGCCTACTCTAGCACCGCTCGCGCGGACCGCCACTGGGGATGTATGGCCGGATTCCGCCCGGCCAAGGTCCTATTTTGACGCGATGGCACCGGCGGTGCGATGCCCGATCACGCCGCGCCGCCGTGCGATCCGTCACTGCTTATCGAACGGAATGTATTGCTGGTACTGCTTGGGCACCGAGCTGCGGTAGCGCGCGGGCACCGTGCCGCTGTCGACCGAGTGATCGATCTCCTGCTGCCGCGTCATCTTCTTCTTCGCCGGCTTCTTCGACGCACTCTTTTTGGAGTCGGTCGGCTGGCTGGAAGCGTCATTGGTTGCGCCCGGCGCGGTCGTCGTCGCTGCCGGCGCGGCGGTTGTCGTCGCAGGCGCCGCGGTTCCGGCGGCGGCTGGTGCGCCCTGCGCCAACGCGAGCGGTGTCTGCATGAGAAGCGCCAGCGCTGCTGTCGCAGCCAGCAAGTATGATTTCTGCATTAGAACCTCCAAAATACCTGATCCGAATAAGGCAAGCGTAGTTCTCCGGGATCGACACGTGCAAGTCCGTTCACGATAGGCTCGAACCCCATCGTGAACTGTGGCCGAGATCACATTGCCGGCGGCAGGCTGCGTCATGATGTGCCTTGTCGCGAACGCAAGGCATTCTGGCGACACCAACACAGGCATGACTGCGCAACAGACGAGCCAGGCTCGCTGACATTCCCACCCACTCGCTCTCGAAGGAGACTGACATGCGTCGCACCATCCTCACTCTCGCATCGCTCGCGGCCCTGCTCGCCGTAGCATCCCCGGCCGCCCAGGCACATCCTGCGAACGATCGATATTGCATCCAGGGCCGCTCGTGGGGTTACCCCGGCAATTGCCAGTTCGCCAGCTATCAGCAGTGCCTCGCCACCGCCTCCGGCACATCGTCTTATTGCGGCATCAACCCGCGCTACGCGTTCTCGCAGCAGCGCGACTACTGACGAATTGGCGGCGTGGGGGGGGGGGGGGGGGGGCCCCACCCCCAAAAAAAAAAAAAGCAGAGCCAAACCCCCGCCCCCCCCCGGCGATAAAGGGGCGGGCGCCCCCGCGGCCGCGCCGTCGGCGAAT
>NZ_JBVVPM010000017.1:42638-94794 GCF_055811255.1 Bradyrhizobium sp. MI1.11
CGCGGGCCCCCCCCCCCCCCCCGGCAAATTGTTTTTTTGGCGCAACAACCCCGCGATCGGGTTCCCCCCCCCCGCCCCCCAACCCGCCCGGGGGGGGGGGCCCCCCCCCCCGCGCCCCCCGCCACAATTTCTACGTGAAGCCGATCCGCTTCGCCGACGCCCCGGCGAATTGAAACGGTGCGAAGCCGCCTGCGTCCGTCGATGACGAGAATGTTATCCGTCATCGCCACGGAGGAAATTCACGATGCGCAGCCGTGGCTTGCGGGCAAGACACACCTTCCGAAAAATTCGATGACCGGCAATTGTGATCCATCTCGCTCGTGGCAGGCGTGATCGCGCCTAGGCTGCAATCCCCAGCGCGAGAAACTTTAGCCCGATCTGTTTCATTCGACTTTTCAGGAAGGTGTTTCAATGAGCAGCCGTCACGCAATTGTTCCGCGCGGTCTGAACGCAACGCGTTCGCCGCTTTCGCAAGGCCGCTTCGGCCGCATGTTCCGCAAGCTCGCACCGGCCAAATTCGGCCCGAACGATTCCGACAATTTCGCAAACCTATCGGCGCTCGCCGACAAGATGGTCGCCGATTTCGACGGGCCGAAGGACGGGCCGGACGCGGAAGAGAGCGGCATTCCCTCGCTTTACACTTATTTCGGCCAGTTCATCGACCACGACATCACCTTCGATCCGGTCAGTTCGCTGACCAAGCAGCAGGATCCCGACGGGCTCGTCGATTTCCGCACGCCATCGCTCGACATGGACAATCTCTACGGCCGCGGTCCGAACGACCAGCCCTACATGTATGACGGGATCAAGTTCCGGCTCGGCGAGAAGGTCACGGGCGCCGGCGTGCCCGATGCGGTCGACCTGCCGCGCTTCAAGGGCCGCGCGCTGATCGGCGATCCCCGCAACGACGAGAACAGCATCGTCTCGCAATTCCAGGCCTTGATGCTGCGCTTTCACAACCGCATGGTCGACGACAATGACAGCCTGTCGTTCGAAGACGTGCAGCAGCGCGTTCGATTCCACTATCAGTACGTCGTGCTGAACGACTTCCTGCCGCGTATTGTCCACGCCAGCGTGCTGGACGAGCTGAAGACCGCGGGTCACTACGACCGCAGCAAGCTCGCTTACTACCATTGGAAGACCTATCCGTTCATGCCGGTCGAGTTCTCGGTCGCGGCCTACCGGCTCGGGCACTCCATGATCCGCCCCGGCTACCGGCTGAACGACGCGGCCAATATGCTGCTGCAGATCTTCCCCGATCCCAACAATCCCGACCAAAACGCACTGACCGGCTTCCGTGCGATGGGACCGGGACGCGCCATGGATTGGGGCCGCTTCATCGATCTCGACACGCGCCCCTACGGCGTCGAGGACGACGACACCAATCCCGACAACAAGAGGCGGCTGCAGTTCGCCTATCGCATCGATGCCTCGCTGGTGGACCCGCTGCGCAAGCTGCCCCCGGAAGTCGCCTCCAATCCGGCGTCGCTGGCGCTACGCAATCTCGAGCGCAGCTGGCGGCTCGGACTGCCGTCGGGCCAGGCCGTCGCCAGGGCGATGAACCTGACGCCGCTGACCGACGACGAGATCATCATCGGCAAGGCCGTCGACGAGCCCGGGACGGGCGATCCGCAAGTCAAGATCGCGAGCATCGCGAACGGCGTGTTCGCCGGCAACTGCCCGCTGTGGGCTTACATCCTGGCCGAGGCGCGGCAAAACGCGACGGACATGGCGATCCCCGCTACCGGCGGGCCCGCCACGGTCAGGACACCGCAGCTCGGACCGGTCGGCGGTCGCATCGTCGCCGAGGTCTTCCTCGGCATGATGTTCGGAGACAATTCCTCCGTGCTGTCGCTCGACCCGCAATGGACGCCGGTGACCGGCTCCGGCTTCGCGTTGAAGGACCTCGTCGCCTACGCGCTCGGCCAGGGCGATCCGCTGCATTGAGCGGGTGACGGACGATGATGCAAGGCCGCTCGTCGTGCGAGCGGCCTTGTGGCCCACTCGCCTCGACGGGCGGGCGGATGGATCCTGGCAGGCGTGCTTCCCTAACGCAAATCTGTCCGCTTCCTGTTGACTCGCATCTCGAATGGAGAAATCCTTTAGCAACAATTGCCATTGCCAATCTCAGCAATACGAACTTCGGCGCCCTCGGTTTTATCGGCGCCATCTGACCAGATTTATTCTGAACAGAAAACGGAGGGGCCGATGCGCGCGCTCGCCTTGAGAACCGTCTCACTTCTCGCCCTCGCTGCCCTAGGCTCGATTTCCGGCACGCCTGCCGCACGCGCGGAGGACGGGACCGATGAGCAATTTGGCAAGGTGCACTTCCAGACCTCCTGCAACGAGGTGGCGCAGCGCCGCTTCGATCGCGGGATGCGTTATCAGCACTCGTTCTGGTACCGGCCCGCAAAGGAAATTTTCGAGGAGACGCTGCAGGCCGATCCGGAATGCGCGATCGCCTATTGGGGCATTGCCCTGAGCCTGCTGTACAATCCGCATTTTGCCGCGCCGAAGGAAAACCTCACCGCAGGTCTCGCCGCGCTGCAGAAGGCCAAGGCACTCGGCGTTAAGAGCGAACGCGAACGTGACTATATCGACGCGCTGCTGGCCTTCTATTCGGGCGACGAAAAGACGACGTTTGGCCAGCGCGCGCAGTCCTACCTCAAGGCAACCGAAGCCGTCGCCGCGCGCTATCCCGATGATGACGAGGCACAGATCGCCTACGCCATCACGCTGAACGTCACGGCGTCACCAAACGACAAGACCTATGCCAACCAGCTCAAGGGCGCTGCTATCCTGGAGCCGATCTTCAAGCGCCAGCCGCGGCATCCCGGCGTCGCGCATTACCTGATCCACCTCTATGACTATCCGGCGATCGCAGAGCAGGGACTCGATGCTGCCAAGCGCTATTCCGAGATCGCGCCGGCGGCACCGCACGCCTTGCATATGCCGTCGCACATCTTCACGCGCGTCGGCTACTGGAACGAATCCATTGACGCCAATAGCCGTTCCGCCAAGGCTGCCAAGGAGGGCAAGGACCCGAGCGAGCAGCTGCATGCCGACGACTATATGGTCTACGCCCTGCTCCAGCTTGCGCAGGACAGCCGAGCCAGCGAGGTCATCGCGGATATGATTGCGACCACGGGCTATGCGCCGGCTGTCCGCGCCGGACCCTACGCGATAGCGGCCAGCCAGGCGCGCTATATGGTCGAACGCGGTGATTGGCAGGGCGCTGCCGCGCTGAAAGTCGAGCCGAGCCGGTTTGCCTATGTCGATGCGATCACCTATTTCGCTCGCGCCCTTGGCGCCGCGCGCTCCGGCAATGCAGACGCTGCAGCGGCGGACATCGCCAAGCTGGCGGAGTTGCGGGACAAGCTGCAGCAGGACAAGGACGCCTATTGGGCCGAAATCGTGGACATTCAGCGGCAGGTCGCTACAGCCTGGCAGCTCAACGCCTTGGGGAAACAGGCGGATGCGTTGGAAGCGATGCGCCTTGCCGCCGATGCCGAAGACAAGACCGAAAAATCCATCGTGACGCCGGGTCCGCTCGCCCCCGCACGCGAGCTTTACGGGACCATGCTGCTCGAACGCGGCATGGCGACGGAGGCATTGGTCGCGTTCGAAAGCACCATGCGCAAGGAGCCGAACCGCTTTGGCGCGACGATCGGCGCCGCTCACGCGGCCGAGAAAGCGGGGGATACTGTGAAGGCCCGCCAGTACTACGCGAAGATCGTCGAAACGGCGAGAAATGGCGACTCGTCGCGAGAAGACCTCGCGGCCGCTCGAAAGTTGATGGCTCAGAATTAGCAAAGGTGCCGCGTCAGCTTCCATGCGCCTGACAAGCAAATTCGTTGCAATCAGCGCAGCCACTGCGCTGCTCTGCGCAGCCGCAGCGCTCTGGATATCGCGATCCGGCGAACCGGCACGCGCAACAGCGGCCTCCGGCGAGGTCCGCCCGGTGTGGACGGAAATCGACTGGCCTTTCGGCGCGGATCCCTGGGGGAAAGGAAAGGCGTTTCGCTGCAAGGCCGAAGATTGCGGCGGCGAGGTCCTGCTCTACGTTCGCCCCAAGCTCGGCTTTTGCAATTGCGCCACCGGCGTTGCCGACGACGGCGACCTCGAACAGATGGGCGACCTGGCGCTGATTGGGAAGGCAACGCCGACGGCTGCCGGCCGAGAGATCGTCGTCGGTCCAATGCGCGGCCGCAGCCGGGCCTATCGCGTCGAGGGGACCCCCAAGGCAGCCCTCTCACTCGCCTTCAATCAACGCTGCGACATGGTCGCCGCGACGGCTTTGCTCGCACCGGGCGCGACCGCGTCACTGGAGCCGGCGGTGCTGTCATTCCTTAATAGCGACCGCATGCTGAAATGGGCCGAGATCGCGCTTGGGTTATGACTCAAAGCAATAGCTGAATTGAAGGCGACAATCTCGGCGCGCTGCTTACCGCGCAGCCCGCAGGCCGATCTCCTCCAGCCGCGTCGCGAACCAGCGCGACAGCGGCTGATCGAGGACGCCGCCGACATAGACCTCCGAGATCGTCACATGGTGCTTGTCCAGCACCAGCAGCACGCCGATCCAATAGGCGAACCAGACATGCGCATCGGTCAGCGCCATCAGCTTGTGCTGGTCGTGGTCGAGCGCGGTGTGATTGCTCGCCTTGCGGATCTCCACGGTGAGTAGGTTGTTCGGGATCTCGCGCTGATGCACCACGACGTCAGGGTAGATCGACTTGCCCAGATGATCGTCGGTCGAGACGATGGTGCCGTGCGGCAGATGCAGCGTACGCTCGCCGAGCCGGTCGTAGTTGCAGTCGACCGACCAGCCGGAGAATTGCTTCTCCAGATGCACGGCGAAGCGGTGCGTGATGGCACGCTCGCCGATGTCCTTCGCGAACAGGAATGCTTCGTGGGCGTAGAAGTCCCGGAGCGCCGCTATCACCTTGTTCAGCTCGGTCTGCATCTTGCCCCCGGCTCATCACGCGCATTCCGATGCGCCGTCACCGGACCCTCATGGTGAGGAGCGCGGAACGCGCGTCTCGAACCATGAAGGCCCGTATCCCGCCTGTCACCATCCTTCGAGACGCCCGCGTACGCGGGCTCCTCAGGATGAGGCCGGAATTCGCGGCGCGATCGACCAGACCTACATCTGGACTTCGATTAGCCGCGGCCCGGGCTCGGCGACGGCTTCGGCCAGCGCCTTGTTGAACTCGTCCGCGTTGGTGACGGCGCGGCCGGGCACGCCCATGCCCTTGGCCAGCGCCACGAAATCCAGCGTCGGCCGGTCGAGGCGAAGCATGTCGTTGGCGCGCTGGCCGGGCTCGCCGGCGCCGACATTGTCGAACTCGCCGCGCAGGATCTGGTAGATGCGGTTGGCGAACACGATGGTGACGATGTTGAGGTTTTCGCGCGCCTGCGTCCACAGCGACTGGATCGTGTACATCGCGCTGCCGTCGCCGACCATGCAGATCACCTTGCGGTCCGGGCAGGCGATCGCGGCACCGATCGAGAGCGGCGTCGAGAAGCCGATCGAGCCGCCCATGTTCTGGAGCCAGTCGTGCGGAGCAGCCGCCGCCGTCGGCGGGAAGAAGGCGCGGCCGGTGGTGAGGGATTCGTCGACCAGGATTGCGTTCTCGGGAATCGCATAGGCGATCGACTGGGCGATCGAGGCGTGGGTCAGTGCGCCGGTCGGCTTGAGCAGTTCGGCCGAAGCCTGCGGCTTGACGTCCTTCGCGCTGGCCTTCACCGCGCCGGCGAGCGCTTCCAGCGCTGCGACCGAATTCTCACCCCAGGAGGTCATGCGATGCACGTCGCAGCCCTCGGGCTTGAGGATGCTCGGCTTGTTCGGATAGGCGAAGAACGCCACGGGATCGTCGGACTCGACCAGCACGATGTGACGGAACCTCGCCAGCATCTGCAGCGCGTTGTCGATCACGTAGTGGATGCGATCGATCGAGAAGCGGCCGCGGCCGCGCGCCATTCTCGGACGGAAGGTCGGGCCCATCACGGTGCAGCCGGTCCTGGCGGCGATGCGCTCGGCCAGCGCCAGGCCCTGCTCGCTCAGCGCACTGCCGGTCATCAGCAGCAGCGTGCCCTCGCCGTCGCCGTGCAGGATTTTTGCGGCCTGCTCGACCGCCTGCGGCGAATAGCTCGCGCGCTGCTGCTCGGCCGGAACCTCGGCGATGCCGTCCGCTTCGTTCCAGGCGGTGTCGGCGGGCAAGATCAGGGTCGCGATCTGCGGCGGCGCGCTCTTGGCGGCGGCGATCGCCGCGGCGCCGTCGGCGGCGACCGATTTGGAGTCCGGCGAGGTGCGGACCCAGGACGACATCGGCCGGGCCAGGCCCTCGATGTCGGAGGTCAGCGGCGCGTTGTAGCCGATGTGGTAGACGGCATGCTGGCCGACGATGTTGACGATGCCGGAATTCGCCTTCTTGGCGTTGTGCAGATTGGCAAGGCCGTTGGCGAGGCCGGGACCGAGATGCAGCAGCGTCGAGGCCGGCGTGCCCTTCATGCGGAAATAGCCGTCGGCGGCGCCGGTCACCACGCCTTCGAACAGGCCGAGCACGCAACGCATGCCGGGCACGCGGTCGAGCGCTGCGACAAAATGCATCTCGGAGGTGCCGGGGTTGGAGAAGCAGACGTCGACCCCGCCCTTGACCATCGTCCGCACCAGACTTTCCGCACCGTTCATCCATCAGCTCCCGCAACCGGCAATGTTCCAACAATCCGTCCGATCAATCATTGTTCGCTCGTCTCGTCAAAGCAATAGCCGGCATCGCCGCCCTGCCCCGCGCAGCGATGCGCCGGTTTGACTAACGTTTTCTTCCAACTGGCGCGGTTGCCGATTTGGTAACTTCCTTCATTAAGGATGCCTCCCTCACGGGGCCGTGGCTTGCGGAAAGCCCGCAAATATGGCCTGTAACTTCAGTTGAATCGATTTTTTGCTGGGGGAACAATGATCCGGTATTTTGCCGCGCCGATTGCCGCCATCGCACTGCTGACGGCTACCGCCGGCGGCGCCTTCGCCGAGGAGTTCGACTCGCGCGACATCATGGGCGGCGGCCCGAATTTCTTCCGCGGCGGCTCGAGCCCGGTCCCCCGCACCACCGTCATGTACAACGGCAATTACGCCCCCGGCACGATCGTGGTGAACACCTCGGAGCGCCGGCTCTATCTGGTGCTCCAGAACGGCCAGGCCCTGCGCTACGGCATCGGCGTCGGCCGCGACGGCTTCCGCTGGGGCGGCGTGCACAGGATCACCGCCAAGAAGGAATGGCCGGACTGGACGCCGCCGTCGCAGATGCTGGCCCGCCGGCCGGACCTGCCGCGCCACATGAAGGGCGGTGTCGAGAATCCGCTCGGCGCGCGCGCAATGTATCTGGGCTCGACGCTCTACCGCATCCACGGCTCCAACGAGCCGGAGACGATCGGCCAGGCGGTGTCCTCGGGCTGCTTCCGCATGACCAACGACGACGTCACCGACCTCTACGGCCGCGTCGGAGTCGGCACCACCGTGGTCGTGCTGAACAACTAGCAGGAACCGACGGGCGCGTGGATATGCGGTCTTGTGCGCGCGACGCGAATACGGCAGCGTCGCCTGGCAATGAGCGCATTAGCCCCGCCTTCGTCCGGCTTTCGCATCGCCCTGCTGGCGCTCGCCACCGTCGCGTTTGCCCCTGACACCGCTACCATCGCCGTCGCGGGGGAATTGCCCGCGATCGTCTCGCGTCAGCGCGCCGAGAAGAAGAGCTTTACCGACGGCGAGATCGTCGATGGCTTTCTGAAGACGGCGTTCGGCGCCGAATATCACCTTGCCGGCCGTGTCGACCGCATCCGCAAGTTTGACGGGCCGGTGCGCGTGTTCGCCGAGAGCGACCGCGCCGACCGCAAGGCGCAGCTCGCAAAAGTCGTGGCCGACATCGGCAAGCACGTGCAGCATCTCGACATCGCCATGATCGACAGCAGCGAGGCGGCGAATGTGCGGGTGAAGCTCGTGCGCGACCGCGATCTGTTCCGCACCATCTCGAGCTTCTACGGTGCGGAGAAGGCCCGCGAGATCCGCACCTCGCTCGATCCGCAATGCCTGTCAGGCTTCCGCAAGAACGACAATTTCGAGATCGAGCATTCCGACGTCATCCTCACCGTGGACAACGGCGATTTCACCTTCCTCGACTGCGCCTATGAGGAGCTGCTGCAATCGCTCGGCCCGATCAACGACACCGCGAGCGTGCCCTGGACCATGTTCAACGACAACGTCTCGATGGGCTATTTCGACGTCTACGACCAGTACATCCTGAACCTGCTCTACGATCCCCGCATCAAGGCCGGCATGACCGTACAGGAGGTCAAGGCGGCGCTGCCCGACGTGCTCGCCGATGTGCGCGTGTGGGTGAGGCGTGTCAACGATCTGAAGGAATGAGGCGACGCTTTCCCTCTCCCCTTGCGGGAGAGGGTGGCTCGACGCGAAGCGGCGAGACGGGTGAGGGGTCTCTCTCCACGCGCGAGCCTTTGGCTTTCGAATCCGCTGAAGCAACCCCTCATCCGGCGCTTCGCGCCACCTTCTCCCGCAAGGGGAGAAGGGAAGAGACCGCCTTATTGCACAAGATCGGCAACGATGGTCGCGGCCTTGAGGCCGGTGCCGGTCAGGACCGCGACCGTGGTCTCGTTCGCCTTGATGGCACCGGCGACGGATAGTTTGTCGAGCGCGGCGGCGGCACTTGCGCTGGTCGGCTCGGCGAACAGGCCCTGCCGCGCTAGACGCCGCAGCGCGGCGACGATCTCGTCCTCGGTGAGCGCTACGGTGCCGCCGCCGCTCTCGCGCAACGCGGCGATGATCTCGCGCAGGCGCAGCGGATGCTTGATCGCGGTACCTTCGGCGATGGTCTTGCTGACCTCACGCGCGACAGGGGTGTCGACGCCGGCCTTGAAGCTTGCATCGATCGGCGAGCAATTGAGCGGCTGCGCCGCAAACAGGCGCGGCAGCCTGGTGATCTGACCGGCTTTCAAAAGCTCGCGGAAACCAAAGGCGCAACCCAAAAGGCTGCTGCCGGCGCCGACGGGAACGATGACGTTGTCGGGGGCGCGAAAGCCGAGATCTTCCCAGATCTCGTAGGCGAGCGACTTGGTGCCTTCGAGAAAGAACGGCTGCCAATTGTGGCTGGCATAGAAGGTTTGGCTCGACTGCTGGATGGCCTCGGCCTCCGATTCCTCGCGCGGGCCCTCGACGAGCTGCACCGCCGCGCCATAGGCGCGGACCTGCGCGATCTTGGCCGGTGACGTCGATGCAGGCGCGAGAATCTTCACGCGCATGCCGCCGGCGGCACCTAACCCCGCCATCGACGAGCCGCCATTGCCGGACGAGTCCTCCAGAATGGCGTCGACGCCAATCTGCCGAAGAAAGGACAGCATCACGGCGGAGCCGCGGTCCTTGAAGCTGCCGGTCGGGTTGAACCATTCGAGCTTGAAGAACGGGCGCAGTTCGCCCCAGGCCTGCTGCACCAGTGGTGTGCAGCCTTCGCCGAGCGTGATCGGAGTTTTGATCTCGACCGGGAGCGCCGCCCGGTAGCGCCAGAGTGAGCGCGCCCGGCTGTCAATGTCCTCGCGCGAGATCCCCGTCCCCGGCGTCACCAGCAGCGGCGTGCGCTCGTCCGAACACCAGCGCGGCTGGTCCAGCGGATAGAGCTTTCCGTTGCGAGGGTCGATGTAGGCGGCGGCGGGCATGGCGGTCTCCAAGGCAGAGGCAAAGGCGATCTGTAGGTTTGGTTTGATGACACGTTTTGTCCGGAAACTCGACGCCCGCCGCACCATCCGTGCACGCCCCCTTGAAAGCACGAAAAAGATAATTACTTCATCGGCTTACAGCGATTTCACCGGGGTCGGCCCGTGCGGTAGCGTGGCTCTCACGCAGCCCCTGCTGGCTCGGTGATGATGGGGATTTGGCCGCAAGCCGCCTGCCCTGCGCAGCACGATTAACTTGTCTGTCGTGGCTGGCCGCTACAATATGTTGGATTGCGTCGCCGGTGACCGCATCGGCAACGCCGCAGAGCCAGGCCCGTCCGAGCGGCGGGCCGTTGGCTTTTTGGGAGTTTGGTCATGAGCCGCGCGAACCGTACCGACCACATCCGCCTCACCTCCCATCCGGAGCCGGGCAGGACAGCCGCCTTCCCGATCCACTGGGGCGCAGCCGACGCGCGTATCCGCGGGCCGATCATCGGCACGGTATCGCGCGCCGCCGATCGCAACGTGATCGGCAGCCATGGCGGCTCCTATGCGATGTACCGCGCGCTCGCGGTGTCCGCCGGCGCGCTCGATCCGATTCGCAGGCCCGATCTCACCAACACCTTTCCGGCCGCGACCATCGGGCCGTTCGAGCAATGGCGCGATCCCGCAAAAATCGTCGCGCTCGATCCCTGGGGGCATCTCGTCGCCGAGAATTTCGGCAAGGACATTGCTGAGGGCATCGACATCAGGCCGAGCATCGCGGTAACGCGCGCGCGGCTCGACCTGCCGGAGATCCGCGAGGCGCTCGCCGCCAAGCGCCTGCGCGCCGACGGCGACGTCGTGCATGCCAATGGCAGTGTGTCGGTGGTGAAGATCGCGATCGATCCGGTCTGGTATCTGCCGGGCCTTGCGGAACGCTTTGCGACCAACGAGACCGAGCTGCGGCGCACGCTGTTCGAGCAGACCGCCGGCATGTTCCCCGAGCTGGTGACCCGGCCGGACATGAAGGTGTTCTTGCCGCCGATCGGGGGCACCACAGTGTACATGTTCGGCGATGTGACAAAGCTGCCGGACCATCGCACCAAGATCACCTGCCGGGTGCATGACGAGTGCAACGGCTCCGACGTGTTCGGCTCCGACATCTGCACCTGCCGTCCCTACCTCATCCACGGCATCGAGGAATCCGCGCGCGGCGCGCAGGAGGGCGGGCTCGGGCTCGTGATCTACAACCGCAAGGAAGGCCGCGCGCTCGGCGAGGTCACGAAATTCCTGGTCTACAATGCGCGCAAGCGCCAGGAGGACGGCGATGCGGCCGCCGCCTATTTCGAGCGCACCGAATGCGTCGCCGGCGTCCAGGATGCCCGCTTCCAACAATTGATGCCCGATACCATCCACTGGCTCGGCCTGAAGCGCATCGACCGCTTCCTCTCGATGAGCGACATGAAGCACGACGCGCTGACATCGCAGGGCATCGACATCGTCGAGCGCGTGCCGATCCCGCCCGAGCTCATTCCCGCCGACGCCTATGTCGAGATCGCCGCGAAGAAGGCCGCCGGCTATTACTCCACCGACATCGCGCCGGAGAAGGACGTCGACGGCGTTGTCGGGCGTTCGCTGGAAAAATACTGATCGATTGATGGCAGACGCTTTGGAATTGCAGGCCCGTTCGCTGCTCAGCGCAGCAGCGGTTCGCGCGCGTGCCGGGGAGATACTTGACATCGGCCTTGCCGGCGGACTCACCCATTTCACTGTTGATCTCGATCGCATGGACGGCGTTGCTGATGCCGTGCTCGCGGTGACGCGAAAGGCCTATCCGACGCTGGAGATTCCGTTCCATGCGCGGTGGCGCCATTTTGTGCTTGGCGGCGTCGACCGTTGGGCGCGGCTTGCAGACGCGGCGTCGTGGCCCGATCGCGCGGCGCGGGCGCGCGCGGAGTTCGACCTTGCCATCGTCAGCGTGCTGCTCGATGCCGGCGCGGGCGCGGCGTGGCGATACCGCGACGCTGTGACGCGACAAGAGATCGGCCGGTCGGAGGGACTTGCGATTGCAAGTCTCGACATGTTCGCGAGCGGCCTTTTTTCCCGCGATGCCCGCGCACCGTTCAGGACCGATGCCGACGTGCTCGCGCAACTGCCGCTTGCCGCGCTTACATCCGCCTTTCAGGTGAGCGATGCCAATCCGCTGCTCGGGCTCGAGGGGCGGACCGATCTGCTGCGGCGCTTGGGCAGGCTGGTGGCGGAGCGCGCTGACGTGTTCGGCTCGCACGACATGCCGCGGCCGGGCGGGCTGTTCGATCACATCGCGGCACAGGCGAAGGGCGGCGCGGTTCCCGCACCCGCGATTCTCTCGGCGGTGCTGAACCAGCTCGGACCGATCTGGCCGTCCCGGCTGGAGCTTGCCGGAATTCCGCTCGGCGATTGTTGGCGCCATCCGGCGATCAAGGCCAGCGATGCCACCTCGGGTCTCGTGCCCTTGCACAAGCTGTCGCAATGGCTGAGCTATTCGCTGATCGAGCCGCTCCAGCGCGCCGGAATTGACGTCACCGACATCGACGGCCTGACCGGGCTTGCCGAGTATCGCAATGGCGGGCTGTTCGTCGATCACGAGGTGCTGCGCCTGCGCGACGCCGCCGATGCCGAACATGCGCATGCGGTGGATTCGCTGCTCGTCGTCGAGTGGCGCGCGCTGACCGTGGCGCTGCTCGACCGGCTTGCCGATCTGGTCCGCGCAAAACTCGGCCGCACCCCTGAGACATTGCCGCTCGCCAGCATTCTGGAAGGCGGCACCTGGGCCGCGGGCCGCGCCATCGCCTTCGCGCGCCGCCCCGATGGTTCGCCGCCGCTCAAGGTGATCAGCGACGGCACGGTTTTCTAAACCCTCTCCCCTTGTGGGAGAAGGTGGCTTCGCGAAAGCGAAGCCGGGTGAGGGGTTGTCTCCGCGGGCATATCTCTCACAGGAGTTCGCGGAAAGTACCCCTCATCCGGCGCTTCGCGCCACCTTCTCCCACAAGGGGAGAAGGAAGAAAGGCATCCCGTCATGCAAGGCGTCACGATCGTCGATCATCCGTTGGTGCAGCACAAGCTGACCCTGGTGCGGGACAAATCGATCTCGACCAAATCGTTTCGGGAGCTGATCAAGGAGATCGGCATGCTCCTGTGCTACGAGGTGACGCGCGACCTGCCGCTCGCCGATACCGTCATCGAGACGCCGCTGGCGACGATGCATTCGGCCAAGATCGCGGGCAAGAAGCTGGTGTTCGTGCCGATGCTGCGCGCCGGCACCACCTTCGTCGACGGCATGATGGATTTGGTGCCGACCGCGCGCGTCGCGCATATCGGCCTCTACCGCGAGCCGCACAGCTTTGCCGCGGTCGAGTATTTCTTCAAATCGCCGTCCGATCTCGGCGAACGCCTGGCGATCGTGGTAACGCCGGTGGTTGCGACCGCCAATACGGCTGTGGCCGCAATCGACCGGCTGAAGGAGCGCGGCGCCAAGGACATTCGCCTCGCCTGCCTGATCGCCGCCCCCGAAGGGCTCGAACGGCTGCGCGGACTGCATCCGGACGTCCCGATCTGGACGGCCGCGGTGGACGAAGGTCTCGACGAGAACGGCTTTATCCTGCCGGGCCTCGGCGACGCCGGCGACCGCGCCTACGGGACGAGATAGGCGCCGGCCTGCAAACCGCGTCACATTAGGAACAGCTTCGCCCGCGCAAGGTTTTTCCTGCTCTAGGATGGAGAGCACGATGACCTATCAGGATGACGACCGCAGAGTAGACAGAGCACGCCTCAACAGCCCGGTGGGCTGGGCGATCGGCGCGATCTTCGTGATCGCCGTCGTCGCGGCCGTCTTCTTCTACAATGGACGCGATGTCGGTCCCCAGACCACGACCACCAGCCCGAACAACGCGCCGAGCGTCACCACGGGCTCAACCAATCCGGCCGCCCCGGCAAAGTGATACGAGGGCCGCTCCGTCAGGTCGGCGGCCGCGGCGGCAGATCCTTCGCATCCGCGGGCGCGGGCTTCTCCTTGAGGTCGGCGATCAACCGTTCCATCTCGCTGATCTCCCGCACTTGGGCTTCGATGATGTCGTCGGCCAGCTTGCGGACGCGGGGATCCCTGATGTGCGCGCGCTCGCTGGTGAGAACCGCGATGGAATGATGCGGGATCATCGCCTCCATATACGCGACGTCGGTCACGGTCTGCTGGCTTCGAACGAGCCAGAGCGAAACCGCAAACACGACGGCGCTGGCGGCCAGAATGGCGACGTTCGCCGTGCGGTTCCTGTACATGCCCCACATGAAAGCGAGCATCACGGCGGCCATGACGGCGCCCATCAGCAACGCCATCCACGTCCGGGTCTGGCTGTACCAGACGTGATCCAGAGCGAAGGTGTTGAGATACATCAGACCGAACATGATCACGGTGGAAGCCGCGATCATCGTGACGAAACGACCGTAAGCCATGAGGAACATTCCCGCTGTCTATCGGGGGATAACCACTCCCCGAGCGATCGTTCCTCGCCGATTCATGATTTGGCGCGGGGCCGACGCGTCGGCGGCAAGAGATTCAGATCTTGCCGCTGCCGCAGATCCCCTTCAGTGACCGCCACTCTGCATCCGTCAGCAGCGGCGGGCCGCTGGCGGGGCGATCCTCCTTCGTCATGCGCGCGAGCCGGTCCTCGGTCAGCGGATGGCTCGCCAGGATCGACGTGAGGCCGCCGCCTTCCTTGCCGGTGATGCGGAACATCAATTCGGCTGCGGGCTTCGGCGAACGGCCGAGCTTGTGCATGATCTCGATGGCAAACGTATCCGCAGCGGTCTCGGCTTCGCGTGAATAGGAAGCCTCGACCACGCTGCGCGAGGCGAAGATCACGGCGCTCGAGCCGGTGACGTCGCCGAACAACAGGCCGATCAGGAACGAGGTGCCGCCGTTGTAGATCAGGCCGCGCATGTTGTCGTAATGCTTGAGATGACCGAGCTCGTGGGCGAGGATGCCGGCGAGCTCGTCCGGGCTTTCGGCCTTGTCGAGCAGGCCCTTCAGCACGAAGACCTTGCCGCCCGGCAGTGCGAACGCGTTCGGCACCGGGGTCGGCAGCACGCCCGCGGTCATGGAATCGTCGTCGAGGCCGGCGGCATCGCGCAGCCGATTGACGAGTTTGATGAAGGCCGCCTTCCCCGCCGCATCCTCGCACGCATTGCGGCCGAAGATGGTCTTCACCTGAACCTCCGACGCATCGCCAATGCGCCGCTCGATCGGTTTCGGCACCAGCGGCGCGAGGCGGTCGGCAGCGAGCGGCACGCCGAACAGCACGACGCAGACGATGGAGACGGCGGCAGCCATCGACCAGCCGACGATTTTTGCGACGCCGCGGCGCGAAGTCTGGTGGTCGTCGAGCCGCATGCAGCGCGCGGTCACGTCTGAGGCGAGCAGAGCGTCGCGGATTTCCAGCCGCGCCAGCGGCGGCGCGGAAGCGCAGGCGAGCCGCAAAATGCCGGGCGGACTGTCGGCGCGACGGATGTCGGCATAGCCCCAGCGAACGGGCGTCGCACCCTCTTCGAGGATCTCGAGCGCGTCACTGAGCGTCAGCGTCACCTGCCGCCTGCGGCTCGACACGCCGTCGAAGAAGATCGTCGGCTTTGCGGACTGCGCCGGGGCTTCGGCGAATACGTCACTCACAGCTCAGAATCCCGCGACATCGAGTCCATCGGCAAAGCCTTCGCCGAGCGCACTGGCAAGCTCGGCGCTGCCGCGCACGTCCGCGGCGGCGGCGATGTTGTGCACATCGACCGTTTCCAGCACCTTGGCCCAGAGATCGCGCTGGAGATAGACCCGCATGACGATGTTGAGGGCCAGGGCGAGTGCGAGGTAGCCGACGACCATCATCACCAGTGTCGGGATGCTCTTGGCCGCATTGCCGGGCCCCAACGCCTGCTCGACCGAAAGACCGCTCAGCTTGACGACGAGCATGGTGGCTCCGCCGACATAAGCGGCGAAGATGACCGAGAGCAGCATCCACCAGCCGATCACCTTCCAGTACAGGCCGTAAAATGCGTTGTGCGGAAGTTGCGAGGACACGCTGACATCGCCGATGCGGATACCGTCGAGCCACCAGCGCCACTCGCGCGCCTTGAACTCGGCATAGACGAACGGCGCGAGCGGAAAGATCACCATTGCGATCGGGCTCAAGAGCCACAGCCACCAGCCGCGCTTGAAGAACGTCCAGCCGTCGGCTTGGAAATCGCCGCGCAAATCGCCGTAATGGGTGTGCCGCATCTTGTAGCGTTCGAGCGAGGCCTCGCGCCACGGCAATGCGAGCCCAAGCGTCAGAAACACCAGCAAGCCCCACAGCATGGCGCGGAACGAATAGGCCCAGCCCGAGCCGTCCATCCAGAATCGCACGCCGCGCCAGACCGTCCGCGTCAGGCGATAGCGCCGCGCGCGAAAGATCGCGAACTGGCCGAAAGCGTAGAAGCTGATGAACAGCGGCGTCGAGGCAAAGCCCTGCCAGCGCTCGAACTCGATGCCGACAAGGAAGTAAGCGAGGTAGATCGGCACCAGGATCGCGAGCGCGAACAGGAAGCCGACCAAGAGCTCCTTGGCCCGCCCGGTATATTCGGCGGCGTCGCCGTCGACCGCGGTGTTCGCCCACAGATGACGACGGATGTCGGTGACGAGCCAGAACCGGTAGAAGCCGAAGGTGACGAGCTCGAGCAGGGCACCCTTGGTGACCAATTTGCGAAACTCGGTGCGGTTGCCGGTGAAATCGACCCCCGTGGGCGGCAGCGGCGGGGGTAAGGGTTCGGAGCCGATGGGCGTCCATTGCATATCGTTCACGGCGGCAACCTCGGGGTGCGGACCTGGTTCGTTCAAACTATAGATCAGAGATTAGTCGATCCCCAAGATGGGCGGGTTCGATTTGGCTCGATTCCGGTCGATTTCTGACGCATTTCCACGGCCGAGGGCGTGCGCGAGATCACGTTCGCGAATGTCCGGTAGCCCGGATGGAGCGAAGCGCAATCCGGGACGGTGGCAGTGGGGGCCCGAATCCCGGATTTCGCTTCGCTCCATCCGGGCTACTTCACACCCATGTGGCAAAACTCGCCCTTGCTCCGGCGCAGACAACCGGCTGTAATTGCAAATCAAATACCGCAGCGCAGAATTCAACGAGAACGCGCGGTTATGTCAGGGAGAGCGGTCATGCATGGGACCATCGAAAGCGCGGCGAAGCTCGACGCGTTGCGCGCACGCGCAACGTCACTGCCGCTGGAGCAGTTCGATCCGGGCGACCCCGAGCTGTTCAGGACCGATACGTTCTGGCCCTATTTCGATCGCCTGCGCCGCGAAGATCCCGTGCACTATTGCAAGGACTCGATGTTCGGGCCGTATTGGTCGGTGACGCGCTACAACGACATCATGGAGATCGAGACCAATCATTCGGTATTCTCCTCGGCCTCCTCGCTCGGCGGCATCACCATCCGCGACATCGATCCGGAACTGCGTCGCGAGAGCTTCATCTCGATGGACCCGCCGCGCCACGCGGCGCAGCGCAAGACCGTGGCGCCGATGTTCACGCCGACGCATCTGGACAATCTCGCGCTCAGCATCCGCAAGCGCTCGGCCGAGTGCCTGGACAATCTGCCGCGCGGCGAGGTGTTCGACTGGGTCGACCGCGTCTCGATCGAGCTCACCACGCAGATGCTCGCGGTGCTGTTCGACTTCCCCTGGGAGGACCGCCGCAAGCTGACGCGCTGGTCGGACATCGCGACCACCATTCCCGGACCCGACGGCCTCGTCGCCACCGAAGACGAGCGTCAGGCCGAGCTCACCGAATGCGCCGGCTATTTCGCGCGGCTGTGGAAGGAGCGCATCGAGCAGCCGCCGAAGAGCGACCTGTTGTCGATGATGGCGCATGGCGCCGCGACGCGCGACATGGACGCGAAAAACTTCCTCGGCAATCTCATCCTTCTGATCGTCGGCGGCAACGACACCACCCGCAACACCATGTCCGGCTCGCTTGACGCGCTGAGCCAGCATCCGGAGCAATATCGCAAGCTGCGCGAAAACCCCGTGCTGCTCGACAGCTTCGTGCCGGAAGTGATCCGCTGGCAGACGCCGCTGGCTCATATGCGGCGCACCGCGCTTGCGGACTTCGAGTTCCGGGGCAAGCAGATCAAGAAAGGTGACAAGGTCGTGATGTGGTATGTCTCGGGCAACCGCGACGCCGACGCGATCGAAAAGCCCTACGAATTCATCATTGACCGCGCACGGCCGCGCACGCATCTCTCGTTCGGCTTCGGCATCCACCGCTGCGTCGGCTTGCGGCTTGCCGAACTCCAGCTCAAGATTATCTGGGAAGAGATCCTCAAGCGATTCGACCATATCGAGGTGGTCGGCGAACCCAAGCGGGTCTATTCGAGTTTCGTGAAGGGTCTCGAAACCTTGCCGGTGAAGATCGCGGCGTGAGATTACTCCCTCTCCCCGTTCTACGGGGAGAGGGTCGGGGTGAGGGGGCTCTATCCGCGAAAAAAGTAGCCGCCGACTCGCGGAGAGTCCCCCTCACCCGGAATCCGCGCGGTGCGCGAATTCCGGCCTCTCCCCGCAAGCGGGGAGAGGCGAAGAAAGAGAAACACTGGAGCTACGACCATGAACATCCAAGCGCCGGTTCAAGTGGACAAGGCCGAACGCATGCGCAGGGCCCGCGAGGAGGCCTATGCGACGCCGCTGGCGCAGTTCCACCCGGGCGCGCCCAGGCTGTTCCAGGATGACACCCTGTGGCCGTGGTTCGAGCGGCTGCGCAAGGAAGAGCCGGTGCATTACTGCACCAACGCGCCGATCGAGCCGTATTGGTCGGTGGTGAAGTACAACGACATCATGCATGTCGACACCAACCACGGCCTGTTCTCCTCTGACTCGACGCTCGGCGGCATCGGCATCCGCGACGTGCCGGAAGGTTATGACTGGCCGAGCTTCATCGCCATGGACCAGCCGCGTCATTCGTCGCAGCGCAAGACGGTGTCGCCGATGTTCACGCCGACTCATCTGGACGAACTGGCGAAACTGATCCGCCAGCGCTCGCAGACCGTGCTCGACAATCTGCCGCGCAACGAGACCTTCAATTTCGTCGAGCGCGTCTCGATCGAGCTGACGACGCAGATGCTGGCCACCCTGTTCGACTTCCCCTGGGAAGAACGGCGCAAGCTGACGCGCTGGTCAGATGTCGCGACCGCGCTACCCAAGAGCGGCATTGTTGCCTCGGCCGAAGAGCGCCGCCGCGAGATGGACGAATGCTACGCCTACATGTCCAAGCTCTGGAACGAGCGCGTCAACTCCGCGCCGCGCAACGATTTGCTGTCGCTGATGGCGCACAACGACGCCACGCGGTTCATGGATCCCGACAATCTCATGGGCAACATCATCCTGCTCATCGTCGGCGGCAACGACACCACGCGCAACACCATGACCGGCTCGGTGCTGGCATTGAACGAGAACCCGGAGCAGTACGACAGGCTGCGCGCCAACCCGGAACTGATCGATTCCATGGTGCCCGAAGTGATCCGCTGGCAGACCCCGCTCGCGCATATGCGGCGCACCGCACTGCAGGACACTGACGTTGGCGGCAGACACATCAAGAAGGGCGACCGCGTCGTGATGTGGTACGTCTCCGGCAACCGCGACGAGGAGATGTTCGAGAGGCCGAACGAATTCATCATCGACCGCCCGCGGCCGCGCACCCACCTCTCCTTCGGCTTCGGCATCCACCGCTGCGTCGGCATGCGCCTCGCCGAGCTCCAGCTCAAGATCGTCTGGGAAGAGATGCTGAAGCGTTTCGACCGCATCGAGGTGGTCGGCGAGCCCAAGCGGATCTATTCGAGCTTCATCAAGGGATACGAGTCGCTGCCGGTGAGGATTCCGGGGTAGGCTTCACTGTCCGTGATTGCGGCGCCTTCAACTCTATCCCCTCACCCTGAGGAGCCTGCAAAGCAGGCGTCTCGAAGGGCGAGGCCGAGAGCAGGGCCTGCATCCTTCGAGACGCGCGAAGACGCGCTCCTCAGGATGAGGATAAGCGCCTTTCGCGCGGATATAAAATTCCGGCATGACAGCTCGCACAACATGCGATGGGTCGCACACGGCCTTCTGTCCTAAACCGCACCGGCACATCTAACTCAACTTGATGTCCCACACGCCGTCCTTGCGGCAGGCGGCGACCTCCTCGCGCAGGAGGGCGGTGACGGCAACCGAGGCCGTCGAGACCGGACGATCGATCGGAGAGGCAAATATGAGCTCGCGCGTCATCGGCTTCGAGACGACGGCCGTTTCCAGCCGCCCGTCCGCGACCTCGGCGTGGACCGACGAGGGCGGCAGCAGCGCGAAGCCGAGGCCTTCCTCGACGAGGCTCGTGAGCACGCGGAATGAATCCGCCTCGAGCTGGACGTTGAGCTTGATCTTGCGTTGCGCCGCCGCGTGCTCGATCAGCGCACGGAGACCGTGGGAATGACTGGGCAGCACCAGCCGCTGCCGCAGCAGCCAGCCGATATCGACGCTCTTCTTGCGCGCGAGGCCACAACCGCGCGGACCCACCGCGACGATGTTGTCGCGCCCCAAGCTCTCGACGTTGAGATGCAGATCGGCGGAGCGGCCGTAGAGGATGGCGAGATCCATCTCGCCGCGATGCAGCCATTCGACCAGATGGCCGCTGTAGCTCTCGACGATGCGCAGCGAAATGCCCGGGAATTTTTCGACGCAGCGCCGCGCGAAGCGCGCCGACAGCACGCAGCTCACGGTCGGGACCAGGCCGAGCACGACCTGGCCGGACGGCGGCCCCTTGGACGACTGGATATCGTCGCGGATCTGGTCGATCTGCCGCACGATGCCCGAGGTGCGCGCCAGCAACAGGCGGCCGGCATCCGTGAGCACCATGCCGCGGCCGTTGCGGGTGAACAATTCGGTGCGCAGCTCGTGTTCCAGGAGCTTGATCTGCCTGGAGAGCGCCGGCTGCGCCACACGCAACGTGTCGGACGCCTTGGAGAGGCTGCCGAGCTCCGCCACGCAACTGAAGGTCCTGAGCTGACGGAAATCCATGCTTGCCAATCCTGGAAGGCTACTCCATACGCTATAGCAAATGAGCATAGGGGGCTGGCATTGTTTTCACAACGCCAGAGGATCGGCCGGCGTTATCCTAACTGCCGCACATACGGGAAAACCCCATGAGTGAAGAACACCACACCGAAGATCACGCCGACATCCGCGAAGCCGTCGCAAAGCTCTGCGCGCAGTTTCCCGGCGAATACTGGCGCAAGCTCGACCGCGAGATGGCCTACCCCAAGGCCTTCGTCGACGCGCTGACCGAGGCCGGTTATCTCTCGGTGCTGATCCCCGAGGAATATGGCGGCGCGGGCTTGAAACTTTCAGCGGCCGCCGCGATCCTCGAAGAGATCCAGCGCGCGGGCTGCAACGGCGGCGGCTGCCACGCCCAGATGTACACGATGGGCACCGTGCTGCGGCACGGCAATGACGAGCAGAAGGCAAAATATCTGCCGAAGGTCGCGAGCGGTGAATTGCGCCTGCAGGCCTTCGGCGTCACCGAGCCGACCAGCGGCACCGACACTACCTCGCTGAAGACTTTTGCGCGCAAGGACGGCAATACCGGCTACATCGTCAACGGCCAGAAAATCTGGACCAGCCGCGCCGAACATTCGGACCTGATGCTCCTGCTGGCGCGGACCACGCCGAAGGACCAGGTCAAGAAGCGCACCGATGGCCTTTCGGTGTTCATCGTCGACATGCGCGAGGCCAAGAACAAGGGCCTCGAGATCCGCCCGATCCGCACCATGATGAACCACGCCACCACCGAAGTGTTCTTCACCGACATGAAGGTGCCGGCGGAAAATCTGATCGGCGAGGAGGGCAAGGGCTTTCGCTACATCCTCTCCGGCATGAATGCCGAGCGCATTTTGATCGCGGCCGAATGCGTCGGCGATGCCAAATGGTTCATCGCCAAGGCCACCAACTACGCCAAGGAGCGCAGCGTTTTCGGCCGGCCGATTGGCCAGAACCAAGGCATCCAGTTTCCGATCGCCAAGGCCTACGCCGCGATGCGCGCGGCCGAACTGATGGTGAAGGAAGCGACGCGCAAATACGAAGCCGGGCTCGACTGCGGCGCGGAGGCCAACATGGCAAAAATGCTCGCGGCCGATGCGTCCTGGGAAGCGGCCAACGCCTGCGTCCAGACCCATGGCGGCTTCGGATTTGCCGAGGAGTACGACGTCGAGCGCAAATTCCGCGAGACGCGGCTCTATCAGGTGGCGCCGATCTCGACCAACCTCGTGCTGTCCTTCATCGCCGAGCACGTCCTCGGCATGCCCCGCTCGTACTGAGGCAGCCATCATGGGAGCACTTGACGGGATCAGGGTGATTGCGGTCGAGCAGGCGGTGGCGGCGCCGTTCTGCTCGTCGCGGCTGGCGGATGCCGGCGCGGAAGTCATCAAGATCGAGCGGCCGGAAGGCGATTTCGCCCGCGGCTATGACGCGGCGGCCAAGGGGCAGAGCAGCTACTTTGTGTGGCTCAACCGCGGCAAGCAATCGGCCGTGGTCGATCTCGCCACCAAGGAAGGCTGCGCCGAACTGGAAAGACTGATCGCCAGCGCCGACGTGCTGATCCAGAACCTCAAGCCCGGCTCGATGGACAAGCTCGGCTTTTCGCGCGAGCGGCTGCTGAAGGATTATCCCAAACTGATCTCGTGCACGATCACCGGCTACGGCGACGACGGTCCCTACGCGCACCGCAAGGCCTATGATCTGCTGATCCAGGCCGAGAGCGGCCTTGCCTCGATCACAGGCAATCCCGACGGTGCCTCACGGGTCGGCATGTCGATCGTCGACGTCGCGACCGGCGCCACTGCGCATGCGGCAATCCTGGAGGCGCTGATCGGGCGCGGACGCACCGGCAAGGGCGCCGACATCCGCATCTCCATGTTCGACGTGATGGCGGACTGGTGCACCGTGCCGCTGCTCAACTCCGAAGCCGGCAATCCGCCCAAGCGCATGGGGCTCCGCCATCCCTCGATCGCGCCCTATGGCGTGTTCACGTCCAGCGACGGCAAGGATATTCTGATCTCGATCCAGAGCGAGCGCGAGTGGAAGACGCTTTGCGCAAAAGTGCTGGACCAGCCGGATCTGCCCGCCGATCCGCGCGTGGCCAACATGGTCGAGCGCGTGCGCAACCGCGACTTCACCGACAAGACGGTCGCGGATGCCTTCGGCAAGATGACACGCGACGAGCTGCTGAGGCGGCTCTCCGATGCCGATATCGCCTTTGCCGAGGTCAACACCATGGCCGACCTCACCAAGCATCCGCATCTGCGCCGCATCGAGGTCGACACGCCGCAGGGACGCATCAGCTATCCCGCGCCGGCGCCGATCATTGTCGGCGAGACGCGCAGCTATGGTGCGGTGCCGGGGATCGGCGAAAATCCCCAATCCAGGAAATAACAAGAGCGAGGCGTCATGACCGAGAAGCTCGACATCGATCATTTGCGGCAGTGGATCGGCCGCAGCGAAGAGGCCACCGACACCGTCACCGCGCAGCTCGTCAAGGGTCTGCGCGCGACGCTGTTCCAGGAGGTCGGCGCGCCCAAGTCGGGCGACGCGGCGCCGTTCACGGTGCATTGGTGCCTGGCGCAGCCGGTGTTTCCGATGTCGATGCTCGGGCCCGACGGCCACCCCACCCGCGGCGGCTTCCTGCCGCCGGTGCCGCTGCCGCGCCGGATGTGGGCCGGCGGCGAGATCGAATTTTTGCAGCCGCTGCGCGTCGGCGACGAATCGACGCGGACATCGCGCATTGCGGACGTGCAGGTGAAATCAGGCTCGACCGGCACGTTGTGCTTCGTCTCGGTCGAGCACAGCATCTCCTCGCCGCGCGGCATCGCCATCCGCGAGCGGCAGGACATCGTTTATCGCGAGATGACGACGACGTACGCGACGGCAAAGGCCCCGCCTCCGCCGCCCAAGGCGCAGCATCGCGAGACGCATGTGTCGGATCCCGTGCTGCTGTTTCGGTATTCCGCGCTGACCTTCAACGGCCACCGCATCCATTACGACCGCGACTACGTGACCAAGGTCGAGGGCTATCCGGGCCTGATCTTCCATGGGCCGTTGCAGGCCACGTTCATCATCGAGATGGCCGCGAAGCTGCGCGGCGGCAAGCCGCCGAAGAAGTTTATCTATCGCGGGGTGCAGCCGCTGTTCGAGGGCAGCGAGTTCTCCATCAACGCCAATGAGACCGAGGCGGGCATGGAGCTGTGGACGGCAAACGCGGAGGGGCAGCCGACGATGAAGGGGACCGCGGTGTGGTGATACACTGCTGCTTCCTCCTCGTCATTGCGAGCGTAGCGAAGCAATCCAGAGTCCCTCGGCGGTAACAGTCTGGATTGCTTCGTCGCAAGGGCTCCTCGCAATGACGGTGGGGCTGATAGCCGATAAACATCAGGGAACGGAAACCATGTCCAAAAACGGCAAGAGCGGCAGCAAATCCGTCACCGTCAAGCAGGCGACACTCGACCTGCTGCGCTCCTTCGGCATCAGACGCGTCTTCGGCAACCCCGGCTCGACCGAGCTGCCGTTCCTGAGCGACTGGCCCGACGACATCGACTATGTGCTGGCGCTTCAGGAGGCCTCCGCGGTCGGCATGGCCGATGGCTATGCGCAGGCGACGCGCAATGCCGGCTTCGTCAATCTGCATTCGGCCGCCGGCGTCGGCAACGCTCTCGGCAACATCTATACCGCGCATCGCAACCAGACGCCGCTGGTGATCACCGCGGGCCAGCAGGCGCGCTCGATCCTCCCGTTGCAGGCGTTCCTTTATGCGGAGCGTGCGTCCGAATTCCCGCGGCCTTATGTGAAGTACAGCGTGGAGCCGGCGCGGCCCGAGGACGTGCCGGCCGCGATCGCGCGCGCCTATTACACCGCGATGCAGCCGCCATGCGGGCCCACCTTCGTATCGATCCCGGTCGACGACTGGGCGCATGCCGCAGCTCCCATCGAAGCCCGCAAGGTCAGCCGCGAGATAGCGCCCGAGGCTGACGCGATGAAGGCGCTGGTCACCGCGCTCGGTTCGGCCAAGCACCCTGCCCTCGTCGTCGGCCCCGGCGTCGATCGCGCGGGCGCGGTCGATTTGATGGTGCGCGTCGCCGAGAAGGCCAGGGCCAGCGTCTGGGTCAGCCCGTTTTCGGCGCGCTGCTCGTTCCCGGAACGCCATCCCCAGTTCGCGGGCTTCCTGCATGCCTCGCCGGCGCAATTGTCGGACGCCCTGCGCGAGCACGATCTCGTCGTCGTGATCGGCGCGCCGGTGTTCACCTTCCATGTCGAAGGCCACGCCGCGATCTTCGACGGCGGCGCGACGATCTTCCAGATCACGGACGACCCGGATGCCGCAGCGGTGACGCCGGTCGGGACCAGCATCATCGCGACGATGAAGCCGGCGCTCGCAATGCTGCTCGACCTCTTGCCGGAGAGCCAGCGAGCCGCACCGAAGGGGCGAACGCTGCCACCGGCCCCGCAGGCCGCCGATCCGCTGCCGGTCGAATTCCTGCTGCATTCGCTGTCGCAGGCGATGCCGGACGGCACGTCGCTGGTCGAGGAAATCCCCTCGCACCGGCCGGCGATGCAAAAGTTCATGCCGATGCGCGGCCAGGACAGTTTTTACACCATGGCCAGCGGCGGCCTCGGCTACTCGCTGCCGGCCGCGGTTGGCATGGCGCTCGGTAAACCAAAGAGCCGCACGGTGTGCCTGATCGGCGACGGCTCGGCGATGTATTCGATCCAGGCGCTGTGGACCGCCGCGCAGCGCAAGCTGCCGCTCACCATCGTCGTCATCAACAATTCCGGCTACGGCGCGATGCGCTCGTTCAGCCAGGTGATGCAGGTGAGGAACGTGCCGGGACTCGAACTGCCGGGGATCGATTTCGTCCGGCTCGCGGAGGGCATGGGTTGCCATGCGGTGCGGGTGAGCAAGGCAGCCGAACTGGGCGAGGCGCTCAAGCGCGGAATGGCATTCGAAGGGACCAGCCTGGTGGAGGTCATCGTGGATTCGGCGGTGCCGGTGCTGTACGGGCAGAAGCATTAGCGGCGCACTACATTTCATGTGGTCGTCCTGGCGAAAGCCAGGACCCATTACCCCAGGGAGTAGTTTGGCGAAGACTTGTCGTTCGGTACTGCTACTACGGCAAGATCGGTAGACCTCGCGGTATGGGTCCTGGCTTTCGCCAGGACGACTCCGAAATTGTGGGCCCGCCTTCCCTACGTCCCGAAATCTTCCCGCATCCTGGCCTGGATCTTGGCCATGCCGCCGATCCAGCGGTCGTAGTTCTCGGTCTTCTTGCGCATGTAGCCGAGCACCTGCGGGTGCGGCAGGATCAAGAACGTCTCCTGCTCGAGGCCGGCGAGCACGTCCTCGGCGACCTGCTCGGGCGTGAGGTCGCCGTCGCCGGATTGTGGGCCCTTGGGGATCGAACGCAGCATGTTGGTGTCGACGCCCTGCGGGCAGAGGATCGAGACGCGGATGTTGTGCGCCTTGTGCGAGATCGCGAGATTTTCGGCAAAGCCGACCGCGGCGTGCTTGGTGGTGGAATAAGCCGGGCTGCCGACCTGCGACAGCAGGCCCGCTGCCGAGATCGTGTTGAGGAAATAGCCGCCGCCGCGCGCCTTCATGCGCGGGATCAGATGCCGCGCCGCATAGACATGCGCCATGACGTGAATAGCCCAGCTGCGCTGCCACGGCTCATCCGAGGCGCCGCCGGCATTGACCGATATCGGATCGAAGCCGCCGCCGATGCCGGCATTGGAGCAGAACAATTCGATCGGGCCGAACTGCCGCTCGGTCTCCTCGATGACGTGGGAAATATCCTTTTCCTGCGCGACATCGCATTTGAACGCGGCGCCATCCACCGTGGCAGCGACGGTCCTTGCGTTGTCCGCGTCCATGTCGGCGACGACGACCTTGGCCGCACCGGCCTTGTGAAAGGCTTCGCACAGCGCCTTGCCGATGCCGTTGGCGCCGCCCGTGACGACCACGACCTTGCCGGTCACCTGCATGCGACGTCTCCTCTTGTCTTATACCGCTTCGCTATTCCGTTTCGCGGAGCTTGCTCAGCTCAACACGAGGTCGAGCACCGCGGTATAATGGCACGCCGCACCGGCCAAGACAAAGCCATGCCAGATCGCATTCTGGAAGCGCAGCCGCCGCCATGCATGGAAGACCACGCCAAAGCTGTAGAGCAATCCGCCCGCAACGATGAAGCCCAGCACAAGCGCAGGCAGCGCCTTGACCACGGAATCGTAGAGCATCACGCCGCTCCAGCCCATCGCGAGGTAGATGCCGACCGCGACGCGGTCGAACCGGCCGGGGTAGAGAAGTTTCAGCACGATGCCGAGGAGCGCCACGCACCAAACGCCGGCGAGCAGCACCAGCGCGAAGCCGCTGTCCTTCACCTCCAGGATGAACGGCGTGTAGGTCGCCGCGATCAGGAGGTAGATCGCCGAATGGTCGAATCGCCGCAACAGCCATTTGGCCGGCGAGATCGGCCACAGATTATAGGTCGCCGACAACACCAGCATCGAGAGCAGGCCGGCGACGTAGATCGAGACCCCGACGACGTCGGTTGCGTCGGCATAGAGCACCGTCAGTACCACCAGCACGGTCGCGGCGACGATGCCGCAGAGCACGCCGATCGCGTGGATCACGCCGTCGGCGATCAGCTCGGCGCGGTCGTAATGCCAGCCGATCGCGTCGGCGGCTGCGTGGACGGAGGAGGATGCGAGCTGTTTCAGTTGGAAGACGGTCATGGCAATCCGCAAAGTGAGACAATACCCTCTTGTATGGGTGTTTCGGGATCGGCGCGTCGTTCAAACGGCTGATTTGCCGACAAAGACGGTGGAAGTATGAAGCTTGATTTTCCTCAGGCAGTTGCCACTTTTGTGACTAGTCCTTTTTGCGTATCCGCCCCCGCCCGGGATTCCCAACGTTCATATGGCATTTAGTTTCCAGGATATGCTCGAGGAGGCGCGCCTGTCGGCTCGGGCGCTGATCGACTACGGCGAGCATTTCTTCAATCCGACGGTACGATTGGGGGTTACCGGCCTGTCGCGGGCCGGCAAGACCGTGTTCATCACCGCGCTGATCCACGGCCTCACCCGTGGCGGGCGGTTTCCGGTGTTCGAGGCCTATTCATCCGGGCGGATCGCCCGGGCGCATCTGGCGCCGCAGCCGGACGACGCGGTGCCGCGCTTTGCCTATGAGAGCCATCTGCGCGCGCTGATCGAGGAGCGGCGCTGGCCGAGCTCGACTGTCGACATCAGCGAACTCAGGCTCGTCATCGACTACCAGCGCCCGAACGGCGCCGACCGCACGCTGACGCTCGACATCGTCGACTATCCCGGCGAGTGGCTGCTCGATCTGCCGCTGCTTCAGAAGAGCTTTGAGCAATGGTCGGCCGAAAGCCTGGCGTTGTCGCGCGAGGCGCCGCGCGTCCATCTTGCCGCGGATTGGCACGCGCATCTCGCAACGCTCAAGCCCGAAGCGCGCGAGGATGAACAGGCGACGCTGACGGCCGCGAAGCTCTTCAGGGGCTATTTGCAAGGCTGCCGCGACGAGCGGTTTGCGATGAGCCTGCTGCCGCCCGGCCGCTTCCTGATGCCGGGCAATCTCGCCGACACACCGGCGCTGACCTTTGCGCCGCTCGACGTACCCGCGGGCGGCCAGGCGCCGGAGGGATCGCTGTGGGCCATGATGGTGCGGCGGTATGAGGCCTACAAGGACGTCGTGGTGCGGCCATTCTTCCGGGATCATTTTGCCCGGCTCGATCGCCAGATCGTGCTGGCCGATGCGCTCGCCGCGTTCAATGCCGGCCCCGAAGCGCTGCACGATCTCGAAGCCGCACTCGCGGGCATTCTCGACTGCTTCAACATCGGCCGCAGCACGTTCCTCAGCGGCCTGTTTCGGCCGCGGATCGACCGCGTGCTGTTCGCGGCGACCAAGGCGGATCATTTGCATCATTCCAGCCATGACCGGCTCGAGGCCGTGCTGCGCCGCGCCGTCACCCGCGCGGTTGCGCGCGCGGAAACTACCGGCGCGGAGATCGACGTCGTCGCGCTCGCCGCCGTCCGCGCCACGCGCGAGGCGCAGGTCGCGCATGGCCGTGACAAATTGCCGTCGATCCTGGGAACGCCGGCCGCGGGCGAAAGCGCCGGCGGCGAGTTCTTCGACGGCAACACCGAGGTCGCGGCTTTTCCGGGCGATCTGCCGCTGGATCCCGAACCCCTGTTCAACGGCACCGACGCATTCCGCGGGCTCTCGACCGAGGCCGCCGGCAAGAGCGATTTTCGCTTTCTGCGTTTCCGTCCGCCAAAGCTCGAACGCGAGGGGGCCGACCAGCCGGCGCTGCCTCACATCCGCCTCGACCGTGCCTTGCAGTTCCTGATCGGAGACAAATTGTCATGAACGACCGATCAAAGCCACGGCGGCCGGCGACGTTCCGGCTCGACGACCCCGGCGTCGTCGTCACCGAGGCCGACGAGGCGACCCGGCTCGGCCGCACCACCATCCAGATCACGCCGGAGCCCGATCCGGCGAATTTGCCGGTGCCGATCGCAGCGACGCTTCCGGCGCGGCGCGGCTTTCCCTGGGGCGCGCTGTTCTGGTCCGGCGTCGCCGGGCTGACCCTGCTCGGCGTCGGGCTCGGCGTCGTCCGTCTGATCGAGGATCTGTTTGCGCGCAGCGACAGCCTCGGCTTCGTCGGACTGGCGCTTGCCTTCGTCACTGCGCTTGCGCTCGCGGTGGTGACCGGACGCGAGGCGTTCGGGCTGGCGCGGTTGGCAACGATCGAAAAGCTGCATCAGCGTGCAGCCGCTGTTCTTGCCAGCGACGACCGCAAGGAGAGCCGTATCATCGTGCAGGATCTGCTCAAGATCGCGCACCAGAACCCGCAGCTCGCGCGCGCCCGCGCCGCGCTGGAAAGCCATGCCGGCGAGATCATCGACGGCGCCGACATGATCCGGCTCGCCGAGCGCGAATTGATGTCGCCGCTGGACATTGAGGCGCGGCGGCTGGTGTCGTCAGCCGCGCAAAAGGTCTCGATCGTGACAGCGGTTTCGCCCCGCGCGCTGATCGACGTGTTGTTCGTGTTCGTGGCCTCGCTGAGATTGATCCGCCAGCTCGCTTTTCTCTACGGCGGCCGTCCCGGCGCACTCGGCATGATCCGCCTGCTCCGCCACGTCGTCGCCCATCTCGCCATCACCGGCGGCATGGCGGCGAGCGACAGCCTGGTGCAGCAGATGCTCGGCCACGGCATTGCGGCGAAGCTGTCGCAGCGGCTGGGCGAAGGCATGCTGAATGGATTGCTGACGGCGCGGCTGGGCCTCGCCGCGATCGACGTCACACGGCCGCTGCCGTTCGCGGCACTGCCGCCGCCGAAGCTGTCGGATCTCGCGACGGATCTGCTGCGGAAGAAGGATGAGGAGGAGTAGCGTTCTGTTTGCCGTCCCACGCTTGCGGGGAGAAGATAGCCAGCACGCGCCACTGGAACAGCGGCGAGTCCTTTGGTGGTGAAAGCTCCGGAGTCCAGCCTGAAAGTTTCTCCACCACGTAATTGTCCATCACGAGACCGCGCCAGCGGCGTTCGACTTGACCGAGTTGCTCGCGCTTGGCTGGAATCGAATCCCACAGCGGCGAGCGGTTGTCCGGCTCGCGCCCAACATAAATGCCGGCGTGGTCTCTGATCCGGTCCAGGCCGGGATCGCGAAAATCCTGGAAGCGGCCGCGTTCGTTGATCTCGATCACGGGCACGCGGCCCCTGAACAGCCAGCGCATCATGGCGTAGGTGCGGTAGTCCGTGGTGGCGATCCAGGTCGCGCCGGTCTCGTCCAATGCGGCCTGGGCGCGCGCGGCGACCTGCTCGTAGCCTGATTCGGCACCGACGGGATCGATCTTGCCGAGCAAATTCCAGGGCGCGGCGACGTAATAGAGGAACACGATGACGACAAAGGCGATGCCGGAGACCACCGCCGTGTTGACCCAGAACAGCGCCGACCTGATCATCCGCGCCGATCTTCCTTCGCGCGACAGCATGGTGAGATTAATAGCGGCAGCGGCGAAACCGACCGGCCACATGAACATCGGCCAGGTGTCACCGACGCGGAGGGTCAGGGATTTCGCCAGGAAATAGAGAAACGGCACCAGCACCGCGGTCGACAGCAAAATCTCGATCGGCTCGCGCGTGCGACAGCCGCGCCACGCCGTCATCACTACCCCCGTCAGCACCACCGGCAGCATGACGAAGCCGACCAGTCCGAATTGCAGGCCGATGTAGTCGCCGAAGGTGCGGAGCGAGATGCCGTAGCTGGTGGTGGCGCGCACGCCCTGGAAGCGGATCGCGGCCCAGTCGTGCTGCACGTTCCAGATCAGGACGGGCGAGAACACGGCGATTGCGATCAGGACTGCGAGATACGGATAGGGGCTGCGCAGCCAGCGCCAGCGCCAATCCGGCACCAGCAGAAAGGCGGCAACGGCCGGCGCGAACATGATCACGGTAAATTTCGACAGCATCGCCAGGCCGGCGAACAGGCCGGCCGCGAGCCACCAGCGGCCATCGCCGCCCTGCGCAAGCCGCACCAGGGACCACATCATCGCCACCGCAAACGGGATCATGGCGACGTCGGGCGCGACCTTGGCCATCAGCAGGCCGTAATAGAGCGCAGCCTCCAGCATCAGCACCGCGAGCACGACGGCGCGCATGTCCTGGGTGAGGCGGCGGACGATATCGGCGAGCAGGAGCTGCGTCACCAGCATGGCGACGATGCCGCCGAAGCGCACACCGAGCGTGGTGTCGCCGAAGATCGCGGTGCCGAACCGGATCAGCCAGGCGATGCCGGGGGGATGATCCAGGAAGCTGAGCGCCGTCTCGTGCGACCAGGTCCAGTAATAGGCCTCGTCCGTGCGCAGCTCGATGGCCGAGGCGTAGACGATGCGCAGCAGCGTCATCGCCGCGATGATCGCCGCGGCCATGACGAGCGGCCGGCGCGCCGCGCCGGCGGGGGGCTTCGTGATGTCAGGAGCTGTCGTCACGGCGGCGCTTTTCGCCAACCTGGGAGGGGGAGTCAATGTTGGGGGTGGATCGGCCTGTTGCGCTGTCGCGATCCCAGCCCCGACGCGGAAACCGTAGGGTGGGCAAAGCGCAACGTGCCCACCATAAGTGCCGATTGGTGGGCACGGCGCCAAGGCGCCTTTGCCCACCCTACGATTTCGTCACCCTACCGCGGATGTGATCCCGCAAGCTGTCCACCCCCGGAATTAAACGCGGCGCTGGCTGTTCTCCTTCATGAACTGATACAACAGAATCATGGCCGCAACCGCATCCTCACGATTTTCCGAGCTTTCCCGCGCCGTCAGCTTGCGCCAGGTGCGGCTGGTTTGCGGCGTGATCCTGTTCGCCTATGTCATCAGCCATTTCCTCAACCATGCGCTCGGCAACATCTCGGTCGATGCCATGGAGATCGGGGTCTACTACCACACGCTGTTCTGGCAGTTCCTGCCGGTTGCGATCACGTTCTACACGGCGGCGCTCACGCATATGGGGCTCGGCATCTACGCGTTGTATCAGCGCCGGCAGTTCCGCTGGCGGACGGTCGAGCCGCTGCAGCTCGTGCTGGGCTTGAGCATCCCCGCGCTGGTCATGGCGCATGTGATCGGGGTGCGGCTCGGCCAGACGCTTTACGGACACCAAAAACTCTATCCGCAGGAACTCTATCTGTTCTTCGTCGCGTCGAACCGTATCTGGACCATGACGGTCCTGCTTCTCATCGCGTGGGTGCACGGCTGCATCGGCATCTATTTCTGGCTTCGCCTCAAACCGTTCTTCACGCGCGCGGCCCCCTATCTGCTCGCGGCTGCTGTGCTGATCCCGACGCTGTCGCTGCTGGGTGTCTACCAAGGTGGCCGCAGCGTCGAGGTCGAGGCCGACGACGGGGAATGGCGGACGCACAATCTCACGCGCAGCCAGGTCGGCACGACGGCCGAGGCAGCGACGCTCGACCGCATCACCGGTGGCCTCACCGCCGGTTATCTCGGACTGCTCGCTTTGGCGCTGCTGGCGCGCGGCGTGCGCGCCCTGCGCGAACGGCGCGGCGGCATGATCGCGCTGTCCTACGGTAACGGCAAGACAGTGCGGGTGCCAAAAGGCCTCTCCGTGCTGGAAGCGAGCCTGCGCCACAATGTGCCGCATGCCAGCGTCTGCGGCGGCCGCGCCCGCTGCTCGACCTGCCGCATCCGCATCATCGGCGATCATGGCGCCCTGCCCGAGCCGTCGCAGCGCGAGGCATTCGTGCTCACCCGTGTCGGCACCAGCGATCCCTCGATCAGGCTCGCCTGCCAGCTGCGGCCGACGTCGGATCTTTCCTTCTTCCAGCTCTTCACCGCGCATACCCTGTCGGCGAGCGCGCAGGCCTCGGCGCCCGCCAGAATCGGCCAGGAGCGCTATCTCGTCAGCCTGTTCGTGGACATGCGCGGCTCGACGCAGCTGGCCGAGAAGCGGCTGCCGTTCGACACCGTGTTCATCGTCAACCGCTTCCTCGGCGCCGTCTCGCAGGCCGTGATCGAGAATGGCGGCCAGCCGAACCAGTTCGTCGGCGACGGCATGCTGGCGCTGTTCGGACTGAGCGCCGAGCCGCAAGAAGCCTGCCGGCAGGCGCTGAAGGCCGCCGCCGGCATTGCCACGCATATCGACGAGCTCAACGAGCTCCTGAGCCATGATCTGCGCCAGCCGATCCGCTTCGGCATCGGCATCCACGGCGGCGAAGTCATCATCGGCGACATCGGCTATCGCGATCACATCGTCTTCACAGCGCTGGGCGATGCCGTCAACGTCGCAGCCCGCCTCCAGGACATGACCAAGACGCTGGCCTGCGAAGCGATCGTCTCAGAGGAAGTCCGCCGCACCGCCGGCCTTGCCGACGATGCGCTGCCGCAGCAGGAGGTCGCGATCCGCGGCCGCGACGAACCCATGGCCGTGCGCGTCGTCGCGGACGCCAGGGAGCTGTCGGCGCTCGTTGACCACGGCGAACGCGTCGCGGCGTGAGGCAGCCACGAAGGCGGTGCTCTCCCTCTCCCGCTTGCGGGAGAGGGTTGGGGAGAGGGTGTCTCCGCACAGGGACAATCCCCAGAGGAGAGAACCCTCACCCGCGCCTTCGGCGCGACCTCTCCCGCAAGCGGGCGAGGTGCACCGAGCCTGCGTCGAGATCGAGTTATCCAACGAAAAACATCGCGGCGTAACACCGGCTTGCTGCAACGCAACGGCATGGGCCTGCTGCGAAAGCACGAATTGACTTCAACTGAGTCGTTGCGACACATGAGCGCGAGATTGCGGTGATGACCGCGATCAACGAAAAGCTCCGGGAGGAGACCACATGTTCGATCGACGCGACCTGCTCAAAGGAGCGGGCCTTGCCGCTGTTGCGACTGCACTGAACCCGGCCAAGGCGCTGGCACTCGACACTGTCACCCTGCCCTTCGCCAATGGCGAACGGCCCTTGGTGAAATATCCGCAGAAGCGGCCGATGATCGGCCTGACCAGCCGCCCGCCGCAGCTCGAGACGCCGTTCGCGGTCTTCAACGACGGCCCGATCACGCCGAATAACGCGTTCTTCGTGCGCTATCACCTTTCCGACCTGCCCTACAATCTCGACCCCGACAAGTTCACGCTCGAGGTCAAGGGCAAGGTCGACAAGCCGCTCAAGCTGTCGCTGAAGGACATCCGGAAGATGAAGGCGACCGAGATCGTCGCCGTCAACCAGTGCTCCGGCAACAGCCGCGGCTTCCTGGATCCGCGCGTCGCCGGCGGCCAGCTCGCCAACGGGGCGATGGGCAATGCGCGATGGCGCGGCGTGCCGCTGAAGGCGGTGCTGGCGATGGCGGGCGTGCAGAGCGGCGCCAAGCAGGTCACCTTCAACGGCATGGACGGTCCGGTCAGCGACAAGACGCCCGATTTCGTCAAGGCGCTCGATATCGATCACGCCAACGACGGCGAGGTGATGCTGGCCTATGGCATGAACGGCGAGGACCTGCCGTTCCTCAACGGCTTTCCGCTGCGCCTGATCGTGCCCGGCTATTTCGGCACCTACTGGGTCAAGCACGTCAACGAGATCACCGTCGTCGACAATGTCTATGACGGCTTCTGGATGAAGTCGGCCTATCGCATTCCGGACACCCCGAACAATGCGGTCGAGCCGGGCACCGCGCCGAAGGCGACGATCCCGATCAACCGCTTCACGATCCGTTCCTTCATCACCAGCGTCCCCGACGGCGCCAAGCTGAAAGCAGGCGGCACGACGCTGCGCGGCATCGCCTTCGACGGCGGCAAGGGTATCAAGGAGGTCGCGGTCTCCACCGACGGCGGCAAGACCTGGACCAACGCCAAGCTCGGCAAGGACCTTGGCAAATACTCGTTCCGTGAATGGACGCTGCCGGTGAAGCTCGCGGCGGGCTCTCACGAGCTCAAGGTGCGCGCCACCGGCAATGGCGGCGAAACCCAGCCGGATACGCCGCGCTGGAATCCGGCGGGTTACTTGCGCAACGTCGTCGAAACCGTCCGCGTCACCGTGGCTTGAGGGGAATGATCATGCAGCGCACCGTTTTCCTCGCCATCACGCTCGCCCTCGCCGCCGTGGTGGGTTCGGCACTTGCAGCACCGGTCAACTACAAGACCCCCGATGAGGTCGCGGCGTTCAAGCCAGGCCCCAATCTCGAAGTCGTGCAGGGCAATTGCAGCGCCTGCCACTCCGCCGACTACATCAACACGCAGCCGCTGATGAAGGACAAGAAAGCTTTCTGGCAGGTCGAGGTGACCAAGATGATGAAGGTCTATGGCGCCCCGATCGACGATGCCGATGTCGGCAAGATCGTCGATTATCTGGCCGCGACTTATTGACGGATGGCGCGCGGCGCGCGGACCAAGTGACCGCGAAACGGGCAAATCCGGCAAAACCGCCGCGAAGTTGAGCGGAATTCGGCGAAAGGCGGATGTGGTTTGAGCTACCAAGCCAGCCACATTCCGCGTATCGTATTAGGACCGAACCGGCCGGTTGGCGGGGACTGGCGGTTCGCGATCTCGGAGGAAGACCCGCGGAGAAGTCGTGATGGCTAAAGGTACGGTCAAGTGGTTCAACCCGACGAAGGGTTATGGATTTATCCAGCCTGCGTCGGGCGGCAAGGATGTGTTCGTGCATATCTCGGCAGTGCAGAAAGCCGGTCTGTCGTCCCTGAACGAAGGACAGACGGTGGAATATGAAGAGATCGCAAACCGAGGCAAAAGCTCCGCAGAGAACCTCAAAGTATAAGCCCGCCGGCTGTTGCTAACTCCCGGATCGATCCGGGAGCCGGGCCAAGAAATTTCAGAAGACGGTCAGTGCATTCGACGACAGGCGTTGCGATTGCACACGGAGAACTATTTGTCCCGCGAAGACCGCCCGTTCGACGCCACAGCAATGACAATCGCGACGGCACTTCGTTAGTCCACCGGCAACGGTGCGTCGCGCTTGATCTCTTCCATCACCGCATAGGTTCGCGTTTCGCGCACGCCGGGCATCGACAGCAAGGTCTCGCCGAGGAAGCGCCGATACGCGGTCATGTCTGCCAGCCGCGCCTTCACAAGATAGTCGAAGCCGCCGGCAACCATGTGACACTCCAGCACTTCGGGCGCGAGCTTCACCGCGCGGGCAAAACGCTCGAAATTGTCGGGCGTGGTCTTGTCGAGCAGCACTTCGACGAACACCAGGAGCCCGAGGCCGAGCCGGTGCGGGTTGAGCCGCGCGCCATAGCCCTCGATAAAGCCCTCTCGCTGCAAACGCTTCAGCCGTTCGCCGATCGAGGTGGGCGATAGCCCGATGCGTTCCGCGAGCTCGACATTGGCGATTCGCCCGTCCTGCTGCAAAATCGAGAGGATTTTCCGGTCGGTTCGATCTAATTCCATACTTTATGAGGCCAAATGGCTATGAGGCTTCATTTCCTAAGCCAAATCAGCTAAATTGTCTATCGAGCTAAGGTATTGCGGGCATTATCCTGGATTGAAGCCACAGGACACGCCATGCCGAACATTCCGCCTCTCTTCTCCGCCGCCTACGCGCCCGATGATGCCGATATCGCCGCGCGCCTTTTGCCGTCTGCGCATCTCGGCCCGCCGCAGGAGGCGAGGATCGATCGCACCGCGACACGGCTGATCGAAGCCATCCGCAAGCGCGACGACCGGCTCGGTGGAGTCGAGGACATGCTGCGGGAGTTCGCGCTCTCGACCAAGGAGGGGCTTGCTTTGATGGTGCTGGCCGAGGCGCTGCTGCGCGTGCCGGACGCGCGCACTGCCGACCAGTTCATCGAGGACAAGCTCGGCGAGGGCGACTTCATCCACCACGAGACCAAGTCCACCGCCTTCCTGGTCAACGCCTCGGCCTGGGCGTTGGGCCTCTCGGCGCGGGTGATCCAGCCCGGCGAGACGCCCGACGGCACCATCGGCCGGCTGGTGAAGCGGCTGGGCGCACCGGCCGTGCGCACCGCCACGCGGCAGGCAATGCGGCTGATGGGCAATCATTTCGTGCTGGGGGAGACCATCGCGCAGGCCCTGGAGCGGGCCCGGCCGCGCTCCGGCGAGAGGGCGCGCTATTCCTTCGACATGCTCGGCGAAGGCGCCCGCACGGCCACTGATGCCAGGCGCTATTTCGACGCCTATGCCAGCGCGATTCTGACCATCGGCAAGGCGGCCGGCAACCATCCCCTGCCCGACCGGCCCGGTATCTCCGTCAAGCTCTCGGCGCTGCATCCGCGCTTCGAAGCGATCAGCCGCGACCGCGTGATGGCTGAGCTGGTGCCGCAACTGCTGGACCTGGCGCAGCGCGCCAAGGCCCATGACCTCAATTTCACCGTCGATGCCGAGGAAGCCGACCGGCTGGAATTGTCGCTCGACGTGATCGCGGCAACGCTCGCCGATCCCTCGCTTGCGGGTTGGGACGGATTTGGCCTTGCGATCCAGGCCTATCAGAAGCGCGCCGGCGACGTGATCGACTATGTCGACGCGCTCGCCCGCGCGCATGACCGCAAGCTGATGGTGCGGCTGGTCAAGGGCGCCTATTGGGACACCGAGATCAAGCGCGCGCAGGAGCGCGGGCTCGACGGCTATCCCGTGTTCACGCGCAAGGCGATGACGGATCTGAACTACGTCGCCTGCGCTCAAAAGCTGTTGAGCCTGCGGCCGCGCATCTTCCCGCAATTCGCGACCCACAACGCGCTGAGCGTCGCGACGGTGCTGGAGCTTGCCGGCGCCAACGGCGGCTTCGAATTCCAACGCCTGCATGGCATGGGCGAGGCACTCTACGAGCAGCTCGCCAAGGACCGCCCCGAGATCGCCTACCGCACCTACGCCCCGGTCGGCAGCCATCGCGACCTGCTCGCTTATCTGGTGCGGCGACTGTTGGAGAACGGTGCCAACTCCTCCTTCGTGGCGCAGGCGGCTGACTACCGCGTGCCTGTTACGGCGCTGTTGCAACGTCCGGCGGATGCCATCGTCCGGCCGCAGCAGGCGGCCCATCCGAAAATTCCGCTGCCACGCGATCTGTTCGCGCCGGAGCGGCGGAATTCGCGCGGCGTCGAATTCGGCGCGCGCGCCGCGCTCGACCGGTTGCTGACGGATGTCAAAGCCGAGACGATCGACCTCAAGCCGATCGCGAACGCAACGCCGGATCAGGCCAATGCGGCAGTGGCTGCAGCGCGCGCCGGCTTTGCCGCCTGGAGCCGGACACCCGCAGCCACGCGCGCGGCGGCGCTGGAGCAGGCCGCGCATCTTCTGGAGAACCGCGCGCCCCATTTCATCGCGCTGCTGCAACGCGAGGGCGGCAAGACGCTCGACGATGCGCTGTCGGAGCTGCGCGAGGCCGCCGATTTCTGCAGCTATTACGCCGCGCAGGGCCGCAAGCTGTTCGGCAACGATGTGGCGATGCCGGGGCCGACCGGCGAGAGCAACGCGCTGGCCATGCGCGGCCGTGGCGTCTTCGTGGCGATCTCGCCATGGAATTTTCCGTTGGCGATCTTCCTCGGCCAGGTCACGGCGGCGCTGATGGCCGGCAACAGCGTGGTGGCCAAGCCCGCAGAGCAGACCCCGCGCATTGCGGTCGAGGCGGTGCGGCTGCTGCACGAGGCCGGCATCCCCGCAAGCGCGCTGCATCTCGTCGCCGGCGACGGCCGCGTCGGCGCCGCGCTGACGGCGCACCCCGGTATCGCCGGAATCGTCTTCACCGGCTCGACCGAGGTCGCGCGCAGCATCAATCGGGCGCTGGCGGCCAAGGACGGGCCGATCGTGCCGCTGATCGCGGAGACCGGCGGCATCAACACCATGATCGCGGATGCGACTGCGTTGCCCGAGCAGGTCGCAGACGATGTCGTCACTTCGGCGTTTCGTTCCGCCGGCCAGCGCTGCTCGGCGCTGCGGCTGCTGTTCGTGCAGGAGGACGTCGCCGACCGCATGATCGAGATGATCGCGGGCGCGGCGCGCGAGTTGAAGATCGGTGACGCGAGCGACGTCGCGACCCATATCGGTCCGGTGATCGATAGCGAGGCCAAGCAGCGCCTCGATGCACATATCGCACGGATGAAGAGAGAGGCACGGCTGCACTTTGCCGGCACCGCGCCGGAGGGCTGCTTCGTCGCACCGCATATTTTCGAGCTCGGGGATGCGGGCCAGCTCACCTCGGAGGTGTTCGGCCCGATCCTCCACGTTGTGCGCTATCGTGCGGAACATCTCGAACGCGTCCTGCAAGCCATCGAGCGCACCGGCTACGGGTTGACGCTCGGCATCCATTCCCGCATCGACGATACGATCGAGGCGATCGTCGACCGCGTCCAGATCGGCAACATCTACGTCAATCGCAACATGATCGGCGCTGTCGTCGGCGTGCAGCCGTTCGGCGGCAACGGCCTGTCCGGAACCGGCCCGAAAGCCGGCGGCCCGCACTACCTCGCGCGCTTTGCGACCGAGCAGACCGTGACGATCAACACCGCAGCAGCCGGCGGCAACGCTGCCCTGCTCGCAGGGGATGAGTGAGCCGCGGCGAGGAGCGTTGCATCCCGCCGAAACATCGGTCTAATGCTGCCCCTGACGTGGCCCTCGCCAATTCCAGCGCGCGGGAAACAACACGAGCGAGGGAGCAACGCGGCGATGGAAAATGGCATTTTTGCAGGGCTCAAGGTGCTGGATTGCGCGAGCTTCATCGCAGCACCAGCCGCCGCGACCGTGCTGTCGGATTTCGGCGCCGATGTGGTCAAGATCGAACCGCCCGGCGCAGGCGATCCCTACCGCAACCTGCCCAACATTCCGGGCTATCCGACCAGCGAGCACAATTTCGCCTGGCTGCTGGAGGCCCGCAACAAGAAGAGCATCGCGCTCGACCTCGCAAAGCCGGAAGCGCAGGCCGTGCTCTACAAGCTCGTCGAAGAGGCCGACGTCTTCATCACCAACATGCCGCCGCCGGTGCGCACCAAGCTCGGCATCACCTACGACCACCTCGCCCATCTCAATGATCGCCTGATCTATGCCTCCTTCACCGGCTATGGCGAGAAAGGCGAAGAGGCCAACAAGCCCGGCTTCGACAGCAACGCCTATTGGGCGCGCTCCGGCCTGATGGACCTCGTCCGCGCCGACACCGACACGACGCCGGCCCGCTCGGTCGCCGGCATGGGCGACCATCCTTGCGCGATGGCATTCTACGGCGCCATCGTCACCGCGCTGTACCAGCGCGAGAAGACCGGCAAGGGCTCGCATGTCGCCTCCAATTTGATGGCGAACGGCGTGTGGGCTGCGAGCGTGCTGGCGCAGGCAAAGCTCTGCGGCGCCAAGTTTGCCGAGCGGCGGCCGCGCGAACGCGCGTTGAACGCGGTCGCCAACCACTACCAGTGCAAGGACGGCCGCTGGCTGATCCTGTCGCTGCTGAGCGAGGAGAAGCAGTTTCCGACGCTGGCCAGGTGTCTTGGCCGCGAAGACCTCATCACCGATCCGCGTTTCGCTACCAAACCCGACCGCCACGCCCGCTCCGTCGAGCTGATCAAGATCTTCGACGAGACCTTTGCAACCAGGGATCTCGCCGAATGGCGCAAGATCCTCGACGGCAACGGACTGGTGTTCGGCATCGTCGGCATTTTGGACGACATCCCGAACGACAAGCAGATGCTCGACAACGAGGTGCTGGTGCCGTTCGAGAACGACACCATGCTCACCATCTCAAGCCCGATCTGGATCGACGGCGCCAAGAAAGTGCAGCCGCGCAAGCCGCCCGGCGTCGGCGAGCACAGTGACGAGATTTTGCGTGGCGCGGGATACGACGAGGCGGCGATCAAGCGGCTGCGGTCGCAGGGGGCGGTGGGGTAAGGCGATACGCTGCCATAACCCCGTCATTGCGAGCGCAGCAAAGCAATCCAGATTCCCGCCGCGGATGCATTGCTGGATTGCTTCGCTACGCTCGCAATGACGACGTCGGGAGATCGCGGTATAACAATTGGCAAAGCAATCGCGAGGTCCCATGCCCAGCTACCGCCTGCACTACTTCCCCGAATCCGGCAACAGCTACAAGCTGGCGCTGATGCTGACGCTTTGCGGCGAGGGGTTCGAGCCGGTCTGGACCGACTTTGGCGGCGGCGTCACGCGCACGCCGGAATGGCGCAAGAGCGTGAACGAGATGGGCGAAATTCCTGTGCTCGAGATCGACGGTGTGAAGATGACGCAGACCGCGCCTCTCCTGCTCAAGCTTGCCGAGCAGTACGGGCGTTTCGGTGCCGAGACCGAGGGGGAAAAGTTCGAGCTGCTGCGCTGGCTGTTCTGGGACAACCACAAGCTCACCGGCTACATGGCGACCTACCGCTTCATGCGCGCCTTCACGCAAAGCAACGATCCGCAAGTGCTGAAACATTTCCGCCGGCGGCTCGAGGATTTTCTCGGCATTCTCGACGGCCATCTGCAGCACAATCAATTTGCGATCGGCATCAGGCCGACCGTCGCCGATATCTCGATGATGGCCTATCTGCACTATCCGAGCGACGAGCACGGCTTCGATTTCGCGGAAAGCTATCCCGCCATCCAGGCCTGGCTTGGCCGCATGGCCGCACTGCCCGGGTGGAAGCCGGCCTACGAGCTGCTGCCCGGCAAGCGCATGACGAACTACGCGAAGTGAGGGCGCCGACTACTTCAGCGCGAGCCAGCCGAGCGTGAACAGGATTCCGCCGATGATGACGACGACCGCGACCGCCCAGGTGCTGACGCGGATGCTGCCGGTAACCTGCTTGGCCTCTTCATTCTGCGCGATCTCGCGATTGCGCTCCTTGTTGGCTTCGCTCGTATTCGTCATGGGTTCATCCAAATCGCTTGTGGGCTTAACGCGTCTTGATGAAGCACATGCCGATGCGGCGCGAGGCCGCGGCAGCCTGACAGGTCAGCCCTTTAGCACAGCTCCATGACGTAAAACTCTTGTCGGCCGATCCCGATCCTGCATTTTCCAGGGAACAATGCGCGCCCCAGCCGTCCTGATATTCGGTCCCCGCCAGCTCAGTGCTGCCGCGGGTCTGCGGCCGGCTGGCAAATCCGCGTGAGAAATCAGGACGTTTGCCCGCGGCCATCGCGGTCAGGATGTCGCGGCGGCGGATCTGGTCGCCAAGAAAATGCGGCGAGGCCGGCACGATGGTGGCATTGGAGGGCTTGTCCGCAAGCCAATCGACGCCCGGGAAGTGAAAGCCGCCGATGCCGCGGGTCTGGTGGCAGCCGGCACAGGTGACGTCGTTGAGGCGGCGCTGGAAGCCCGCGACCGAGCGGACGTTCTGCATGTCGCCGCGCGCGGCCGCTTGCTTCAACGCACCGACCACGTCGTTGTCGGAGAAGACCGGCTCGCCTTGCCCCTCTCCGTTGCCCTCCCCCTGCATCATCCCGAACTCCGGCTGCAACGGAGAAGCATCGAGGCCGGCTGGCGTCGGCACGATTGCAGCCTTGGCCAGGAATTTCTCCGGGATCAGCACCGTGCCGCGATCGAAATCGCGAAGATGATCGGGCGCGAGCAGCCAATCCCTGAAGTCGCGCCGGAGCGCGTCGTCCGTGAGGATGCGGTCACGGTCGATCTGGTTCTCCAGCGTCGATTCCTCGAACATCTTCGAGACGGCGTCGTACTTGAACACCTTGAGCAGATAGTCGGAGCGGAAATCGTGCAGCGCCGATTTCGCCGCAACCGAGATCTGAACATTGGTCTCGATGCGATCGAGCATCGCATCGTAAGGGAAGAAGTCGCCGCCGATCAGCCCCTGCCAGTCGCCATTGCCGAGCCAGCGTCGCGCGACCTCGGCGCAGGTGATCGGCTTGCCGTTCCCGTCCATCTGGCGCGCGTCGCGCGCCTTCATCACCAGATTGAGCGTCATCGGCAGCCGCGTGGCTGTCCTGCCGCCATCCGGTTTTGTCTCGAAACGCGCGAGACGATAGATCAGCCTGATCTCGCCGCAGGAGTCCTCCGAGACATAGGCCCGGTCCATGCGGTTGACGATGCCGGCCAGCACGAAACGGGTGTCGCGGGATTTCAGATTGGACCGATCGAACAATTGCACGTCAAAGCCCTCGCCGACGCCGATGGTCTCGGTCGGATATGCCGCCTTCTGCCGCGCGACGTAGCGGTCGATCTCCGCTTCGATCGCGGGAGGAATCTCCTTGAGCTGCGACAACCACGAAAACATCAGATCGGTCGTCAGCGGAAAGTTCGCGTTCCGCTCCGGCCACAACAGGCGCGAGATCGTGAGTGCATCGTGCTGGTCGAGCTCGCGCAGGAGATCGGGGTCGGTGATCGCCGTGCCGCGCGCCAGCTGCGCGTTCTCCGCGGCCAACAACGACACGACGCCGCCGAAAAATACGGCGGCGGCAACGAGAATTCGCAAGGCGCGGCTCATGCCTCAGGTAACACCGCGCAGGGACGGCTATTCAAGCAAAAAAGGCGCTTCACATCGTGGTGAAGCGCCTCTTCGAAAGTCGGATGATGAGCCGCTCAGCGCGCGACGATCAGCCCTTTGCTGGTGACGACCACCCAGCGGCCGTCCTGACGGCGGATCGCATCGACACGGCCAACGCCGGGGATGGGGTCGCCGGCATAGACCTCGTAGAGGCCATTGCGACCCTCGACCAGTGCGCCGCCGTTGGAGACGTCGCGCAGCACCCAGCCTTCGACCGTCGGCAGCCGGCCGATTTCGGTCTTGGGTGCGGCGGGAACTGGCGCAGCTGCCGCGGTCGCAACCTGCGCCGGTGCGATCGAGCCGGTGGTCTCACGGGCCGGCACGGCGGCTGCGGCCTGGGCGGGCGCCGCGGGCGGGGTGGCGCGGAGCTTGTCGACGGTCTCGGACAGCTTCGCGATTTTGGCCATCGGCTCGGCCTGCGCCTTCTCGAGCTTGTCGAGGCGGTCGTTGGTGCGGTTGAACTGGCCGAGGCCGATCTTGGACGTGTGCTCGACGTTGGCCTTGAGCGCGACGACATCGGCATCGATCCGGGCGACCGAGGATTCCAGCGCGCTGGTGTCGGCAACCTGTGCCGGCGCGGGGCTTGCGAAGTGCATCATCCCTGCGGTCGCGAGCGCGCCGCTGATGGCGCCGACACTGGCCGCAATCGCCGCCACCGCGGCCATCGCCGACAGGCGGCGCTTGCCGGCGGTCTCGCGCGGCTCGTCTGCTTTCACATGCGGCGCGAACTCCTCGCGGTCCCAGGACCGCTCCGCGGGTGCCATGACGATGAGCTTGCCGGGCTTTGGCTCGGACTTGGTTTCAGGCTTGGTCTCGGCTTTGGCTTCGAACTTCGGCGTCTCGATCCTCGATGCCTCGATTTTTGGGGGCTCGACCTTGGCCAGGTCGGGTTTGGGCGGCGTCTCGTGGTCGGGGGCAATCGAGGGGGCCTCGATGCCGGCAGCAGCCTCGATGGCCTGCGGCACGGTCGCTGCGGCTTCGACGACGCCAGTATCCTGGGCGGCCTGCTCGGGCATTGGTTCGCTCACGGCTCAAATACTCCAGTCTCGGTTGACCTTTTGGTAACTTTCATTGCTTGCGAATTCCTTACCTGCGGACCCGCTTACCAAAATTTTAGGAATTCATCCGGGGCCGAATTGGGCCGGGAAAGTGGAACCGATGTGGCGTTGTGCAACAAATTGTCAGCCGATGCTGCCCTGCGGCAGGCCACGCTCTCGCCGAACAGGCTGTTGCCCGCCCCTGTTACCCCGCTAACATGACTGCCTGTCAGCCAGAACGGCTGCAGAAGGCCCTTGGGGGGTGTCATGACGATCGAGAAGTGCATCAACGAGTTTGGCGTCGATGACATCATCTTCGAGGAGGGCTCGACCGGCCGCGAGCTGTACGTTGTCCTCGACGGGGAGGTCGAGATCGCCAAATTCAGCGGCGCCAGCAAGACCAGCATCATCAAACTCGGCAAGGGCGAATTCTTCGGCGAGATGGCCGTGATCGACGGCTCCGCACGTTCGGCGACCGCGATCGCGGCGGCGCCGAACACCAAGGTGATGAGGGTCAACCACGCCCGCTTCGTCTATCTCGTCAGCCAGCAGCCGGCGTTTGCGTTGATGGTGATGGATGCGCTGTCGAAGCGCCTGCGCGCGGCCAACGCGGTCAGCTATCGGGCGGCCCAATCATGAGCGACGGCAAGCCGACAGCCTTTCCGGTCCTGATGAAGAACGACACCTGCTCGCTGATCCAGGCGGCGGACGACGTCTACCAGATCCGTTTCTCCAATCGCGCCGCCAACGTCTATCTCGTGCGCGGCTCGGCGCGAACCATCCTGATCGATACCGGGCTATCCTCGAACTATGCGGCGATGGTCGAATGCCTGAACTTCGTCGGCTGCCCGCCGGAGAAGATCGACATGGTGGTGCTCAGCCACGAGCATCTCGACCACATCGGCGCAGCCTGGCACTTCAACGAGCGCCGCACCTTCGTCGCCGCCCATCGCCTCGCCGCCAACAAGATCATGCTGCGCGACGACTTCTCGATGCTACGAAAGATGTTCAACGAGCCGAACGTGCCTGTTAATATCGACATCTGGCTCGAGGAAGGCAATCTGATTGACCTCGGCAATTTCCGTCTCAACGTGATGCACACGCCCGGCCACACCTCGGCCTGCATCACGCTGTTCGATCAGGACAAGGGGCTGTTGTTCGCCGCCGATACGCTCATGCCCGGCGGCGTGATGGGCGGCGTGTTCGGCTCCGGCAGCATCGCCGACTACATCGAGTCGCTGGAGCGGCTGAAGGGATTGAACGCGAGGATCCTGCTTTCAGGCCACGGCCGGCTATCGGACGCGCCACAGGAAGACGTGCGTATCGCCATTGCGCGGTCGCACGGCTTGCTGGAGGACACCGCACAATTGTTCGAAGCGCTGGATGCGCGCTCGAACTTCGAGCCGATCATGCAGTCGGTGCGGGATCTGAACAAGCTGGACGATTAGGTGGGCGTGCGGCTGCGTGTGCCCGCGAGGCGAAGCACCGATGTCCCCACAACGTCGTCCTGGCGAAAGCCAGGACCCATACCGCGAGGTCCATCGGCCGTACGCAGCAGACGTACCGAACGATGAATCTTCGCCAAACTTCTCCCTGGGGTAATGGGTCCTGGCTTTCGCCAGGACGACAGCGGGGCTCCATCACCGCCTGCTTGTAGCGACTACATCACCACCGGCGCATCCGGCAGCTCGTTCGCATGCGGGCCCTGCGGCGGGAAATGCCTTGCCAGCTCGCGGGACACCGCCTCGATGCCGTCGATCACGCCGCGTTCGAATTGCCCTAATCTGAACTCCGCCTCCATCGCGCGGCAGATGCTCTCCCAGCCCTCGGCGCCAACCTTCGCATCGATACCGCGGTCGGCGATGATCTCGACATCGCGGTCGGCGAGCAGGAGATAGATCAGGACGCCGTTGTTGTGCGCGGTGTCCCAGATGCGCAGTTGCGAGAACACGTCGAGCGCGCGCTCGCGCGCCGGCTGGTTGCGAAACAGCGGACCGCCGTCGAGCGCGCCTTCGACCACGAACCGGACCTGACCGGAATGGCTGGCTTCGCCGCGCTTGATCGCCTGCTCGATGCGGTCGAGCACGCCCTTAGGAAACACCTGCTTGGCACGCCAATGATGCTGGAGCAGATGCCGGGTGATGCGCTTGATGCTCATGACCTACCAGCTCCCCGAGGCGCCGCCGCCGCCAAAACTGCCGCCACCGCCACTGAAGCCGCCACTCGACGACGACCCGCTGCTCCAGCCGCCGGATGACGGGCCGCTCGACCACGAGCCGCGACGCGACGACCCCGTGCCCGATCCCGCCCCAAACAGATCGGCGATAAACGTCAGGACAGCGCCGAGCACACCGACGCCCAGTCCAACGACCGCGGAGCCGATCACGAACCAGGCGAGGACACCAACGATCGCTCCCGTTATTCCCGAACCGAACAGCCGCCCGAATATGGAGCGCAGGATGCCGCCGATCACCAGCGGGCCGAACAGCAGGAAGTAAAAAAGCGGCTCGACGTCGTTCCAATCGCCGAAATTCACGCTGCGCGAGGGCGTCGGCAGCGGCTCGCCGTCGATGACGCGGATCATGCGATCGACGCCTGCCGTGATGCCGCCGGCGAAATCACCGCTCCTGAATTTCGGCGTGATGGCTTCATCGATGATGCGCCGCGACGTGACGTCGGTGAGCGCGCCCTCGAGGCCGTAACCGACCTCGATGCGCAAATGCCGGTCGTTCTTGGCCACGACGAGGATGGCGCCGTCATCGACCTTCTTGCGCCCGATCTTCCAGGCCTCCGCAACGCGGATCGCGAATTGCTCGATCGTCTCCGGATCCGTCGTCGGCACGATCAGGACGGCGACCTGGCTGCCCTTGCGCGTCTCGAAGTCCTGCAGCTTTTGCGACAACGCGGCGATGTCACCGCTGGAGAGCGTGCCGGTCTGATCGACCACGCGGCCGGTGAGTTGGGGTATGGCGACATCGGCCGAGGCGGGAAGCGCAAAGGTGAGGAAGAATGAGAATGCGACAGCGACTATCGCTCGCCACACATGGGCTGTCATCGCCCGGCTTGACCGGGCGATCCAGTATTCCAGAGACGCCGGCGGGATACGGCGAAGCCGCGGCGTACTGGATTCCCCGCTTTGGCGGGGAATGACAGTAGTGGGTGGGGCGAAGCGCGTTCGCAAAACAGTGCGCACTTACTTCGACGGCGCGGGCGCCGGATTGAAATCGACCTTCGGCGCGGTCGAGATTTCCTTCTCGTTCCCGACCGTGAAGTTCGGCTTCTCCTTGTAGCCGAACATCATCGCGGTGACGTTGCTCGGGAACGACCGGATGGTGACGTTGTAGTCCTGGACCGCCTTGATGTAGCGGTTGCGCGCCACGGTGATGCGGTTCTCGGTACCTTCGAGCTGCGACATCAAATCCTTGAACAGCGCATCCGATTTGAGCTGCGGGTAGTTCTCGGTGACCACGAGCAACCGCGACAGCGCGCCGGAGAGCTCGCCCTGGGCGGCCTGGAATTTCTGGAATGCGGCGGGATCGTTCAGCACCTCGGGCGTCGCCTGGATGCTGCCGACCTTGGCGCGGGCATTGGTGACGCCGAGCAGCACGTCCTTCTCCTGCTGCGCAAAGCCCTTCACCGAGTTGACGAGATTGGGCACGAGATCGGCGCGGCGCTGATACTGGTTCACGACCTCGGACCAGTTGGCCTTGATCTGCTCGTCCTCGCTCTGGATCGCGTTATAGCCGCAATTGGTGAGGCTCAACGAGGCCAGCGCCGCCAGTACGGTCAGGATCTTGCGCATCAAATTTCTCCCGGTGGAATCGGGCGCAAGCTACCAGATTGCGCGCGCGAGATGCCAGACATCTTGCGTCCGGGCCGAGGCCGCGAAATGCAGCCGATGTACGCAAGCCTCTTGCTTAATCCCGGCTGTAATAGTCAACTTGAGGGAACAATAATACCGGGTCGGGAACGCCAGGGGAACGCGATGAGTTCGTTCGAGACCATCCTCGTGGAGAGGCCGGAGCCGGCGATTGCCCGGATCGTGATGAACCGGCCCGACGCGCGCAACGCGCAGAACCTGCAAATGACCTACGATCTCAACGCCGCTTTCGATGAGGCGGTGCAGGACGATTCGGTCAAGGTGATCATTCTCGCCGGCAACGGTCCGCACTTCTCCTCGGGCCATGATTTGCGGCCCGGCAGCAAGAATGAAGCCGGCGTGGATTTTCCGCCGATCGGGAATTGGGGCGGTTTCGCCGAAGCAAACGCTCATGGCCGCTTCGCGCGCGAGCAGGAGATCTATCTCCAGATCACGCGGCGCTGGCGCAACCTCGCCAAGCCGACCATTGCCGAGGTGCACGGCAAGTGCATCGCCGGCGGCCTGATGCTGGCCTGGGCCTGCGATCTCATCGTCGCCAGCGACGATGCGCAGTTCTGCGATCCCGTGGTCACCATGGGTGTCTGCGGCGTCGAATGGTTCGTGCACCCTTGGGAGCTCGGCCCGCGCAAGGCCAAGGAATTCCTGTTCACCGCAGACAGCTGGAGCGCGCAGGAGGCGCATCAACTCGGCATGGTCAACCTGGTCGTGCCGCGCGCAGAGCTTTCATCCGCCGTCCTCGCGCTGGCGCGCAAAATCGCGTCAAAACCGTCCTTTGCGCTGAAGCTGACCAAGGAAGCCGTGAACCGCTCGGTTGACGTGATGGGCCAGCCGGCCGCGATCGACCAGGCCTTTGCGCTGCATCAGCTCTGCCACGCGCATAATCTTCAGGAATTCGGCATGGTGGTCGATCCATCCGGCCTGCACCCCTCCGTGCGCAAGCCGCCGGCAGCCGCGGAGTAGACAGGATGGATCTCAATCTCACCGACGAGCAACGGCTGCTGCGCGAAAGCGCGGAGCGCTTCGTGGCCGAAATCTACGATGCCGATCACCGCCGCAAGATGGCGAACGACCCGCTCGGCTTCAGCCCGGCGATGTGGACGCAATTCGCCGAACTCGGCTGGCTGGCATTACCGATCGCGGAGGAATTTGGCGGGCTCGGCGGCGGCGCGGTCGAGATCGGCATTTTGATGGACGCCTTCGGCCGCGGGCTGGTGTCGGAGCCGTATATCGCAACGGTCGTGCTTGGCGCTGCGTTGATCGAGCGGTGCGGCAGCACGGCGCAGAAGCAGGCCATCCTGCCGAAGATCGCTGACGGATCGTTGAAGCTCGCGCTCGCGCATTCCGAGCGTGCGGCGCGGTTCGATCTTGCCAATGTTGCAACCACCGCCCACAAGACGGCGCAAGGCTGGCGCCTTGCCGGCAGCAAGATTGCCGTGCTCGACGGTCATGCCGCCGACGAGATCATCGTCTCCGCGCATATCCATGATCATCAGGGACCGTCGGGCCGCATCGGCCTTTTCCTGGTGCCGGCGACGACGCCGAGCCTCGCCATCAGCGACTACGAGCGCCTCGGCGGCGGGCGGGCCTGCAACATCGAGCTATCGGACGTGCAACTGCCGGAGGATGCCCTGCTCGGCAACGGGCATGACGCACTGGCGGCCATCGAATGGGCTGTTGACCGCGCCATGGCTGCGCTTGGCGCCGAGGCCGTCGGCATCATGCAGGTGCTGCTGGACACCACGCTGGAGTACACAAAAATCCGAAAGCAATTCGGCCGGCCGCTCTCGGCCAACCAGGTGATCCGCCACCGCCTCGCCGACATGGCGGTGCAGGTCGACGAAGCGCGTTCGATGGCGTTGCGCGCCGCGCTGAAGGTCGACTCCGATCCGGTCGAGCGCGCGCGGGCGGCGTCGGGCGCGAAGGCGAAGATCGGCAGATCCGCACGTTTCGTCGGCGAGCAGTCGATCCAGCTGCACGGCGGCATGGGCGTCACCGAAGAGCTCGAGGTCGGCGCTTATTTCAAGCGGCTGGTCGCCTTCGACACGCTGTTCGGCGGCAGCTCGCACCATTACGGCCGCCACGCTCGGCTTGGCCGCACCACCGTGCCAGCCTGACACAAGGAGCGCATCATGGACCTGTCGTTCAATGCCGAGGAGCGCGCCTTCCAGGACGAGGTGCGCGGCTTCATTGCGAAAAATCTCACCGAGGAGATGAAGCGCGCGACCGCGCTGACGCCGTCGGTGTTCTCCGACCCCGATATCGGCATGGCTTGGCAGCGCACGCTGCACAGCCGCGGCTGGGGCGCGCCGGGCTGGCCGATCGAGCATGGCGGGCCGGATTGGACGCCGGCGCAGCGCTGGATTTTCGAGACGGAAAGTGCGCGGGCCGGGGTGCCCAATGTCAACGTGATGGGCGTGAAGATGGTCGGCCCCGTCATCATCGGTTTCGGCTCGGCGGAGCAGAAGAACTTCTACCTGCCGCGCATTCTCTCCGGCGAAGACTATTGGTGCCAGGGCTATTCCGAGCCGGGCTCCGGCTCCGATCTCTCTTCGCTGAAGACGCGCGCGGTGCGCGACGGTGACGACTACATCATCAACGGCACCAAGATCTGGACCACGCATGCCCACCACGCCAACCGCATGTTCGCGCTGGTGCGCACCAGCGACGGCCCGCGGCAGCAGGACGGCATCAGCTTCATCCTGATCGACATGAAGACACCGGGCATCACAACGCGCCCGATCCTCACCATCGGCGGCGACCACGAGGTCAACCAGGTGTTCTTCGACGACGTGCGCGTTCCCGTGGCGAACCGCGTCGGCGAGGAAGGCAAGGGCTGGACCTACGGAAAATATCTGCTCGAGTTCGAGCGCGGCTCCGGCATCGCCTCGGCAAAATTGCGCGAGGGGCTGAAGGCGATCGCGGAGCTTGCCGAGTCCGACCTGACGGGGCGCGCCATCGACAGTCCCGACATCGCGACGCGCATCTCCGAGGTCGAGGTCGACATCGACGCGCTGGAGATGACCGAGCTGCGCGTGCTATCGGCGCTGCAGACCGGACAGAATCCCGGTGCGGTGTCGTCGATCCTGAAGCTGCGCAACAGCGAGATCCGGCAGGCCGTGACCCGGCTTGGCGCCGACGTGATCGGCCATGACGCCCTCGCGGTCGAGCCGATGCGCCCGCTCTACAGGCTCAACCATGAGCCGCCGATGCCGGAGGAGATGCTGACGGTGGTACCGGAATATCTCAACGGCCGCGCCTACACGATCTTCGGCGGCACCTCGGAGATCCAGCGCGATATTATTGCGAAGATGATGCTGGGGATTTAGCGCGAACTTTTTCCTCACCCTCGGTGGGGGGGGGGGGGGGGGGGGGGGGGGGGGGGGGGGGGGGGGGGGTGGGGGGGGGGCGGCCGCGCCGGGGGGGGGGGGGGGGGGAAAAGGACGAAGAGACGCGAGAGCGAAGTG